>NZ_JBEOPJ010000011.1:0-181753 GCF_040309945.1 Shewanella sp. AC34-MNA-CIBAN-0136 | reverse complement strand
GGGGTGACTGATGGGGCTCGAACCCACGACAACCGGAATCACAATCCGGGACTCTACCAACTGAGCTACAATCACCACTGACTTTCAATTCTACTAACCAATACGACAGAAACAGTACATGCCGAATGGTGCGCCCAGAAGGATTCGAACCTTCGGCCTTACCCTCCGGAGGGGTACGCTCTATCCAGCTGAGCTATGGGCGCTCGCCTTGGTTAGCGACGCATATATTAGGGATAAAACACCGTCACGTCTAGCCCTGATTTGCTTTTTTTAACTGACTGATTAACTTTTGACTCATTTGCGCTAACTATTTGCTCACTTCTTACTTATTCGCACTCATTTACGAGAGTTATTAACTTTATACTGACATTAATTTAGCTTGGATCACATTTGTATTTATGGTAATTATAATGATTGTTCAACAATAATTTGTTCACATAATTAATAGGATAACGGTCAACAAGGGTATGGATACTGCAATAAGTCACTCAATAGCCTCTCCACGAGTCGAGCATCTGCAAAAAAGGATCGCTCGCTTAAAGCGTTTGGCTAAAAAATATAAACGTTCTGAGACTATTCAGAACGCTTTACTGGGTATTTCTAATATTGCGACCCAGGTCACTTCACTTGATGATTTTTATCAACGAGTACACTTACATCTGCAGCAACTTATCCCTGCAGAAAACTTTTTTATTGCATCTCAAGACCAAAAAACCGGACTGACAAGTTTACCTTTTTTTGCCGACCAACAAGATTCTCACCCAACGGAACTCTACCCAGACCAGGAAATATCAGCATTACTTAATAGTGGTTTAACAGGTTATGTGCTCCGTAATGGCACACCTTTGTTATGCGACGATAATAAGTTTAATGAATTGATCGCCAGTGGCGATATTAAAAGCCTTGGCTCTCCAAGTCACCAATGGCTTGGCGTACCCATCAAGAACCAAGATGTCGTCAGTGGTGTACTTGTTGTACAAAGCTATAACGAAGCCAATACCTACGGTGAACTTGAATTAGAATTAATGGGTTTCATTTGCCATCATATTTCTGGGGTAATGGAACGGCTTGAGCATCATGAACAACTAGAACAAGCCATTGTTGAACGCACCAAAGAACTCAGCCAAGCTTATGAAAAAGTCAAAAAAGAGATAACGGAACGAGTTAAAGCCGAAAAATTACAAAAAGCCTTATTCGAAATTGCCGATTTATCTGCATCAAATGTACTCCAACAAGACTTTTATTTACGACTTCATACTATTATGAGTCAATTAATACCGGCTGATAACTGTTTTATCTCATTGATAAACGATAACAATATGTTGTCATTTCCTTTCTATGTTTCGCAAATGACAACCGAATATCCAGCCTCTCGTCCTATGCAGGATGGGCTAACAGAATACATCCTAGAACATAAATTACCGCGGTTATTATCATCTAAAGATATCGCTGACATGGTTGCTAATGGTGAGATTTACGCAAAATCACCAGAATTAAACAAAACCGATAGAATGCATCAATGGATAGGCATTCCGCTGATCATTAATGGCGATGTCGCTGGCGCATTAACGATTTATAGCTTGGGTGACGCCCATATTTATCAATTGAAAGATTTAGAGTTGCTGACGTTTGTGTCTCAGCATATGGCCAATGCTATTGAACGTAAATTGGCGGCTGAGTCACTGAAAAATAGCCATGAGCAGTTAGAAGATAAAGTCGTTAAACGCACTCGAGCACTCGCTGAACTGAACAGTAATCTTCAACAAGAAATTAATCAGCGCCGAAAGATTGAAGATCAACTCTTACACGATGCTCAGCATGATGGACTGACAGGGTTACCCAATCGCAGCTATTTAATGGAACGATTATCACAAGCATTAAAACACTTGCGCCGGCATGGATTAGATCAGTTTGCATTATTATTTATCGATCTCGACCGCTTTAAAGTGATCAATGACTCTTTTGGTCATCTCGAAGGCGATCGCTTTTTAATTGAAACCGCACAACGTATCAAGTCATGTGTACGTGAAAATGACACTCTAGCAAGAATGGGCGGTGATGAATTTGTTATTTTGCTGGATTCTATTAATGCCACGGAAGATGCTATCGAGGTCAGTGATCGTATTTTACAAGCGTTGTCGATGCCCTATCAGCTAGCCAAACAAGAGTTCATCTCAGGTGCCAGTATCGGAATTGCATTTAGTGGACGTAATAAATTAGTCACCAGCGAGTCACTACTTCGTGATGCTGACGCTGCTATGTATCAGGCTAAAGCTAATGGTAAGGGTTGTTATGTTATTTTTGACGACAAGCTCAGCGCACAATCTAAGCTACAACATGAATTGGAAATTGATTTTAAAAACGCCCTAGACCAACAAGAATTTGAAATTAACTACGTTGAAGTGGTCGATTTTACTAATGGTGAAATCATTGCTATTGAACCTCACGTTGAGTGGCACCATCCCAAACAAGGCATAATTGAACATGGCAAAATGAAAAGTCTTGCCGCACAATACCAGCTCACACTTAATATCGACGGTTATATTTTTTCTCACTTAAGTGAACAGTATCAATTTCTTAAACAAAAATATGGACCGTCAGTATACTTACATCTATCCATTAGCAGCCAGCACATCAAAAATAAATTCGTATTACGCAATCTCAAACAAACGATTAAAAGTAGCAACATCAATCTTGAGAAATTAATATTATTCTTTAACGAAAAAGCACTAGTGCAAGACACCGAAAACCACATCAATGGTTTCGAGCTCATCTCGCAACTAGGCGTGCAAATCGGGATCGATGGCTATGGCACAGGTTACAGTTCACTCAGTTGCCTGAGCTTTTTACCGATTAAGGCATTAAAGTTAGATGATGACATCAGTAAGCATTTACTCAATGACAAACAGTTACAATTAGTCAAAGCTTACCAACTGACGGCACAAACACTTAATTTCGATATGTACGCCACCACAGTAGACACACAACAACAAGTAAGGCAGTTTTTAGAACTGGGTTATGTGCGTGGTCAAGGACGAGCGATCAGTAAACTTTTTAACGAAAAAAAAAAGCCACATAAGGCCTGTGCCTAATCAATAAGTCCAGCCCAATTAGCACTATTTTTTAAACATATCACGTATGTTGGCGATGTGACTTTTGCTGGTTTCGACACGCTGCTCTTCTGTTTGAACAGGCTTACGGTTTTCCCAAATTAAGTCATCTTGCGGTAACTCAAGTAAAAAACGGCTCGGTTCACATCGCATTGTTTCACCAAATTGGCGACGTTCACGGCATATTACAAACCACAATTCACGTTGTGCACGGGTAATACCCACATACGCCAGACGTCGTTCTTCATCGACATTGTCTTCGTCAATACTCGACTGATGCGGCAAAATGCGCTCTTCAACGCCCACCATAAATACAAAAGGATATTCCAGTCCTTTAGAGGCATGTAACGTCATTAACTGAACTTGATCACCACCTTCATCCTCGCTGTTGCGTTCCATCATGTCGCGCAGGGTTAATCGAGTAACCACTTCTGGTAGCGTCATCGGTTCATCTAACTCATCACCTTCGAGCATTTCGGTAACCCAGCGGTATAATTCCGAAATATTCTTCATCCTCATTTCAGCCGCTTTAGCGCTGGTACTCGTTTCGTATAAGTAATCTTCGTAATTTATTTTACGAATAAGCTGTTTAATCGCTTCGACAGGCTCACCACGCATGGCAACTTCACCAGTATCAACAATAAATTTACCAAATTGATACAAGGAGTTAACCGCAGCTGGTGCTAAGTGATGGTTGAGTTCAACATCAAAAATAGCTTCAAATAATGATATATGCTTTTGATTGGCAAAATTACCTAAACGCTCCAGCGATGCAGGGCCGATACCACGCTTAGGTAAGTTAACCACCCGTAAAAAAGCATTGTCATCGTCAGGGTTCACCACTAAACGTAAATATCCCATGATATCTTTAATTTCTGCACGAGAAAAAAATGAAGTACCACCACTAAGCTTATAAGGAATACGGTTGGTCATAAGCGATCGTTCGAGTAAACGAGACTGATGATTACCTCGGTATAAAATGGCGTAATCACCGAACTTAGTCCGCCCAACAAACTTATGCCGAATGATCTCGGCAACCACTCGTTCAGCTTCCTGCTCTTCGTTAGCGGCAATTAATACTCTTAAGGGCTCACCGTAAGCTAACTCACTGAATAACGCTTTGTCGTACACATGAGGGTTGTTAGCAATCAAAATATTGGCTGCCCGAAGAATACGTTGGCTTGAACGATAGTTTTGCTCTAACTTTATGAGTTTAAGTCTTGGGAAGTCAGTCCCTAATAACACCAGGTTCTGTGGCTTTGCACCACGCCAAGAATAAATAGACTGATCATCATCACCTACCACCGTAAAACGTGCTCGCTCGCCCACCAGTAATTTAACTAACTCATATTGGCTGGTATTGGTATCTTGATACTCATCCACCAGCAAATATTGAATTTTAGTCTGCCAACGGGTGCGGACTTCTTCATTCATCCGCAATAATAAGGTTGGAATTAAGATTAGGTCATCAAAATCGAGCGCATTATAAGATTTCATATGCTGAGCATACCTGGCATATAACATGGCAAATAATTGGCTTTGCTCGTCTTTTGCCATACTTTTTGCTTGCTGAGGGATCACTAATCCCCCTTTCCAATTCGATATCGCTGATGCCAAAGATTTGATCAGGTCTTTATCATCATCTAACTCATCTTCGGTCAGTTCTTTTAATAACGCGAAAGTATCTTGGTCATCAAACAATGAAAAACCCGCTTTAAGCCCAAGCACTTTATGCTCGCGCTTAATGATTTCGAGCCCTAAGGTGTGAAAAGTAGAAATCCATAATCCGCGCGCTTCTTTGCGGCCCATCGACTGAGCAACACGTTCTTTCATTTCACGGGCGGCTTTGTTGGTAAAGGTTACTGCGGCAATATTACGGGCTTTATAGCCACACTTTTCAACTAAGTAAGCAATTTTATTAATGATTACACGTGTTTTACCACTCCCCGCGCCAGCGAGCACTAAGCATGGACCCGATACATAATGTACGGCTTCATTTTGCCCTGGATTGAGTTTCATTAATCATTACACCTTGCTTAGCCTTAAACGAAGGCGGATCATAGCAGAATCAACTGATGACGGTTAACGAAAAATCACACTTAGTGTTTGGAAAAGCGCTTACCTCGGTTACAATTAAATCAATGTCTCAGTAGGGAATCATCATGATTAATCCAAAGAAAATAGAAGAGCTCGCGAAACAACTTAGCGATAACTTACCCAGCGGTGTTAAGCAATTTGCCGGTGAGTTTGAAGAACGCAGCAAGCAGATATTACAAAACCAATTGATGAAACTGGACGTGGTATCGCGCGAAGAGTTTGAGGTTCAGCAACATGTGTTGCTTAAAACTCGCGAGAAGCTTGAAGCATTACAAGCACAAGTGAATGAGTTAGAAAAAAAGTTTGCCGAGTAACTAACCTAAATTCGGAATAACGATTGATATTACGGACTCTGTAATCGTTTTAACTCATTTACAGACATAAAAAATGACGCTATTTAGCGTCATTTTTTTACACCCACGAAGCTTGTTAACCTCAGTTCTGGTTAAGAGACTCTGCTAATGCATATAAGCAAAGAGCGACGTTTTCGCGACGGGCACCATAGCCCATTAAGCCGATGCGCCATGCTTTACCCGCTAAAGCACCTAAGCCTGCACCAATTTCTAAATTATATTCTTCCAATAAATGCTTACGCACTGCAGCATCATCAACACCATCTGGAATATAAACGGTATTAAGTTGCGGTAAACGAGACGCTTCTTCAACCACAAATTTCAATCCAAGCTTGGTTAACCCATCGCGTAATAACTGATGCATTTTACGGTGTCTTGCCCAGGCATTTTCGAGCCCTTCATTGGCTAACAAACGTAAAGACTCATGGAGGGAATATAATGCATTAACGGGTGCAGTATGATGATAGCTGCGCTTAGCACCAGCGCCGTTGCCCCAATAACCCATCACTAAGGTTTGATCTAAAAACCAACTCTGCACCTGGGTGGTACGAGCTTTTAGTTTAGCAACGGCTTTAGGCGAAAATGACACCGGAGATAAACCGGGCACACAAGATAAGCACTTTTGGCTGCCTGAATAAATGGCATCAATGCCCCACTCATCCACCAGCAATTCAACGCCACCCAATGAGGTCACCGCATCAACAATACTGATACAGTCATGTAATTGCGCCAAGGTGCACAATGTTTTGGCATCCGACAGCGCACCCGTTGAAGTTTCTGCATGTACAAAGGCTAAAAATTTGGCATCAGGATGCGCGACAAGTGCAGCTTCAACTTTATCTGGGCATACAGGTTCGCCCCATTCATTGTCGACGACTACCGCAACACCGCCAACACGCTCAACGTTTTGGCGCATGCGCTCACCAAACACCCCATTACGACACACGATTACCTTTTCACCTGGTTCAACTAAATTGACAAAACAGGTTTCCATACCAGCACTGCCTGGCGCCGATACCGCTAAGGTCATTTCGTTTTTAGTTTGAAAAGCATATTGAATTAAGCTTTTTAGCTCATCCATCATGCCAACAAATAATGGGTCAAGGTGGCCAATAGTCGGCCTTGATTGTGCCGCAAGCACTTCAGGATACACATCAGATGGGCCTGGACCCATTAAGATTCGGCGCGGTGGCATAAAAGCTGGAATTGTTGGTACGGGTAACATCAATGTCTCCTTAAAATGAGGTCGAAATTCATAATTCAGTATGAATCTGGAAAAATTTACCCTACATATAAAGCAAACTATACCAATCAGTTGCTGCAAAATACATTAACATCAATTTATTAGTGGTCGTTGGTAATCGTTTCTACAAACCTACGAATATTTTTTCGTTTTAGGCAAACTGACAATACCACATTGAAGCACTAAATCACCTCAGAATGGTCGTTAACCTGAACTAGGGATAACAAACTCCTCTCAAACAGCCCTTTGCCTTGCTAACGGTGTTGAATTAATTTGCAATAGACCCGCTATTGACGCGTCTATTCGCCTTGTTAGTAAAACAAATGACAAGTTTGATAGTGATAAACGTCTAAGTTTATGATCTTTATTATCATATCTTGGTCTCTTATCCCGAGATCAGGTTAGTTAAAAATGGCTTACGATTTTGCTTTAGCGCTATTTAAAAATAACTGATATGCCGGACTGTGGGTTTCTTCTTGATAAACGAAACCTAACTCCGTTAAAAACTGTGCAAATGCCACGTCGTCTTTAGCCGGAACTTCAAACCCAGTTAACACCCTGCCAAAGGCTGCCCCATGGTTACGGTAATGAAATAAACTGATATTCCATTTACTCTGTAAAGTGGTTAAAAACTTCAACAATGCCCCTGGATGCTCAGGAAATTCAAAACTAAACAAGCGCTCTTCTAGTGGCTCAAGTGGGTGACCACCGACCATATAACGCACATGTAATTTAGCGGTTTCATCTTGGGATAAATCTTGAACTTCAAAGCCTTCAGACTCAAGTTTAGCGATAATTTCGCTTAGCTCTGCTTGGCCACCGGTAAGACGAATGCCGGCAAATACCACCGCAATGTCACGGCTACTAAAGCGATAGTTAAATTCGGTCATCACCCGTTTATCGAGTAACTCGCAAAAACGTAAAAAGCTGCCAGGCTTTTCAGGGATTTTTACCGCTAGTACCGCTTCTTTTTGCTCAGCTAATTCACAGCGTTCAGACACATAACGTAAACTATGAAAATTCACATTGGCGCCACTCAATATTGCCGCGACTTTTTTCGGTGCATTAATGGAGTCACCTTGTTGGGCCATGTATTTTTTAAGCCCAGCAATCGACAAGGCCCCTGCAGGTTCAGCTATCGCGCGGGTATCTTCAAAAATATCTTTTACTGCCGCACAAATTTCATCAGAAGTAACAGTAACCACTTCATCAACGTATTCACGCGCTAAGCGAAATGGCTCGGTACCAATGCGTTTAACCGCTACGCCGTCAGCAAACAAACCGACTTGAGCCAGTGTCACTGGTTCATCGGCTTCTAATGCCGCCTTTAAACATGCTGCATCTTCGGGTTCGACTCCAATGATCCTCACTTGTGGCATTACCGCTTTATAATAAGCCGCAATACCGGCAATTAAGCCACCACCGCCAACGGGCACAAACACGATTTCGATATCGCGTTGCTGCTGGACCATTTCTTGCGCAATAGTGCCTTGCCCCGCAATAACCGCTTCATCATCAAAAGGAGCGATATAAACACGCCCTTCTGTTACCGAAAGGTTTTTAGCATAGTCATTGGCTTGATCAAACGCCTGCCCATGAAGCACCACATTGCCACCTAAGCGTTTCACAGCATCAATCTTAATATCTGGCGTGGTACTAGGCATTACAATTACGGCATCAATACCGCGACTGGCAGCAGACATCGCTACCCCTTGAGCGTGATTGCCCGCCGATGCACACACCACACCTCTATCACACTCATCTTGAGTTAACGCTGCTATACGGTTGTAGGCACCACGTATTTTAAATGAATGCACAGGTTGCATATCTTCACGCTTTAAATACACCTGACAACCAAAGCGAGCAGACAATTTATTCATGCTCGACAATGGCGTCACTTTAGCCACATCATAAACAGACGATAGCAAAATTTTCTGTAAATAATAATGCGCTAAATCTAATTGAGTTTGAGACGCCAAAGCCAACATATTACCCCTCCAGCTTAGTGCGATCGCGTACAGCACCTTTATCAGCACTGGTTGCCAATAATGCATAAGCTTTAAGGGCTAATGACACATAACGCTCACGAGATACCGGCTTCCAACCTAACGGGCCTTTAGCATCCATCGCTGTGCGACGCTGAGTCAGCTCTGCTTCACTAACATTTAATTGAATGCTGCGCTTGGGAATATCGATCGCAATTTGATCGCCGTTTTCGATCAGTGCAATAGTGCCACCTGATGCTGCTTCTGGTGACACATGGCCAATAGACAAACCAGAAGTACCACCCGAAAAACGACCATCGGTAATTAACGCACATTTAGCGCCTAAACCACGCGATTTCAAATAGGTTGTTGGATACAGCATTTCTTGCATACCAGGGCCACCTTTTGGGCCTTCGTAGCGAATAACAACCACATCACCTTCAACCACTTCGCCGCCTAAAATACCGGCTACCGCATCATCTTGGCTTTCGTACACGCGAGCACTACCAACAAAAGTTAAATTAGACTCATCAACCCCTGCCGTTTTGACAATACAGCCATCAACGGCAACATTACCTGACAATACCGCTAAGCCACCTTCTTGACTAAAGGCAAACTCACGCGAACGAATACAACCATTTTCACGGTCGTCATCAACACTGTCCCAACGACAATTTTGGCTAAATGCTTTAGTGGTTGGAATACCCGCTGGGCCGGCGCTAAAAAAGCGGATCACAGCTGGGTCGTTAGTCTGTTTAATGTCGTATTTAGCTAATACTGATTTTAAATCGCCGCCATTATCTGCGGCCACATGCGGTACATCGTTATGGATTAAACCTGCTCTATCTAACTCGCCTAAAATACCCATCACCCCACCAGCCCGGTGAACATCTTCCATATGATATTTAGGCGTTGATGGTGCAACCTTACATAGATGAGGCACTAAGCGCGATATGCGATCAATATCGGCCATGGTAAAGTCAATTTCCGCCTCTTGCGCGGCAGCCACTAAATGCAACACTGTATTAGATGAACCGCCCATGGCAACATCAAGTACCATGGCATTTTCAAATGATTTAAATGACGCAATATTACGTGGCAATGCCGTTGCATCGTCATGCTTGTAATAACGTTCAGCCAACATCATCACGCGACGACCCGCTTCTAAAAATAATTCACGACGGTCTTCATGAGTTGCGAGCATGGAACCGTTACCCGGTAACGATAAGCCTAAGGCTTCGGTTAAACAGTTCATCGAATTAGCAGTAAACATGCCCGAGCATGAGCCACAAGTAGGGCAAGCACTGCGTTCGATTTGTTTACTGTCTTCATCACTGACATTAGAGTCTGCACCGGCGATCATGGCATCAACTAAATCAAGCTTAATAATTTGATCAGATAGCTTGGTTTTACCCGCTTCCATTGGTCCACCGGATACAAATACCACCGGAATATTTAACCGTAGCGCCGCCATTAACATGCCAGGAGTAATTTTGTCGCAGTTAGAAATACACACTAATGCATCTGCACAATGCGCATTGACCATGTATTCAACACTGTCTGCAATTAACTCGCGCGACGGTAAGCTATACAGCATGCCGCCATGGCCCATCGCAATACCGTCATCTACGGCAATGGTATTAAATTCTTTGGCAATGCCACCTGCTTCTTCAATGGCACCTGCAACCAATGATCCCATATTCTTTAAATGCACATGCCCAGGGACAAACTGAGTGAACGAATTGGCTATCGCGATGATAGGTTTACCAAAATCATTTTCTTTCACGCCAGTGGCACGCCATAGTGCGCGGGCGCCTGCCATGTTGCGGCCTTCGGTGCTGGTTGCTGAACGTAATTTTGGCATTGCTAATATCCTTGTTTAATGTGGATCGCGTTATCGGTTTATTCACCTTATAACGACTAAAATAATCTCTAAATAAATAGTCTCTAACTAAATCGTGCTGGATTTAATCGTAAACTTTAGCCGTTGGCGACTTGGTTTAATGGTGCCGCCGATAACACTTTACAGTGCGTGACATCAATTAATTTATCTAACTGGTTGCTGAGCAATTCAATGGCACGTTCGGCCTCAACCCATAAGTCGACCGCCATACTGGCGTCTTCATTAATGCGAACCTGCATTTGGGTGACTTTAAAACCACGATGGCGAGTAACACGTAGCACGCGTTCCAGTACTTCGGGACGTTGTTGAACGGTTATTTCTAATGCATGCATCATGTTTGCTTCTCCATTTGATCCATCATTTCACTATTACTCGCACCCGGTGGCACTAGAGGCCATACATTAAAAGCATCATCAATCGACACATGTAACATAAAAGGACCGCTACTGTTCAACATATCATCTAACCCTTGTTCGACTTGATCCGCTCGCGTTATCGTTCGACCTGGAATATCAAACGCCGATGCCATCAGGACAAAGTTAGGATTGTCAGATAAATCTGTTTCACTGTAACGCTCTTCAAAAAATAACTGTTGCCATTGCTTAACCATACCCAGTTTTTGATTATCAATCAGTAAGATTTTTACCGGTAATTTACGACGCTTAATGGTGGTCAATTCTTGAACATTCATCATAAACGAACCATCACCAGAGACCGTGACCACAGTAGCATCAGGTCGGGCAACTTGGGCACCAATAGCAGCAGGTAAGCCAAAACCCATAGTGCCTAAGCCAGCACTGGATAAATGATCCTCAGGACGGCGGAACCACATGTGCTGTGCAACCCACATTTGATGCTGGCCGACATCACAAGCAACAACACTGTCTTCTGGTAGTTTATTGGCTAAACGGCGTAACATCGCTGGCGCATAAATTAAATCACCTGGATGTTGGTAATTCCATTGGTGCTTACGGGATAACTCCTCAACATCGGCTTGCCATTGAGCAATATCCAGTTTGCCAGTAACGGCGGCCGTTAATGCAGGTAACACTATGCTAAGTTCAGCAGCTATCGCCACGTCAGCTTGACGTAACTTACCGATTTCGGCGGCATCGATGTCTAAATGCAATACTTTGGCATTACTGGCAAAACTCGCAAGCCGACCGGTAACGCGGTCATCAAAACGCGCGCCTACGACCATCAATAAATCACATTCTTGCACAGCAAGGTTTGCCCCTTTGCCACCATGCATACCCAACATGCCTAAATAACCTTTAGTGCCATGTGCAATACTGCCCAAACCCTTTAACGTTGCCACTGATGGAATGCCTGTGGTGTCGATAAACTGACGCAACTGCGCAACTGCGCCAGCCATACCCACACCACCACCAACATACAACATAGGCTTCTTAGCGTGCTTAATTAATTCCGCTGCCGCATCTAAGTCAGTCACCAGAGGCTGTAATTCATCATTAACACTTTGAAGGGGGGTTTTGTATTCTAATGCTGCAAGTTGAATGTCTTTGGGAATATCAACTAAAACCGGACCAGGACGTCCTTCTGCTGCAATTTCAAAAGCGCGATATAAGGTGGGAATAAGCTCATTGATGTCGGTGACCATAAAACTGTGTTTGGTGCATGACAACGACATACCTAATACATCTATCTCTTGGAATGCATCGGTACCGATAACACTAGTAGACACTTGGCCCGTTATGGCAACTAGTGGAACCGAGTCAAGTAAAGCGTCGGCAAGTGAGGTGATTAAATTAGTGGCCCCTGGGCCAGATGTTGCAAAGCACACCCCGGTTTTACCACTAGCACGGGCATATCCCACGGCAGCAAACGCGGCACCTTGTTCATGACGGCTAAGCAAGTGCTCTACAGGACCACCATAAAGGGCATCATAGATTGGCATAATCGCCCCACCAGGATAACCAAATACGGTTGTCACACCATGTGCTGCTAGCACTTTGATTACTGCATCCGCGCCGCGCATTTTCTGTCCTGCTTCCATATGTTGCTCTCTACTTCGTCAATGTATCTGCTGCTCTACTGTGTAATATTGGGTCTTTGGTTTTACTTAAGCCTAAAACTAAAAAACCCCCGGTCCTTTCGGAGCGGGGGTTTTTGCAATCTGTTTGACTCTTAGGTCAGTCTAGTTGCCAAAACGCCACCCCCGCTGTGACTTAATAATCACTACGGTAATAATGTCGAGAATGAGAATGGCTGTGTGGTTTAACATGTTTTAGACTGTATCCTAAGTTTCTAGTATTAATTCGTTTGGTTATGTTTAAATAACATTACGGTATAACTAACAAGTACCATAAAAGATTTATCCAGCACAACTAAAAAATTGCCATTATAAAAAAAATTCAGCTTCCCTGCCGAGACAATGCAAACAACAACAAAAACTTAACGCATGAGTTCAACGAATAAATAATTAGAACTCAATCTAACAATTTGTTTTTTCAGCGTCCTAATCAATAACATTAGGACGTTTCGATTGATGCCTGTCCGACAACGACAACATAAACATGTTGCAAAAAACACTGAACAGGTACTTCACCAGTGACCTTATACGTTAGCTCGCTTCAACAATACTTTTCATATCGGTCATGTAACCACGTAACTCAGCGCCGATATACTCAACCTCTGTATTACGAATTTGTTCATTGACGTCGATTAAGCGAAGGTTATCAACACCTGTTGCTTGATCTTTAAGTCCAGCACCTAAATACTCAGATGGCATAGCGTTAACATAATCACGTAACATAGGTACCGCTGCATGGTTGAATAAGTAACAACCGTATTCAGCCGTATCCGAAATAACCACGTTCATTTCATATAAACGCTTACGTGCAATTGTATTGGCAATCAACGGTGTTTCATGTAGCGATTCATAATAAGCCGACTCTTCAACAATGCCTGCTGCAACCATGGTATCAAATGCAAGTTCAACACCCGCTTTGATCATTGCCACTAAGAAAATACCTTTGTCGAAATAGGTTTGTTCATCGATATGTTCAGATGACACAGGCGCATTTTCAAATGCGGTTTCGTTGGTTTCAGCTCTCCAACGCAACAAGTTAGTGTCATCATTAGCCCAATCTTCCATCATAGTGCGAGAGAACTCACCGCTGATAATGTCGTCCATGTGCTTTTCAAATAATGGCTTAAGGATAACTTTCAACTCTTCAGCCATATCAAATGCTTTGATTTTAGCTGGGTTTGATAAGCGGTCCATCATGTTGGTAATGCCGCCGTGCTTAAGCGCTTCGGTAACAGTCTCCCAACCTTGCTGAATTAACTTGCCGGCATAACCAGGTTCAACACCATCAGCGACCATTTTCTCGTAACCTAAAATGGCACCCGTTTGTAACATGCCACACAAAATGGTCTGCTCGCCCATCAAATCTGACTTAACTTCAGCCACAAACGATGACATTAATACACCGGCACGGTCGCCACCAGTAGCACTTGCATAAGCTTTAGCAATCGCTAAGCCATCACCATTTGGATCATTTTCTGGATGCACTGCAATCAATGTTGGCACACCAAATCCACGCTTGTATTCTTCACGAACTTCCGTCGCTGGACATTTTGGTGCAACCATAACCACAGTAATATCAGGACGAACTTGCATGCCTTCTTCAACGATATTGAAACCGTGTGAGTAAGATAACGTAGCACCTTGCTTCATTAATGGCATAACCGCGTTTACAACATTAGTGTGTTGCTTGTCTGGTGTAAGGTTTAACACTAAATCAGCCGCAGGAATAAGCTCTTCAAAGGTGCCGACTTTAAAGCCGTTATCGGTGGCTTTTTGCCACGATGCACGCTTTTCAGCAATGGCTTGCGGACGTAAGGCAAAAGAAATATTTAGGCCTGAGTCACGCATGTTTAAACCTTGGTTAAGGCCTTGTGCGCCGCAACCTAAAATCACGATATTCCAATCTTTAATATATTGGCAACCGTCACTGAATTCAGTACGGTCCATAAAGCGGCATTGTGCTAGTTGAGCTAATTGTTGACGTAAATTCAGAGAGTTAAAATAGTTAGCCATCTGATACCACCTATAAAATTTAGTAATTTGGGACTCAACATCTTATAAGTCAGCGACCCTAAGCGTTGTGATTGAAGTCACTATAGCGCATGCATATGATTGCTTAAAATGATATATTCGGGACATGACGTTGCAATTACTGCAACATGGAATGCTTAACCTAATATTTAACTTAACTCTCAACTTAATACGTGCTTGAAGGTGCTGTGATGGATATCCGTTCACTTAAAATGTATTTACACTTATGCGATAGCCTGCATTTTGCCAAAACGGCAGAGCAATCGCATGTTAGTCCGTCAACCTTAAGCCGTGCGTTGCAGCGTTTAGAAGAGGAACTGGGCAGTAAATTATTTGACCGAGACAATCGAAGCGTCACGATTACCCACGCAGGCGTTGAATTTAAACGTTTTGCAGAGCAAACATTATCGGAATGGACCCAGCTGCGCAGTCGAATTGACCCAAGCCAACAGTTTTTACATGGCAATCTTAATTTGTACTGTTCAGTTACCGCAGCTTATAGCCATTTACCGGCACTGTTAGATCGGTTTAGACGTGAGCATCCCCATGTCGATATCAATCTCAACACGGGAGATCCAGCCAATGCGGTCAACCAAATTCAAAAAAATCGCGCCGATATCGCTATTATTGCATTACCGGAGGCGTTTCCTAGTAGCTTGCATTTTACTCCGATTGATAAAGTACCGATTTCCGTCATTGCGCCCACAATACAATGCCAAGTTCAGCAATGGGTAAACCAGCCAAAAATTGACTGGGCTAAACTGCCCTATATCGTACCGGACCATGGTCCCGGCAGAAAAAGGATTGATTTATGGTTTAAGCAAATGGGCATAAAACCTAATATTTATGCCCAAGTCTCTGGTCAGGAGGCAATAGTGTCTATGGTCGCACTCGGCTGTGGTGTTGGTATTAGTCCAGAAGCGGTGATCCACAATAGTCCGGTACGCGATCGCATCCAAACCTTAGCTTCGCCAATCCCGATCCCGCCATTTGAATTAGGCTGTTGCTGCAAAGAAAAACGCACCAATGATCCAATCATTAGTGCGTTCTTAGACATCATTTAATGGTGCCGTGTAGATTGTTTAAGCTAATTGACTTAAGGCAGTGGCGGCATCTCAATATCTAACCGAGTAACCAGTAGTTGGTCGACTTTGTATGAGTCAATATCGACTACCTCAAATTTGTAACCTGCATAATTGACAAAGTCAGTACGTTTGGGGATTTTGCGCAACATATACATCATAAAACCAGCAATGGTTTCGTAATTTTGATTATGCGGAAACACTTCAATATTAAATGCTCGCATGACATCAGTAATCGGTGTCACCCCATCGACTAACCAAGAGTTACCATCACGGGCAACAATTTGTTCTTCACTTTCATGTAATGACCACGCGCCCATAACGGCACTTTGTAAATCATTGGTGGTAACTATGCCAACAACCAAAGCATATTCGTTCATCACCACCGCAAAGTCGGAACGATTATTCTTAAAATATTCCATCGACTCAGACAAGGTTAACGTATCTGGAATGATGAGGCAGTTATGCACTAACGTACTGCCTTTTAAGGTGATGTTCTCGCCGTTAATTACCCTAATCAGTAACTCTTTTGCATCAACAAAACCTTTGATCATATCCAGTTGACCATCACAAACTAAAAATTTGTTATGCGGGTTTTTAGCAATTTTCTGTTTGATGTCTTCTTCGCTGTCTTGCAGTAAAAAATACACTAAACTTTCACGTGCTGTCATTGCAGAGGTCACCGACACCGACTGCATTTCAAACACGTTTTCCATCATTTGTTGTTCGCCTTTATCCATCACCCCAGCTTCAGTACCGGCTGTCATCATGGCGTAAATATCATCATGGGTGACTTGGTCGTTACGTGCTGTAGGCACTTGCAACAATTTAAAAATTGCATTGGCCAAACCATTAAAAATCCACACAAACGGCTTTAATACTTTAATGCACAAAATAATTGGCATTACAAAAGTGACCGCAACTTGCTCTGGGATCACCATAGCAATTCGTTTAGGCATCAAATCAGCAAATAAAATAAACAATGAAGTGACCGTCACAAATGAACAAACAAAACTCAGCTGTAAACCCCACTCATTGCCCAATAAAGGCAACAGTAATTGTTCAAAATGAGGTCTAAAGGCTGATTCACCCACAATACCGCCCATAATCGCGACCGCATTGAGTCCGATTTGTACCACGGTAAAAAAACTGCCTGGATGCGCCTGAAGTTTAAGCACTTTTGCGGCACGCAAATCGCCCTCATCAGCCATTAATTGCAAACGCATTTTTCGTGATGCCGCGAGGGCAATTTCAGACATAGAAAAAAAACAACTAATGCCGATCAGGCACAAGATGATCAATAAATTATCAGAGAGGCTCATAGTTTACCTTTACCTGAATACTAGCCAAAATATCAGGAATGTATGTACATATCTTTGTTGCAAAATGGGCAAATGCAAGACCTCAGCCATTTATTAACATTCAAATTAATAAGGCTAATGATTCAATACAGATAGAAATAACGAGTGATGGAATATCATTATAGTGTTTCACGACAACAGACCTATTTATAATCGGTCTCTGCGAACTATAAAGCGACGGTATTCTACTCAACATCAGTCATTTAAACTAGCTTACAAGCACAACTTTATCTCACTTATTTAGCCTTTATCACGCAAAAAAAAACATCACTGCTAAACTGTAACCACCTCTTCATTTGTATATTATTCAAACAAAAGGAATTGTTGATGGCGATAGCCTGTGTATTTACTCGAGCAAGTTGTGGTGTAGAAGCGCCAAGAGTCACTGTTGAAGTTCATTTAAGCAACGGTTTACCCGCATTTAATCTAGTCGGACTGCCAGAAACTTCTGTCAAAGAAGCCAAAGAGCGTGTCAGAAGTGCGTTGATTAATGCGGGATTTGAATTCCCTCAAAAAAGAATTACCGTCAACCTAGCCCCAGCAGATTTACCAAAACAAGGTGGCCGCTATGATTTGCCTATTGCAGTCGGTATTCTCGCCGCATCAAATCAAGTTCCAGCTAAAGCGTTACACCAATGCGAGTTTGTTGGTGAGCTGGCTCTTTCTGGGCAAATTCGACCTTGCAGTGGATTATTACCAGCCATTATTGCGGCACGTAATGATCAGCACCATTTTTTTATGCCCATCGAAAATAGACATGAAGCAGAGCTGGTTGGCTATAAGCACAGTTATTTTGTCGCTCACTTGCAAAACTTGGCGGCATTCCTACATGGCCAAGCACAATTGCCGTTACTCGATACCTTACCCGAGTGGATTGAAGAAGAACCTCTGGTGCAATCATCGCTATGCATGAGCGATGTTATTGGCCAATATCAGGCAAAACACGGGCTTGAAATCGCCGCAGCCGGAGGACATAACATGTTGTTTATTGGCCCCCCAGGGACGGGGAAAAGTATGTTAGCCAATCGTATTATTCCGTTATTGCCAAAACTCACTTACGATGAAGCCATTGAAGTGGCAGCGATTCATTCTGTCGCCGGATTACATGTACAACCGCAAAACTTCCTTAACCGCCCTTTTCGTTCGCCGCATCATACATCATCATCTATTGCACTTATTGGCGGCGGCAGCCATCCCAAACCAGGTGAGATATCATTGGCGCACCGTGGAATATTATTTCTTGATGAAATAGCAGAGTTTCCTCGAAAGGTACTAGATTGTCTTCGAGAACCTTTGGAAACGGGTCAAGTTGAGATTTCACGTGCGGCAGCAAAATTGACCTTCTTAAGTCGATTTCAACTCATTGCCGCAATGAACCCAAGCCCTTGTGGTGATACGGAGCGCGCACGTTCGACCCCGGATCAAATTCAGCGTTACTTATCACGTTTATCTGGGCCGTTTTTAGACCGCTTCGATTTAACCGTAGATGTTCCTAAACTTCCTGCTGGCACCTTAACCCAACAACACCAACCCAGTGAGTCCAGCGTTGAAATAGCTAAACGGGTCAAACAAGCACGCGATCTACAACTCAGCCGCTCTGGGGTATTAAACAGTGAATTAACCCCAAAACAACTCAAACAAGATGGCGCTATAACTCAACCAGATCTCGCTTTTTTGGAACAAAGTGTCGTGAGCTTAGGATTGTCTGTACGTAGTTTTCATCGGATTCAACGGGTATCTCGTACCATTGCCGACTTACAGCAATCCCCTACAACTGAGCGCAGTCACATAGCTCAAGCCCTTGGCTATAGGGCCATGGATCGATTACTGGCAAAATTGAATCAGCAATAAACGTAATTTAACCTATCGTATAGATTGAGCAAAACTGCGACTACGAGTAACATAGCCCTCCGTTTAATAGGAGAGAAAAATGTCGCTGCTTTCGAAAATCAAAGGTTCAATTGCATTCTTATGCTATTTATTTAATACCATTTTTTGGACCATCCCTATCTTGGCGTTCAGTATTGTAAAATTGATCCCGATTGGCATTTGTCAAAAAATATGTAGTTATATTCTCGACAATTGCGCTACTGCATGGATCGGTGTCAATACGATAGTAGAATCAATTTTTCATCCAATGCGTATCAATGTCACTGGCGACCAATCTTTTTCTGAACAAGAATGGTACATGGTTATTGCTAACCATCAATCGTGGGTCGACATCCTCATTTTACAGCGAGTATTTAACCGCAAAATTCCCTTTTTAAAGTTTTTCCTCAAACAAGAACTGATTTTTGTCCCGGTACTTGGCCTCGCTTGGTGGGCATTAGACTTTCCATTTATGCGCCGTTACAGCACATCACAGTTGCGAAAAAATCCTAAATTGAAAGGTAAAGATATCGAGATTACTCGTAAAGCCTGTGAAAAATTTAAAACGAAACCTGTGAGTATTATGAACTTTGTTGAAGGTACTCGTTTTACGGCAGCTAAACATGATAAACAAGGCTCACCTTTTCAGCACCTTCTAAAACCTAAGGCTGGAGGAATGGCATTCGCATTATCCGCTATGGGAGAGCACATTAATAAACTGGTTAATGTCACCATATATTATCCAGATACCGTACCGACTTATTGGCACTATATTTGTGGTGGATTATCAGAGGTAAGAGTGGACATTAAAATCACTGATATTCCTCAGCGTATGCGTGGTGATTACCTAAAAGATCGCGAATTTAAAATTGAATTTCAAGAGCAGCTCAATCAACTTTGGCTAGATAAAGACCTGCAGTTACAAAATTTTGCGTCACAAGCAAAACAAGAGGGTTAACAAAATATGCTGGCTTTTTTACCTGGTCCAATACTGTTTATTATCAGTCTGACGCTATTGATCATCAATACCATTGTATGGAGCTCATTATTAACCATTGGCGGTGTGGCTAAATTATTACTGCCGTTCTTGCCTGCTCGCCGATTATTAACGCGAATAATGAACCGTTTTATGTGGTCATGGGCCACATGCAATGGCGGTATTTTATATTTGATATCCAACATTGAATGGGATGTAAAAGGGTTAGAGAAACTCGACCCAAACGGTTGGTATTTACTGATCAGTAACCATGTCAGTGGCTTTGATATTGCAGCCCAAACGTATTTATTGCGTAACCATATTCCAATGTTGAAGTTCTTTTTAAAAAAAGAACTATTATATGTACCAATAATGGGCTTAGGTTGCTGGGCGCTCGACATGCCGTTTATGGATCGTACGAGTGCAGCAAAACTGAAAAAAAATCCTAAATTGAAAGGCAAAGATCTGCAAACAACCCGCAAAGCTTGCGAGCGTTTTAAGGACATGCCTACATCGATTATTAATTATGTTGAAGGCAGTCGGTTTACCGAAGAAAAACGACTACGTCAGAATTCACCTTATCGCCATTTATTACGTCCTAAAGCCAGTGGGATAGCTTTTACACTCTCAGCAATGGGCGAACAGTTTACCGGCCTGCTAAATATCACCTTGGTTTATCCTGAAACCTCGGAAAAAGTATTGGCGAATGTAATGCACGGACGCACTAAAAAAGTGGTGATCCGTATTGAAACTCTGCCCGTACCCAAAGTGGACTCAGAAGTCTACTTTTCAAGCCCAGAAACTCGTGTCGAATTTCAGCGGTTGTTAAATCAGCTTTGGCTTGAAAAAGATCAGCAAATAGATGACATAATAAAAGCTTACCAACAGCAGTAACTGCATTGAAGAGGTTAAACTGTCATAAAACCGACAAATGACGATTTTCTGTTGCGTTAAAGGTGTAAAACTGTCAGTTTTATAAGGAAAAAGAGTTTATCGATAACTCAATTGATAAAATTAATTAACAATTGAATGTGTAAGACTTAATGTCGGATTTTATTGTTAATATAATTGAAAGTTGTCACAGCCTTTCCAATAAATTTTTTATAGGTGAAATTTGAATTTTCGTGCATTCACGCTTTTAACACACTGGCTAATTTTAGTCATAACATTGAGTTTTTCAGTGTCTGTTTCAGCGCAAAAAAATGATCCTTATGACAGCTTAACCGAAGTAAAATTTGACCATTTCAGTACCGAAGGGGACCTTAATCAAAACTCGATTACTCGTCTGTTTATGGACAGCTCAGGAATGCTTTGGATAGGGACTCAAGACGGTCTACACAGCTATAATGGTGTTGAGTTTGATTTATACTTAAAACAGCCAAAAAATACCAACTCTATCTCAGGCAATTTAATTACTGATATTTTGCAGTCACCTGACGGCGATTTATGGATAGGCACCTTCAACAATGGACTCAATCGATTTAACCTTACTACAGGGGAGTTTACTGCGTTTAAACAACCCCAAGGCTTAACTGAACTTCAGGTAACCCATCTTGCCGTGATTGGCGATACCTTATGGGTAGGTACTCGTTCGGGTTTGTACATACTATCTTTAAAAACCGAAAAAATTATTCTCGTCAGTTTAGGCAATAATATCACGCCCAATATTACCAGCATTGCCAATATTGACGATAAATACATTGTCGTTGGCACTCAATCACATGGCACATTTGCCATTGATAGTAATACTATTATTCGGCTTGATATCCCGCTCAATATGACGGTAAACCAAATCAAATCCAGCTCTGTTTATTCCGTCTGGCTGGCCATCGACAACCAAATTTGGCGCTACAATCTCGATACCCATAAAAAAGAACTGATATGGTCGCATGATGATAGTTTTGGCGATAACCGTAAGATAATTGATTTTATCGTGGTTAATGCCAATCAAATTTTTGCTATCGGCAACAATACCGGTTTATTCAAACTCGATTTTATGGGTGGCAAGTGGCACAGCACACTTTATAAACATGATCCGCAAAAACTCAATTCCATCAGTGCTAATACACTACAAAACCTAATGCTAGATCAAAACGGCACCCTATGGATTGGTACAGGTTATTCGGGCATCGATAAACTAAATCTCAGCCATCAATATTTTAGCCACTTTTACGACTACCAAACCAATGCTCCGGGCATGGCAAACATGATCCGCGTCATTTTCAGGGACACACAGCAACGCCTGTGGATAGGCACCGATGGTGCTGGACTTAAGTATTTGGCCCCCGATGATAACCAATATCATTACATCAATGATTTATTTGCAAAAACATTAGCGATACCTACAGAACAGTTATCCTTGATAGTGCATGACATTAAACAAGATAAACAAGGTTTACTATGGTTTGCCACCAACGTAGGGCTGTTTACCTTAGATAAGAGCAATACCCTGCAGCAAATTAAACCGGCAAACGCACAATTTTATGCCGATACCCAAATCCGCAGTTTAGCCTTTGATGACAAAGACCGTTTATGGATAGCCAGCTCACAAGGTTTGTATTTTATCTCTGAGTATACAAATCGCATGATGGCTTATAACTTCGGTTTTCAAACTGATTTTTCGCCATTCAAATACCAAATTATTAAGCTTTATTTTAGCCAAGGTTATTTATGGCTAGGCACTATGGGCGGAGTGGTAAGGCTTTCAGCTGAAGCACAAAAACTAGACTTTTTGAGCCATGATTCAGAAAACCCTTACAGTCTAAGTGACAATCGTGTCAGAGACTTTTTGTTAGCAGAAAATGGCGACTTTTGGGTGGCTACTCATGGTGGTATAGACAAGCTAACAATAGAATACGGCACGTTTAAATTTGAAAGAATGGACGTCAACGCAGACAAAAGCAGTAATACAGTTTATGCGATTTTAGAAGACGAAAAACACGATTTATGGCTAAGTACTAACTCGGGTATTTCACGTTTTACTCCGAGTAATAAAAGCTTTATTTCTTATAATAAATTCGAAGGTTTGCAAGCCAATGAATTTAATGGTTCAGCTAAGTTTAAAGAGCTTAACGGTACCTTATGGTTTGGTGGTATTCGAGGCCTTAACCAATTTAACCCAAGCACTATTCCAAGCCAAAGGTCCGAGAACAAACTGGCGCTGACAAAATACACGATTGGTGAAACCCAACACCCTATTCGCGACTTAAGCCATGCTCCGCGCATTATCATGCCTTATGAACAACAACTCATCAGCTTTGAAGTCGGCTCGCTCAATTTCAGTTACCCAGGATTAAGCCGTTTTAGCTACTTTTTAGACGGTTATGACAACGATTGGCGCGAATTATCCCATGGCAACGAAATCACCTATACCAACTTACCACCTGGTGAATACAAGTTAGTGGTTCGTCATGCGCTAGGGACGAATAGATACAGCCAATACACACTTAATGTGAACGTGTCAGTAGTGCCACCAATGTATATGAGCAACACAGCTTATATTCTGTATATTACGGTCGGATTATTAATTATTGTTTGGTTTTTTTATGCGCGAAAGAAAAAACAGGCCAAGCAACGTGAATTTGACAACAGTATTCGCGCCTCTGAAGAGCGCTTAAAACTGGCACTTTGGGCTTCTGGCGATGGTATGTGGGATTGGAACATTAAAGACGATAAAGTCTATCGAACTAACATGATCGAGCCGATGAGTTTTTCGTTAAAAGATCAGTTATTGAATAAAAACATTGATCCAGAAGACCGACCACGAGTGCAAAAACTGCTTAACGATCACCTTAACGGTGAAAGTGAGTTCTTTGAAGCAGAGTATCGCGTTGAAACTAAACCTGGAGAATGGGCTTGGGTGTTAGATCGTGGTCAAATTGTTGAACGTGATGGGAATAATATTCCAGTGCGAATGGCTGGAACTCATAAAGACATTACTAGCCGAAAAATCACAGAAAACGAACTCAAGCTATCATCGCAAGTCTTGTTTAGTATGAACGAAGCCGTTGTCGTTGGTGAACTAGACTATCAAATACGCTCAATCAATCCAGCTTTTAGTCGCATTACTGGCTTTAAACATCGTGATGTTGTCGGTAAGCATTTCTTGTTTTTAACCATGGGAAAGCAGTCGCGCGAGTTTTATAACTCAGTTGAAACCCAGCTATTAAGACACAAACATTGGGCCGGTGAAATTCACATTAGAACCCGCAACCGTCGCGGTATTCTTGCATGGCTAGAAATTAACCAAGTTATCGATAATAAAGGTGAAACGAGCCACTTTGTGGCGGTGTTCACCGATATTACTGCCCGTAAAAAAGCCGAAGAAGATTTACGAGTATTGGCTAACTTTGATCCACTGACCGGACTGCCTAACCGCACTTTATTCCAGGACAGGCTCAACCAAGCCGTGACGAAAGCACACCGTGCCAATAGCATCGTAGCATTGTTATTTTTAGATCTTGACCGATTTAAACATATCAATGACTCAATGGGCCACCACATCGGTGATTTACTGCTTAAAGCCGTCGCGCATCGCCTGCAAAATGCTGTACGAGATGGCGATACCGTTGCACGCTTAGGCGGAGATGAATTTACCATTATTTTAGAAGGTGTTGCCAAAACGAAAGCCGCCACCATTATTGCCGAAAAAGTGTTACACGCTTTTCAAACACCTTTTTTACTTGACGATAAAATACTGACTATATCACCGTCGATTGGTATCAGTTTGTACCCAGAAGATGCAGATGATACCACCTCATTGATTAAGTATGCTGATACCGCCATGTATCACGCAAAATCACTGGGGCGCAATAATTTCCAATTCTATACCGAGCAATTAAACCAATATGCTACACGTCATGTTCAGTTAGAGGCCGGACTTAAAAAAGCGATTCAAGACAATGAGCTATATTTGGTTTATCAACCTAAATACGATGTAAAAACTGAAAAAATTATCGGACTGGAAGCGTTAATGCGCTGGGAAAGCCCAGAACTTGGCTTTATTTCACCGGTTGAGTTTATTCCGCTGGCGGAAGAAACAGGCATCATCAATCAGATTGGTCAATGGGCTATTCAACAAGCCTGTAACCAACTGGCGCAATGGCATCAACAAGGTTTTGAGCATATATCTGTCGCCGTTAACCTTTCAGCCAGACAATTGAAAGCCGATATCATTTCGACCATAGAAGTCGCATTAGCGGTATCTGGATTACCGGCAAGCGCCTTAGAACTCGAATTAACCGAGTCGATGATTATGGGTAACCCACAGGATTCCGTTGCCGTGCTATCGCAACTCAAAGCATTAGGCTTAACCATTGCGATTGATGACTTTGGTACCGGATACTCAAGCTTAAGCTATTTGAAACGCTTCCCAATTGATACCTTGAAGATTGATCGTGAATTTGTACGTGATATAACTGAAGATCCTGACGATGCTGCCATCACTAGCGCCATTATAACCTTGGCACACAGTTTAGAGCTTAACGTTGTGGCTGAAGGTGTTGAAACCCAAGCGCAATTGAATTTCTTACGTGAGGGGGGTTGTGATCAAGTACAGGGCTTCTTGCTCAGTAAACCACTGAGTGCGGTTAATTGCCTTGCATTATTAACGCAAGACAAAGTTAAGATTAGTCATTCATAAGGCAAAATAAAAGCTCCATTTAGGAGCTTTTATGTGTATTTTACTGATTGAATAAACTATAAACTATAAACTGTAAGCTATAAACTACGGTGCAACACGTTCAACGCGTTTTACCCAGCCTTGCGGTGCAGTAACGTTGCCTTTTTGTAGCTCAGTAAACAGCTTATAAATACGCTGAATATTAGGACCTACCTTACCGTCGCCAACGGTCAAAACCCGACCATCTTCGAAGATATATGAACTGACAGGCGATACCACCGCAGCAGTACCAAATCCACCCGCTTCAATAATTTCACCCGCTTCAATATCAGCAATGAATTTATCTAACATCACCGTTTCTTGTCTCACTTCACAACCCAGCATATCCCCAAGTTCCATAATGGACTGAGAGGTAATGGATTTTAAAATGGTGTCTGTGAATGTCGGAATAATCACAGTGCCATCTTTTAGAATGTGAAAGTGATTCATCGCGCCAGCTTCTTCAATTTGAGTATTAGTTGAATCTAAATACAATACCTGCGATGCGCCATATTCTACAGCGGCTTTACCTGCACGCAGTGAAGCAGCATAGTTACCAGCAGCTTTTGAAGCACCAGTACCACCAGATACTGCACGGTGGTACTTAGTACTGATTAACAAGCGAATACCATTATTAACCCCAGAGGCATAATACGCTCCAGATGGGCTTAGCATGACGCAGAATGTATATTGCTGACTAGGGCTAACAGACAAACGATCTTCTGTTGCAAAAATAAAAGGTCGAATGTATAAACACGCACCTTGTTGCTGTGGGAACCACAAACGGTCAACATCAATAAGGGCATTAATTGCCTTTACTTGCATACTTTCATCGATATTCGGAATACACACGATATCGGCAGAACGGTTCATGCGCTCAGCGTTTTTATTTAAGCGGAAGGTGTAAATCTCGCCATCTTCGTGCATAAAGGCTTTAGCGCCTTCAAAAATTGATTGGCCATAATGCAATGACATTGCACCGGGTGCCATTTCAAACGGGCCGTAAGGAACTATGCGCGGATCGCACCATTGACCATCACGATAATCCATCAAAAACATGTGATCAGTACGAAGCTTACCGAAACCCACATCGCCTTCAGGCTTAAATGGCTCTGTGCGGCGCTCTGACGCTGATTTTAAATTATATTTTATGTCCATTGCATACCACCTTAAAAACTGAGCTTGCAGACTATGGAGGCTAGAGAATAATGTCAAGTCGCAGCCCTAGATCCTAAATCAAAATACGTCAATTGAACGTAACAAGCATCAATATATTTATTCATACTGCAACAGACAAACTGTCAGTGCATATCTCATTCTGTCACTAGCCTAATCACAACGCATCAATCAAGATTAATCAAAGTTATGTCACCAAGAATGATTATCCATTTATGGCTAACTTGCCACTGCTGCAATCACCGAAATTTCAACCAAGTATTCAGGTTCGGCAATCGCTGCTTGTACACAAGCTCTTGCTGGGGCATGCCCTTTGGGTAACCAGTTGTCCCACACTTGATTCATTGCATCGTAATCAGCCATATCTTTAAGGTAAATAGTGGCTGATAAAATATGATCGCGTCGACTACCAGATTGTACGAGCAAGCTTTCGACCTCTTCAAGCATGGTAATAGTTTGGGTATTAATATCGGTGAACTTATCTTTAGCCACCTGGCCACACAGATAAACGGTATTGTTGTGGATCACAATACTGCTCATGCGAGTGTTAACATCGAGTCGGGTAATTGTCATAAAAAGGTCTTTTACTGTCTTGGTTAGCAGATGAAAATAGCGCGATCTGAGATAAAGCACAATATAGTACGATTTATTGAATATATTTTAGCCACTTAGTTTTAAAGGCTATTCCTATAGGCCTTGTCACTGCTAGAATCGGGTTTCCATCCAGAAACGTATAGGACTCCCCATGAGCCTTGAATTATTGTCCCAACTGGAAACCAAAATCCAGGCAACTCTCGAAAATATTGAGCTACTAAAAATGGAGCTTGATGAAGAGAAGCAAAAGAACGAAGCGTTGCTTTCACAGCAACAAGAATTGACACAAAAAAACCAACAATTGCAGCAAGACCTAAACTCTTGGAGTGATAAGGTCAACGGCCTTGTTGGTTTATTGAATAACGAAATCTAAATGGATTGATACTGCTTTGATTGTATTTCAATCAAGGCATTTAATTCACTGATAGCCTGCTTAACTTTCGGCAGGCTTTTTTTCGTCTGTAAAAAGCGCCCTTTATCAAACTCGAGTAACCCTAAGTCTTTTACCCAAATCACGCCACTCAAAAAGATCCTAGCATGCTTAACTATCAATTTAGGTGCATAAACAGGGAACATTCTCATACGACTTCCTCCAAGAAAATACATGCACAAGGTGCAATGAAATAACGACGATAAGCCATGTATAAGTCGGAAATGTAAATGTTCAAAGCAGATATAAACCACTATTCACTTTCTTGTTAAGCACAACTTCAATGTCATCAAGTTTGACCACATGATGCCGAAAGAGTTTCATTAACATGCTATTTTTTATTGTTCTGATAAATCCCATAAATCTCAAGTGACACTTTAATGCCGCTTGCCAATATTTTGACGCCATGTTAAGATCTTTGATGTTACTCAGGGTAAAAAAGAGTCATTTGACTCATCTCCGTATCGTCTTTTATAGACATACGGTTTTTTTTTGCCTGCGATAAACTTCGACTCCGCGCAATCAACATCCCGCCTAAACCACAGCATCAGCCTCTTGTTTAAAAATATGAGTATTGTTTGATAACCTTTGCTGAAATTTAGACAACAAAAAAGGAGCCGAAGCTCCTTATTTAACAAACATAAGTTGTGTAGATTACTTTTTGTTCATTGATGTTAAGTAAAATGCGATATCAATTAATTCATCATAAGATTTAATCGAGCTGGTTTCGACGCGATATTTGCCGTTAACTACTAATGTTGGTACACCAGAAATTTTAGCATTTTCAGTATCACGCTTCATTTTCGACATCTGAGCGTTCACCATAAATGAACTTGCCGCTGCATCGTAAGCTTTACCATCTACGCCGTTAGCTATAAATACTGCTCTGATATCGTCTGCGCGAGTAAATTGCTGACGCTTGTCGTGGATAGCGCTAAATAAAGCTGCGTCCATTTTTTTCTCGACATTTAACTGCTGAGCAACCGCAAAAGCACGTGACATTTCTACGCCCATTTCACGACCGATAAACTCAACGTGAGACTGATTAAATGTGACACCTTCAGGTAAGTTCGCTTCAATTTTAGGCACTACTGTTTTAGAAAAATTAAAACAATGTGGACAATAGAATGAGAAAAACTCAGTAATTTCTGGCTTGGCAGTTTCAGGGCCATCATTAATAACCGTGTAATGTACACCTTCTTTATAATCGGCAGCCATCGCAGCCATAGGCGCTAGCAGGAGTGCAGCAGCCATCAGTAATGCTTTTTTCATTTTACTTCCTTCTAAATAGGCAAAAATATAAATACGCTGGCTCTATCATAGTCTAGCGTTAGCCTGTAACTCAATCGCTAGTCAATTGTATTTGTAACTAAATACTATTAGGTAGTGATTATGAAATATTGTTAATTAAAACTAGGTAAACTCAATGGTGGCTCATTAAGCGCAGATAACTGCTCCTTAAACGCCAGAGTTTGTTGTTCCCAATACTTAATATCGCCAAACCATGGAAAATTCATCGGGAATGCAGGGTCATCCCAGCGCTTGGCTAACCACGCATTATAATGCACCATCCGGAAAGCCCTTAACGGATCAATGAGTGCCAACTGTCTCGCATCAAAATCACAAAACTCTTGATATCCCTCTAATAAAATATCAATTTGTAATAATTGCTGCTGACGATCTCCGGTCAACATCATCCATAAATCTTGTACTGCTGGCCCTTGCCTGGCATCGTCTAAATCAACAAATCCAGGTCCATCTGGTGTCCATAAAATATTACTAGGGTGTAAATCTCCGTGCAAGCGTATAGAGGTAAAATTGTGCTGCTGCCATATCTGCTTGGCTTTCTCTAAAACTTGCTCTACTACGGTGAAAAAAGCTGTCTGCATCGAACTGGCAACAATACCACTTTCGCGTAAATAGCGATAAGACTCATCGCCCAAAATGGCAGGGGTCAGCGATTCACGGTATTTAAAAGGCTGCATTGCGCCATATTGATGAATTCGGCCAATAAAGCGGCCAACCGATTCAAGTTGTTCAAGATTGTCTACTTCAAATGCCCGCCCGCCAATAGACGGAAAAAGACCAAAACGATAACCTTGATACTCAAATAAGGTTTTACCTTCAATAACGACAGGAACGGCAATAGGAATATCTTCTGCCGCCAATGCCAAGGCATAATCGTGCTCTTCTTGAATTTGTTCATTGCTCCAACGATGCGGCCGATAAAACTTCACCACATAACGAATGCCTTGATCGCAGCGGAATTGGTACACCCTATTTTCGTAACTGTTTAATGCTAATAGCCCCGTCTCAGGGAAGACGCCGATGCTTTCGATGGCATCTAAAATGAGATCGGGTCTCAATGCCTGAAAATGAAACTCTGCGCCTGTACCGTTGTCCATGTATACCTTCTTAAGCAGTTTGAATATGTGGGGCAAGTAGCGTTAATAAAAACGCTAATACGTCTAACTCATTTGCGCTATCGGTGGAAATCCAACAAATATCACCATAAAACTCATAATGTAACCATAAAGGGCTGCCTTCAAAGTTCAGTAACCATTGATGACGATCTGCGCCCCATTGGCGCTCTCGAATATCACAATCAAGTGCAGCCGCTAGCGGTTCTGCAAATCGTTCAAATTGCTCAAAATCCACTTCAGCTTGAATAACAATACTCAATGCTGCGGGATCTAATTTGGCTGATAATAATTTCATAATCGACTCAGATAAAATACATCAATTAACTGCTACAAGACATTATTAAGCCTTGTCCCCATTTAGGTGGGCGTTTGGCAAAATCTTCCATCTCGGGTTGTTCGTCAAAAGGACGTTGTAAAAGTTGTTGAAGTTGCAATAACTTGCTGTTGTCGCCATTTTCTTCAATCTCGATAATAGCTTCCTGGGCAAGGTAATTGCGCAAAATATATTTAGGGTTGGCACTATTACGCTCACATTGCCATGCATTCACATCCGCCAGTTCACCTACTCGGTTTTGATAAGCTTGATGCCAAGTATCAAAGCCAGCAAGGTCGACCATATCGTCTCGTAAACTAGAATGCACACTACTCGGGTCTAGTTGGCCAAAACGGCGTAAACTATTGGTATAATCAAGTTGGTTAGTTTCGAGTAATCCGGTTAATTGCCCCACAAGCTGCAAATCTTTGTTATCGAATTCGGCCTGTTCCTCTGCATTAACAACATTTGGGTTAATATTGGATTGAGAAAGGCCTAACTTAGCGCGCATGAGTAATAAATACTGCTGAACTAATTCAAATTGATACGTATTTAGCGCTGCGATTAAATCATCCGACTCGATAATAGGCGTTAATGTTTGCGCCAAACGCTTGAGGTTCCATAATCCAATTCCTGGTTGCTGGCCAAAGGCATAACGACCTTCGTGATCGGAGTGATTACAGATAAAGTCTTCTTTAAAGGTGTCTAAGAAAGCAAATGGGCCAAAATCGAAGGTATCACCAAGTATCGACATATTGTCGGTATTCATCACCCCGTGAGCAAAACCAACAGACTGCCAATGAGCAATCATTTTAGCGGTAGACTGCACCACCTCATAAAACCATTTTTTGTAACCTGCTGCATCGGTTGATAAATGTGGAGAATGCTGCTGAATCGTAAAATTAACTAATTGAGTCAGTTTGGCTGCATCGCCTTGCTCGCTATGAAAGAAATATTCAAAATGGCCGAACCGAATGTGACTTTTTGCCAAACGTACCGTTATTGCGGCCGTTTCTTGGCTTTCGCGCCATACGGGTAAATCGGAACCAATAACTGCTAACGCACGGCTGGTAGGTACATTTAGCGCAGCAAGCGCTTCGGATACTAAAAACTCTCGTACTGCTGAGCGCATTACCGCCCGACCATCACCTTGGCGAGAATACGGTGTTGGACCGCCGCCTTTTAACGCGACATCCCAAGCCCCATTTGGACCAATAGCTTCACCTAATATAATTGAACGACCATCGCCCAATCTTGGTGTATAGCCACCAAATTGATGGCCACTATAAACTTGAGCGTAATAACTGGCACCAGGAGCTGCATAGTTGGCCGATAATTGCATCAACAGTTCAGTATTGGGTTTGTCTAAACCAATTAATTGAGCCGCGTCATCACTCCAACCCAGCCAATGAGGATTACTGATGGGTAAAGGATAAACTTGCGAATAAAAGCCTTCTAGTTGCTCAAAAAAATCTTGCTTAAACTGCATTATTTTGTACCCACGACCTGATTTTCACACTGCAATTGTTGCTTTTCATCTATCTGACACAACTCGCCACATGCAAACGCTTGCTCTGCAGGCACTGACGAGGCTTGCAAGCGTAACATTCCAGCACCTTTAGCTTGGCATTGCTCCAATGAATCGTAAAAACCGGCAATGTGGTCTTGCAGTACTATTTGGGTCGGTATAGGTGTTCGATCTGCAACATAAAATAAGGTCCATTCAGGTGTACGAATACAACCGGCAAGTAAAACTACTGTGGCAGTAAACAGCAATGTTTTTGTTAATGTACGAGTCATTAATGTCATTTTAAACCTTGAAAGCATTGGATTTGAAGCAACAAAAAAGCGAACCAAGGTCCGCTTTCCTTTTGAATATCATACCTGATATCCATCCAACAGTATTGATTAGCCTATTAGCTCGCTTTGGTTTTGGCCTTTTCTATCCGCTTTATGCGTCCTTCAAAGCCAGTGACAGTGCCGTCGGTTAGCTGGTATTCAAGCGCTTGCTCGCACACCTTAATCGCCTCATCAAACTGACCAACATCATTTAACAATGTCGATAACTGCATAAACGCTGGCGATTTGATTTCATCAGTGCTTTTTTGAGAGACATATTGTTGATGTAATGAGCGATATAACCCTACATAGGTTAATTGTAACGCCGCACCATATTGACAATAATCGCTCTGTTTACGCATTTTATAGCAATGATTAATCACACTGGCTAAGCCATTATGCTGGCTTTGAAGATCGTTAGCGTTATTGGCAGCATCAACCTGTTGCAGAAAACTTTCGCTGGCCCAATCGCCTTCAACACGGTTTAGACTCAAGGACAAGCCTTGATCACTTGGTGCATCAACCTCTGCAGTAGCAGATACTTTAGGCTCGGCATCTGCATTGCTCACGTTAGCTTTGTTCTCGCTAGCATTGTTCTCGCTAGCTTTGTTCTCGTTTGCAGCAGCAACATCCTTAGGGGCAACTTCAGGCGCAGAAACCACCTCAGTGACTATACTTTCGGATTTAGGAGTTTTGGGCTTAGTCGGTTCCGGAGCAATTTCGACAACATCAACAGCTTCACCAACGTGCTCCACTGGCGCTGTTGGCTTTTCGCTGAACTCGTCAACAGGATCAACATCAACTGAAATAAGTTCATCGGTCTTCACTGTAACCTCAGTTAATACCTCATCTGCTGCCGACTTATCCATAACGACATGCTCAGACTCTGCCATAGTCGTATCGTCTGCTGCCGTTAAAGGTTGAGCAACCTCACTGGATGAATGCGATGTGGCATTACGATCGGTTTTATCACGTTCTTGTTTTGCCACCGCTTGAGTACGTCTGTACAAATACAGAGCAATTGCAATCAATATGACAGTTAAAATTACCTTCATTAGGCTTCCACCTTGCTGATTATGTGCCAGAGCACATTGTTTTAACTCACTCACAACAGCATTCATTGTGAGGCAATGTAATGGTTTAATGATACTGCGCTGTTTTTTTAAGCACTAGCCATTATTATTTCAATGTACACTATAAAATCAAGTATTTATCTATTTTAATCTGTAACAAGTCGTAGACCACTCGCCATTTCGCATCAGTTTTAATCATTTTTGCGATCTCAACCTCAAAAAAAGGACATTTTGAGCCAAAGATCAAAGTTAAATAAGCGGAGTTTGTCAGCTACTATTGCCAAGTTTACACTACTAATATCCGACTGTTTTACTAAGGTATTTAATAAGAGATAACACTATGGATGATACAGAACTATTAAGCGGTAAATTACTCTACGAATTTCGAACCATGCAAGCTATGGTCGAAATCTACTGTAAAGCGCACCATCCTCTTAAACCCTCCCAGGGTGTATGCCTGCAATGTAGTGAGTTTTTAAGCTATGCCAATACTCGACTCGATCGGTGCCCCTACGGCCAAGACAAGCCCACTTGCAATAAATGCCCGGTGCATTGTTACAAACCTCATATGAAACAAAGAGCACGTGAAATCATGATGTATGCAGGGCCAAGAATGCTGTTACCTCATCCAATTTTTGCCATTAAGCATTTATTGGCAGAACGCAAACCGGCACCAGGCCTGCCGCCAGAAAGAGTTTCAAACAGACATTTACGTAAAGTAAAGCAAAGTTAATAACCGAGAACTACTCGGTTTACACAAAGTAGGTTAGTATTCACTATCGTCAAAGAGAGTGAAAATGAACCAATTTAACGATTTATTCATTCAAACATACTGGTGGCTCTCCTTGCTAGGAGGCATTCATTGTCTTGGAGTAGGCTTGTATGTTCATTATATTTACCAAAGTGCCACCCGCAGCCATAGCCTGTTGGCTGGGATCTTTTTACTTATCGGCTGTTATTTTTTAACCGGTTTACTTACCCCAGAAACCACCCCTATCCCGATACATTTAACCCTTACACTGTTTATCCCTATCTATTTTTTACTAATGCCAATGCTGTATTTATATTGTAAAAGCAGCCTAACAGCACAAGATTACCAACCACTGTTAATCAAACATTTTGGCTTTGCCATTATCATCGCCTTAGTGACCAGTTCAACCATATTATTTCATATTGGTATCGATCCAAAAAATTCCAATAACACCATTGGAACTCTGGGTGAAATAAACAGTATTAATCTATTAGCCGTGGTTTTACCCATCCTATTAATGCTACAAACCTTTGGCTATTTTGGGGCTATTTATCGTTTATTATCCCACTATCGCCCACAATATTTGGCCAATAGGCAGCCTAACTTACAAGTAATACGATTTCGCTGGCTAAGTGTATTAACCATCGGCATTCTCATTAATTGGATACTGCGTATCGTGTTGGTCTATTTACCGTTTTACTTAGGCGACTCCGTTTTATTATTAACCCAAGCGGTAACACGTTTAAGCCTATTATTAACCGTATATGTGTTGGCGTTATATGGCATCCAGCAAGTCACCCGATCGGCCTATTTACGCGGGTCGCTCAATGCTTCCAACCAAGCTACGCCATCAACCAAAGAGCCGCACACTGATCCACTGCTGGACGAGGAAGAAATAACTTACTTACATCATTTAATGGTCGATGAGGATGGGCGCGACCCAAACGATAATTCAGCTGTAGAGAGAGATAAAAAAAAGGATAAGTAAGACAGAAAACTGACTGATTTCCCCGTACACATCACCCTAAAAAAATGTTCCACCGTTTACCGATGCTCGCCGAGTATAAATGTTTATTAACTCGCACCCATTAGGGGTTATGCTACTCTATGGCGAGTTTTACCATGACAATTTAGTCACTGAGGTTATTTATGAAACGTTCTATTAGCTTAGTTTTTTCCAGTTTACTCGTGTTATTAAGCTTCGCGTTTTCAGCTCCTAGTTTTGCAAACGAAGATGCTTATAACGATGCCATCACTAATTTTAAAAAGGCCAATGAAAGCCGACATTTATTTAATACGGCTTATGGTTATGCAGTCTTCCCAACCGTAGCCAAAGGCGGTATCGGAATTGGTGCCGCATATGGAAATGGTCGTGTATACCAAAGCGATGCTTATATGGGGGATTCCACATTAACCCAACTATCCATTGGTTTTCAGTTAGGCGGACAAGCCTATAGTGAAATTATCTTCTTTAAAGATGCCAAAGCTTATAATGAGTTCACCAGCGGTAGCTTTGAATTTAGCGCGCAAGCGTCAGCAGTGGCCATTAACGTTGGTGCCAATGCGCAAGTTGGTACTACAGGCAATTCAGCAGGCGCAGGACAAGCAGGCAGTAATCATGCCGCAGCCGCAGCCTATATCAATGGTATGGCGATATTTACCGCCGCTAAAGGTGGGTTAATGTTTGAAGCCGCTCTCGCAGGTCAGTCGTTTACCTTTGATGGTAAGTAACCACTGCTAGTCTTAACACTCGTTAAGTACATAACATTCAGGCTGCCATTGGCAGCCTGAATTATTTGGAATAAGTGGTTTATTATCGCAGAGTCCAAACAATGGCATTAGCATATACACAGCGGTCAAATTAACCTTGCTGATATATTTGTGGACAACCTACTACCTTACCTAGTATTGACGAAACGCTACGACGTTAATGGCCGCAGGCCATACACTCAGACTACAAATGACCGCAGACTACATCTAAAAATCACAATGGATAATATTATCAAAAAAGCTATTTATATCCCCAAGGCGCTGGCGGTAATGCCACTGGTTGAGATAAATCAAACTCAACTTTAAAATCGCGATTCTCTCTGGTTAAACGATAAGTAAAAGTATGTGCTTCAATCATCATCTGCCACTCGTTAGTGACCGACTGTGTTAAGCCATGTTGCTTGAAGTTGGCAATAGACTCATCGTCCACTGGAAACGTTTGTAAGTTGGCAGTGCCAGTATCGCGGGTCTCTCCACCATACATTGTCACTTTGTCATCGCTGCCATCTTTATGACGATGATCATGCTTTAAGCGCAATCCGGTATCGGTTTGAGTTATCACCCAAGTGCGAGAGTGATCATCGCCAACATGAAATGGAATACGTAACTGATGATCGGTGCAATCTCTTACATGCATAACTAATGGTTTGCCACTAAAACCATCTCCTTCACTGCCACCAGCAGTGATCTTACCGGCAAAAGCTTTGCCACACAGAGCGCTAATCGCTTCAAAAAATTGCTGTTGCTGTACCGAGTTTGCGGCATAAGCAGGATTAACCAACAAAGCGCTACCACACAGTAATGCACCACTGAGATATGCGCTAAGCCTAATTAACGTTGGCATAATGATCGTTCCTTGTTTATCAAACCATTGGGTAATTTAATCAATAAGTACAGTAGTATAACAAAACGACTACTGAGCAGACTAAATTAAAAGACGTAAGTATCGAAGCAGATTACCTTGTTATTGAATCTATTGCTGCTAGAAAAACAAAACCCGCAACGTTAATGCGGGTTTTTATGACAATAAGTTAACGTGTTAGCTTACTTGGCGTATTTAGACTTAGTCGCCCAAGTGGTCGCTTTAGCTGGACGCTTAGCGCCTTGGCTTTTAGGCGCTTGCCCTTTTGCCACTTGGCCCGAAGCCTTAGCTGGAGACTTGGTTTTTTGCCCTACAGGCTTAGCACTGCCTTTATCTGCTTTAGCGTTACCTTTACGGTCTTCAAACTGATCGGCAGAAAAACGAGTCATGGCTTTTTGGCCGCTTTGTTCTTTCGCTTTAGCCGATGGCTTTTGGCCCCACTTCACTTTAGTTTGCTCGTTACGCGTTTCGGGTGGTACCAAATGATTTGGACCATTACCAATTAACGACTCTTTACCCATAGCAACTAAGGCTTCACGGATCATCGGCCAGCCCATTGGGTCGTGGTAACGCAACAAGAATTTATGCAATTTACGCTGACGACCTTTTTTAGGCACTGTCACTTGTTCACTATCATGCTTAATGTTTTTCAGTGAGTTAAGTTCGGTATGATAAATCGTGGTCGCATTTGCCATCGGAGATGGATAAAAGTTTTGCACCTGGTCGAGCTTAAATTTCTGCCCTTTTAACCATAATGCCAAATTAACCATGTCTTCATCGGTAGTACCAGGATGCGCCGAAATAAAGTACGGAATTAAAAACTGTTCTTTACCCGCTTCTTTAGAAAACTTATCAAACAGTTCTTTAAACTTGTCATAGGTTCCCATACCTGGCTTCATCATTTTACTGAGCGGGCCTTCTTCGGTATGTTCAGGAGCAATTTTTAAATAACCACCCACATGATGTTTAGCTAACTCTCTAATATATTCAGGGTTTTCGATCGCCAAATCGTAACGAACACCCGAAGCAATTAACACCTTTTTAATACCAGGTACTTCACGCGCCGCTTTGTATAAGTCGATGGTGTGTTTATGGTCGGTGCCTAAATGGCCGCAAATAGACGGGAACACACATGATAAACGTCGACAGGTTTTCTCCGCTTTCTCACTGGTACAACCTAAACGGTACATGTTCGCCGTTGGGCCACCCAAGTCAGAAATAACGCCGGTAAAGCCTGGCACTTTTTCTTGAATATCTTTAATTTCTTTGATGATCGACTCTTTCGAGCGACTTTGAATAATGCGTCCTTCATGCTCGGTAATCGAACAGAATGAACAACCACCAAAACAACCACGCATGATATTGATTGACGTCTTAATCATGTCGTAGGCAGGAATTTTTTCTTTGCCGTACACAGGGTGCGGGATACGTTGATAAGGTAAATCGAATACGGCATCCATTTCGTCGGTGTTTAATGGCCACGCAGGTGGATTTACCCATACACCACGGTTGGCATCATGTGGCTGAAACAGCGCACGAGCACAGCCAGGGTTTTGCTCTTGGTGCAAAATACGCGAGGCATGGGCATACAAATACTTGTCTTCGCTGACCTTGTTATAGGCAGGAAGCAGTACATAGGTTTTTTCCCATGGCTTTGGACGAGGCGGTTGAACGCTAATGGCTTTAGGTGCCTCGTTATCAAAAATCTTTTCGTCTGTTGGACCTGACAAATTACTGCAACCAACATCATCTGCACCATATGGGCTAGGTAATGGCTCAATTTTATGTAATTGGTCAATTTTGCGTGAATCCATGCCACGCCAACCGGGCATAGGTTCTTTACGCATTGTTGCGGTACCACGAACATCGTCGATATCGCCAATGGCCTCACCCGCAGCAATACGGCGTGCAACTTCCATTAATGGTCGTTCAGCATTGCCGTAAATTAAAATATCGGCTTTGGCGTCAAAAATTACACTGCGACGCACTTTATCTGACCAATAATCATAATGGGCAATACGGCGTAGGCTGGCTTCAATGCCACCGATAACAACGGGTACGTCTTTAAAGGCTTCTTTACAACGCTGGGTATACACGGTCACGGCACGATCGGGGCGTTTGCCGCCAATATCACCAGCAGTGTAAGCATCATCATGACGTAACTTACGGTCAGCGGTGTAACGGTTAATCATCGAATCCATGTTGCCAGCGGTTACCCCAAAAAATAGATTTGGGCGACCTAGCTGCATAAAGTCTTCTTTGTTTGACCAATCAGGCTGCGAAATAATACCCACACGGTAACCTTGGGCTTCTAACATTCGCCCAATCACCGCCATACCAAAACTTGGGTGATCAACATACGCGTCGCCAGTCACGATAATAATATCGCAACTATCCCAACCTAAAATATCCATTTCTTTACGAGACATGGGTAAAAAAGGTGCTGTTCCGTAGCATTCAGCCCAAAACTTTGGATAATTAAATAACGTTGACTCAACTTGCATGTATATGACCTACATAAATGGGGAAAACCAGCCTAGCTGATCCGATGACAACATCAGCCTACAGCTGAATTTAACGGACGCGGAGTATAGCAGTAGAGCGACACTAAGTGTGACTAAAAAAACACCAAAAGTGAAATATTTTTATCCTTTTATAACCTTGTAAAACACGTGGGAATATTGCTATTCCCTTATGCTTTCAATGTTATAACCCAATAAAGAAGCCAATATTAGCAACCGCTAAGATTAATAGTACTATCCAAGTCGTTAATACACCCCAAAAACGGCCGAAGTGATGGCCGCCTTGACCTTGGTTTAATCCAATAGCATGTAATAAACGCGCCACAATCCAAGCTGTGCCCAAACAGTGTATCAAGTAAACCGGCATGCCATTCAATTCAGCCAGTGCTAACAAAATGAGTACTATGGGTGCATTTTCAATTAAATTGCCATGAGCTCTGATCGCAATGGATAATCCTTGATGGCCACCATCACCGATACCTATTTTATTCACTCGACGAAATTTAACCACTTTGTAAGATAATGCTAAAACCAACAACGCTGTTAGGCCCGCATATAAACCCGATATCATCAATGTCATGTGTTATTCCTTAAGTCGTCTATATTATTGTTATTATACTAATCTTTGATTTGTTGATGTTATCACTACATTTTGAATCAGTTTGGCTGTAAACACACGCCTTAATCGGTTAATATTCGCGCCAAAATAAGCTCAATACCTTAACAAGAGTGACTACTGCCCAGTGGATAATCAGGATTTTTTAGAAAAACGTAGATTTATCATTAAACTAGGTAAGTACCTGCATAAATTTGGTACTCCTGCGTATCGCTTAGAATCCCACTTGCAAACGGTATGTAATACCCTTGGTATTGAAGGATATTTTTTAATATCGCCCACATCGATGACATTTGTACTCCAACATGACACTGAGCAAGAATACAATCACGTTGCACGCGTTAAACCTGGCGACTTAGATTTAGGCTCGTTAGCACGTACCTTTGAATTGGTTGAAGAGCTCAGTTCTGGGCAGCGAACCTTGCAAGAAGCATTAGAACGCTTAGAAGAAATCGCCAATAAACCCAATCCTTATGGCCATAAACTGACGCTGTTAGCTTTTGGATCCAGTGCGGGGGCTTTCGCCATGTTAATGGGTACCGGTTGGCATGACGTTTTTTGGTCAGCTATTTTTGGTTTACTGGTATACAGCTTAGTTTTTTGGGCTGAACGCTCAAAACGTATCGCAGAGATGCTCGAACCCATGGCGGCGGTAGTTTGCGCTATCTTAGCGTCAGGGATTGCGCAATTAGACCCGAGTATCAATTTACCCGTAACCATTTTATCGGGGATTATTATTTTTGTTCCCGGTCTTGCACTCACTCTCGGCTTAGCGGAACTTGCCGCCCGCGATTTAATCTCCGGTACGGCACGTATCATGGATGCTGTGATGCAGTTATTTAAACTGTATTTTGGTGCTGTGCTTGGCATGACCATTGGTAAAGCCATCTTTGGTGAAACTATCTATGTAGAACCTATACCGTTGCCTCGTTGGGCGATTTGGTCTGCGGTGCCGTTATTGTCGATGTCGTTGGTTATTATCTTTAAAGCACGCTTAAAAGATTCCCCTTGGGGCATATTTGCCGGCATTGTGGCATTTTTCTCTGCCATGTTAGGCGGGATTTATTTAGGTGAGTCTATTGGTATTTTTGTCGGTGCACTAGCCGTGGGCATCTATTCAAATCTGTATGCGCGCTGGATGAAGGCGCCAGTGTCGATTGCGTTACTGCAAGGCATCGTTATTCTGGTCCCTGGTAGCAAAACCTATATTGGTCTCAATGCATTAATTTCGGGCGAAACCATGCTCAATCAAGCCCATTTAGGCTCACAAATATTCTTAATTTTTATGTCCTTAATCGCTGGGCTTATTTTTGCTAACGTTATCGTGCCCCCTCGCCGTTCGTTATAAATCTTACAAGTTAACATTACCTTCCTATCGGTATTAAAGGGCAGCTATAAATGCTGCCCTTATTTTTTAGCAACCCAAATACCCACATGATTTAAATGGATTAATGAAATATTTATTCAAGCTAAATGCTTGACTATTATGTTATTCAGGTATGATATGAAACAAAGAGGCAACATAAAAAGTTCATATTGAAAACAATAGTTCTATTCTTACTGGCCTCTCAAAAACATAACAATAAAAATAAGGACGAAGCTATGCCAATCATATTTATGGCAGTATTTTTTTTCGTCATCCTGCTTTCTTCGTCTGCTGTTCAAGCAACTATTGCTGACAGTGAAGCACAGTTAAAAGCCAACGATGACTCTGTCACCACGCCCTCTAGTCCGTCGACAACGAATAAACATGATGTCGAAAAAGTCGCCAACATTGTAGTCGTTAGTCATCCTATTTTTGATGAGTCAGCTCCGGATGCTATTTTCCTTCATCGTTGGGCAAACTATCTGCATATCAATACCAAAGAGTCGACTATTCTCAATAGCTTAAGCTTTGAAAAAGGTGAAAAAATTACTCAGAAAGATCTTCAAGAAGCGCAGCGATTATTGCGCTACGAACCTTACATTCGTGATGCTGATATCAACATTGCCAGAAAAGATCCACTCGCCGACGACAACGTTGAAGACGTGGTATTAGTCGAAACGTGGGATAACTGGTCATTACTGCCAACGGTCAGTTTGAGTAAAAATGGCGGCGACACTAAATACTCGTTTGGCATGAAGGAAGATAACTTACTGGGATTAGGGGTTAAAACTAAAATAAAATACCAGTCAAGTGCCGACCGCACCGGGTATAAGTTTGCCTTTGATGCTCCAGTAAGATGGATTAAACACGGTAATGTGTCGGTCGATTTTTACGACAACAGTGACGGCCAAGCGTCTGCTATCGCCTTTAATAAGCCCTTTTATACTCTTGATACTCAGAACATGTACGCCCTGTCATGGTTAACGGATACCCGCATCGACACCATAAGACAAAATGGCCAAGACATTAACGAATTTGAACATGTTATCGATTATGCTAACGTCGGATTTGGTTGGTTAGTCGATAAAACGCCAGATCAATTGCACCGTATTAGCCTAGGGATAACCCAAGACCAACATCAATTCAATAACATAGACGATTACCCCATTTCACCGTTACCTTTTGATCGTGAGTTTGTTTACCCTTGGATCAGCTACGAATACCTGCAAGACCAATACACAGTGCTGAACAATATCCACCTGATTAATAATAACGAAGACTTTAACTTAGGTTGGCACCACACTGTAAGTTTAGGATTGGAAACCAATGACGTTGCCGACAATGCTGCTGTGGGTTATCACGTAACGGCTTCAAGCAGTCGCGGTTGGCAGGAAGACAATCAATTATTGCTAATGACCGTTAATGCTCGAACGGATATTCAAACCGGCCAACAAGACTTTTATAATGTCGGTTTAGCCGCTGAATTCTTCCACCAAATCAGCCCTAAGTGGACGGCCTACTCCAAGGCGCGTATCGCAACCTCACACAATAACTATCTTGATCAAACGTTTGCCCTTGGCGACGAAACAGGTGTACGGGGATATCCCAACGACTACCAACATGGTGACAATCAATGGTTGCTCACGAGTGAAATCCGATACTATCCAAACATCAATTTATATCAATTGGCCGAGTTAGGTTGGGCTGTATTTGCCGATATAGGTCAAGCAAGCGGTGGTCCAGACGAGCAAAACGAAGTTGATGGCCCTATTGGTAGTATTGGTATTGGCGCACGGATTTACTCTTCTAAATCCAGTTACGGTAACGTAGCCCATGTTGATATTGCCGTCCCGATCACTACGGGCAACGACATCAACGCTTGGGAGTTCAGATTTCAGGTAAAAGACCATTTTTAATTAGGCAGACTGTTTGGTTACGATATACATTCGCAAGGCCGTCAGCACTAAATGCTTGAGGTTTTGCCATGTAGACTTGGTAACATCTTTACTGATTGAAGTTGTTAGTGATTTTAGCATTAGCGGAATTGACAATATTGGCATTCATTCTATCTAACTTGGTGACCGATAATAGTCTCAACTGATGGCCACAAAGCCAGCTTTTAACCCTCGGTCAAATAGCAAAAAAGGGCGTAAACAATAAATTGTTTACGCCCTTTTTTTAATTCAGCAAGACGTTAATACAACCCCACTAATAATTCGACATTAAAAGTGATGCGATACCTGCAACACCACCTCTCTCGGTGCGCCGGGGAAATGACCATTACGCTCAGAGAATCCGCTCACAGCATATTCTTTATCAAACAGGTTTTTCACATTTAGCTGAAACTGGGTATCTTGCCACGTAGTTGTCCAGCTCATATCAAAAACGGTATAGGGTTTAACACGCTGCGCATCTGCACTCATTTGCTCACTGACATAATCTGCACCCAGTGCAATAGCAGAATTCAAACTGTCAATATCATAACGCGTCCACAAACCCGCTTGATGACGCGGCGCATTAACAAACTTGCTGCCATCGGCATAGGTATCGCCAATATCGCCTTGAGTAACACGAGTATCGTTATAGGCGTAATTAGCCATGACAGTCCAATTAGGTGTTATATCTCCCACCAACGTAAACTCAAGTCCTTTACTTTCAACTTCACCTAAGCTTACTAACGCAGGGATTCCGTCATCATTGCCCGTGTCAGCAGGATTATTCATGGCGACATCTTTTTTATTAATTTGATACACAGCTAACGTGGTCATCATGCTGCCATTAAACCACTGATTTTTTATCCCTAGTTCAACTTGTTCACCCATTTCAGGTTCTAAGCTACTGTCTTCACTCGCCGTTTCTTGATCGCCAAGCGAGGTCGGATTAAAACTTTCTGCATAATTAACATAAAATGATGTATCGGTGGAGTATTTATAAACAATACCACCACGCGGTGATACATGATTATCACTAAACTCAAATCCAGTTTCTTTATCAAAATCGTTAAAATGATCGTAACGTAGCCCCACCAATAACAACCATTTCTCGCTTAAACTGATTTGATCTTGAACATATAAACCCGCGCGTTCGGTTTTAGTGCCATCACGATCTTGATCTTGTAAGTTATAAGTCGAAGGATCAGTTTCACCGTAATTAAGATCAAAAATGTTTAGATTAGCGACACCATCAGCCTCATAACGGGCACGCCAATAATCATAATCGCTGTTTACGTGATGGTAATCTGCTCCAAATAATAAGGTTTGCTCAATACCAGTATCTAATCGATATACAAAATCTGAAGTCACACTGACTTCTTGGTTAGCGCGATACTGTTTACGATATTCGCGTTTAATGGTTTTATCATCAATATTGGCTTCGCCATCACCATTAACGTCAACCCAACTTTGTGATTCGTGATATCCCTGAACACGCTCGTTATCAAGGTAACGCACTGTGGTATTAACACTTAACTCATCGCTAAAATGATGCTGTAAGTCAGCTTGTAATATTGTTGCTTCAAGGTTTTGATAGTCGGATTTTTCATTAGCGTTATAGCTTGGATCAACCAAAAAGTTACCATCATCGTCAACGGGAACGCCACGCAAACGATTACCACCTAAGTCTTGTTTGATATAATCAATCGTTGTTGTGAGTGTAGTGTCATCGTCAAGTTGAAATAATAATCCACCTGTTAACTCGGTATTTTCAGAGTCGGCATTATTTCGAAAACTGTCTTTTTGCTCATAAAAACCGCCTAAACGATAAGCAATTGAATCCGTTAAACCACCTTTAGAATCAATTGACCCGCCCATACGGTCGTTATCGCCTGTGGTTAATGTCACTTCAGTATCTTGGACAAAACTCGGCTTTTTGCTGACATAATTAATCATGCCGCCAGGCTCACCACCACCGTATATCGCAGCTGCTGGACCTTTTAACACTTCAACTCGTTCAATATTAAATAACTGTGGTACACCGAAACCAGAAAAAGGGTCGCCTCTTACACCGTCATAAAACACATTACTGTCATCACGAAAGCCACGAAAGGTCACCCCTGAATAACTATAAGTGCTCACACCCGCAATAGAGCGGTATAAATCGGTGATTTCGCGTGCTGCTTGGTCAACTATTAACTGTTCATTCAACACCTGCACCGATTGCGGTAAATCCATAATATCGGTTTCAACTTTGGCACCCACAGACGTAGAAGATTCACGATAAAAGGTTTGTGCCCGGCCCATTACGGTAATTTTCTCAATCAACTCTGTCGAGTCTAGGTCGGTCGTGTTCTCGTTCGCACTGACACTCAGTACAGGTAGCAGTAGACTTAACATCCCAATATTAATGACGTTCAAATGCATAACAGCTTACTCATCGGCAACAGTAAAATTTGGCCGCAATATAGCACCAAACACTAATGAAAACTATTCTCATCTGATAATTTTACATTTGTGCTTGTTTGTTAACGATAAAGTCAGTTTATGTTTAAAGGTTTTGTTGTTGAATGAGTATTTATTATCGACTAGATCAGGAAGAGCGAGGTGCACAGCTAACAATAGAGTAGAACACTCGTGTTAATAAATCATCCATTTGTAAATACTTAGCGTTCCGACGACGTTTACTGAACGGATGTAGTCAACTCCAACAGTAGATCGTCTGTCGCAAGTATTGGATAGTACTGAAGCTAAAACATAAAGAAACAATAACCAACATCAACTCGGGTTGACTATTATAGGTTACGACACCAATATTTTCGTACTAACGATAAAAAAAGGCCTCGCATTGCTGCGAGGCCTTTTTTATAAAGAGGTGAGTTGGCCGATAAGCCCTGTGTAACACTAATTTATGATATAACTCTTTGAATCATGAGATTAGCACTCATAATTGTGTGACACAATGTGTGACACCTAATCGACAAAACTACTGGCAGAGACATTCATGAAAAATGCATTACCATTAATAGTTGAGTTACCAAAAATTATTTCTACAGTAGGATGGAAATGGGAAACTTTCAGTCCACACGATCAAGATTTAAAAGAGTTTTGGATTGGAACTGATTTAAATGGAAATCGCTGGCTTACAAAGCTTAGAGGCTCTTTCTATGCTTACCGAGAAATCGTTTTTGCTCACATAGCTCAATCAATGGGAATATCCTGCCAGTCCTCCACATATATGGTTCTAGACTCTGAAAGCGCAACCCTTCTTGATGGGCAAGCTGGTGATGTACATAGTGCTCATTGGTTTATAGAGGAACATTCGATTGAACCATGTAGTGATAGCTGCCCTTATCATCAATTGATGGTAACCCCAATATGCACCATAGAGGATTTATATCTCATTAATATCCCGAATATTTTAGATTGGCCTAAGAGCGAATTTCTCGCGTACATCTTAGGTGCCAATGAAATATCTGACAGGTTATTCACAAAAAACCATGAATTAGTAATCATCGATTCTGAACAAATGTTTTCAACAAATCACCATGATTTTAACACTCTAAAGTGGTGGTTCAATCATGATAAAACTCCATCTTCAACTGGGAAAAATATGGTTAAAGAAATTTGCGCTAAGTTTGCATCTTTAGATATCACTGATATAAAAAAAGCGCTAACCGTTCCAGCTGGAATAACCATTCCAAAACATAAACTTAAGCGTGTTTCATCAATTATATGGGATAGCTATGAGTATGCAAAGAAGTACTCATAAAACCGTATATACTTAACGAGTCGTAGTTAAAGGCTCGTGATATCAGCATCACTTAACAATTATCGTATTAGTAGCGACTAAAAAGCCCCAAATTTCAAAATATCTAAGTTACACAATAACATTATGTAACTTAGGAACCCCTCACCAGATATAGAAAGTCGCTTTACTTACAAAGTATACTCAACTAGTATGAATTGTGTAACTTAGCAAGCCCAGTAAATTAAGGGATTTATCATGAATGAAGTGAGTGCAATAAAATCTAAAGCAGACCTTGAACGGGTTGAGACTTTCATCACTAAACACTATTCAGAAGTGATAAGCGATGCTTGGCGGTTTGGTTTGCAAGTTTCGTTGAGGGTATCTGATTTACTGGCGATTGAGTTTAGCGACATTAAAAATGACATGCTGACCGTTAAGGCACAGAAAACCAATAAATCAATTCAAATCAGATTAAATGGTAAAGCACTAGATATTGTTAAACGTAGAAAGACCTACGGAAATAAATACCTATTTCAATCCACCAGCAACAGAGCTAAATCGACTAACAAGCCCATAACACGGCAAACTTTGAGTAAGGCATTGCAAGATGCTTCAAGTATCATTGATACCGTAATAAACACTCATTCTATGCGTAAAACATGGGGTTATTTTCAATATCGTAATACTAATAATATCGCCCTAGTTCAAAAAGCCTTACAACATAGCTCAACAGCACACACACTAAGGTATATCGGTATTGACCAAGATGAGTTAGACAATGCCTTTACGTGCCTTGAACTGTAATTTAAAGCCGTCTCAGAGCAATTTTAAACATTTACACACCAATGGGTGGGGGAGGCGGTTTGTTAAGCTTAAACACACTCCTATTGCGTAATAGGTGGCTTATTAGTAATGGCAAAACGTCTGATTTTTTCCTTGCCATATATAGAAGGCAAATTATGCAACTTTTGATTCTTTATAGCTGAACACCAACGAATTCTAAGTCCATCTGACCAAGACCTTTGCCTGAAAGATAATTCAATTTTTATTTCGATTTTATTAATTGCGTTATTTAGCTTTACCTTGTCTAGCTTATCTGTTGAAAACAATTGAAACATTGGAACAATCTGACCGCCGTATAACTTCACTCTTATCCACCAAATTAAAGTTATTTGAGGAAATTGAGCACTAACTTTCTTACGTATTTTTTGGAATGTCTCTAGCACATGTTCAGGTTCCTCATCATCGAATACAAATGTAGTTTGATATGTTGGCTGATATACCTCCATCGCCTTTATTATATTGCGTTTAGTCCTATCGACTGATGACTCACTCACAGATTAATCCCCTATACTAATAGTTAATGTTCAGACTACGTCTAACCTTCATATCTCTTTCCTAACTGCATCACGCATTAACAATTAAACACTAATAATTTGACAACAAAAAACAGGTCTCTACCCCATAATACATAAAGGAATGACGCACCAAAATCCAACACAAAAATGACTTAACTACCGCGCAATAAATCGGATAGTGTAACGGCATGGAATCATAGTAAAGCATGTGTTATTTATATAACGTTGACCACCTCCCAATGTGTTTTTACGCACTAATTTTAATACATCTTTGATAACTATCTTGAATGACCCTCACCGCTTAAAATCTTCGTAAGAGCATCCGCAGAAAACATACTAAAGCTCGCATGGTAAAACCCTCCCTGTAGCATTTATCCATACTAGTTATATTGATTTAATAGTGTTTGACTGTTTGCAATAATATACGGCTGTGACATCATTACTATTCATAACAAATTGATTATAAAATTTACCTGAACTAGTGTATTTTTCTTTTATGACTTCACTAACAGACAACGCTGCATTTAATACATCTAATACTTCTTTTTCGTTCGTACAATGTTGCGTTAAATGTTGCCAGCCCAAATACAATTTATTAACCTTATCCAGCTCGACTTTTACATTTTCTTTATGTAAATCATCAAGAATTTTTGATATAAACCCCATACTAATTAGTCCTTAAATTAATAATTTAATATCTACACAGTGACTTCCCAACTAATCAACTAATCAACTAATCAACTAATCAATACTGAATTACTTCAACCGCCAGCTTCAATGATGATATGTCGATATCGTGGGTATATCGATCCGTTATAGTACTTTGCTTAGCATGTCCTACAAGCTGTTGTGTTGTGGATGAATTCACCCCTTTTGACTGCAAGGTAGTAATAACTCTATGACGTATTGAATATAGGGAAAGCACATCACTATTTTCATCTATATCAGGAAGTTGTAATACTTTTTTAAATCTTTGATAATAGCTCGTTAGCGCCCTTGCCCCTTGTTCAAACAATCTCTCATTTGAATGCATTACAAACGCTAAAAATCCTTGTTCAATCAACTTGGAGTGGATTGGGATAGTACGAATTGCAGCTTTTGTTTTGACGGCACCAGCATCTGGGGTGATATGAAAATAGTGAAAATTGCTTGCTGTATCATGTTTTATATCTTGCTTACGTAACTGCATGACTTCACCGTTACGCATCCCAGTATAAGCCATTATCAATAAAGGCCATTTTTTATAGCCTTCTGATTGCGTTAAAGCATACTGAACAATAGACTGCATTTGAGCATGACTAAATGCCCCACGCCTTGTATTGCTGGATAAGTTAATTAACATTCCCTCAGTGGGTGATTTATCAATCTCTCTTTTGATTTTTAGAAACGTATAAAGCCCTTGTAATAGCTTTTTAAGCTCCTTAACTGTTTTAACTGTTACTATGTCATCTTCATCAAGATCACCTGTCTGAGCAAGCTCTATGCACTCTGACAAGCTTAAGCGTGAGTAGGGGTTCTTGTTTCGTTTGGGCATCTGCAAGGCAATGTTAAATGCCACATCTAAAACATGAGAATTAATGTCTTTAATTGGCATATCACCAATTAACGCTATCAATGTATCAGCATTGCGTTTATTGGCATCTAGTTGCTTTTCAGCCCAACGTCCTTTGCCAGTTGTCTTAGATTCAATAAATTGATTAAAAGCTTCTTTAAGCGACAAAGAAGTCACTGTTTTAGCTTCCTCTATTAGACTTAAGCTTTGAGGCTGAGCTACATTAGAGGGATATTCAGTCTCACACCCAATTAACTTATCGACATAAGCATCTAAACTTTCTAATTTTGCATTCGCATTAACATAATCCAAAGCCTCGATATCAGCAGCTATTTTTTCTTGAATTTTAAATATATAGCTAAACACAAAAAGGGCATTATGATAGCCGTAATCTGTAGGCTTCATTACCACGTTTATGATATCTTTCGCTCGTTGCTCGGGTGTCTTATCTGGTGAGGATAACAATGCTAATGCATGTTTTGTTGGCTGGTTATAACATTCTGACTCAAGATAATTGCTAAACTCGTGTTCTTCATACAAATGAGCATCTTCTTGTTCAATGTCCGCTATTTGATCATTCCATTCGTCTAAGTAACGTATACCTGCATTTGACGTCGGATACATAGCTCCATTCGCTATTTCACGTGCGCGATTAACTACAAGGCGCATTGACTGATTAAATGACTTTATCTTAAGAATATCTGATTCTTCGTTTGTCAATTCCATTTGATTTTTGATTTTTATAATAGATGGCAACATCTTACTGACTAAAATCTTTGCCTGTCTAGCACTATCAGTCAAAAGTGACTGGCGAATGAACTTTTTACCGTTTAATCGAAAATTAAGATAGTAGATGCCATTTCTGACAATAGTATGAGGGATTTTTTGATAGTTCATGTGTGACACCTTGTGTTACAGCGTCACACTGATTATCTGGATAACTATTGAAGTATTGAGTTAGCCCCTTGAATTACAAGGGGCTTTCCCAATTTGACGAGTTGGCCGATAAGCCGGGTCCTGTCGTGGACAGTTATTCATCTAGGCCTGCAATCGCTCACAGGCTCAAGCAACCTACCCGGTTCCAACGCGAGCAGCGCCATGCGGAACCCTATTTGGTCTTGCTTCGGGTAGAGTTTACCTTGCTACGGACTATTGCTAGCCGCACGGTGCGCTCTTACCGCACCCTTTCACCCTTACCATCTTAGCCGAAGCCAAAATGGCGGTTTCCTCTCTGTTGCACTTGTCGTCGGTTCACACCGCCCAGGCGTTACCTGGTACCCCGCTCTTTGAAGCCCGGACTTTCCTCCCCGTACTTGCGTACGCGGCAACTGTCTGGCCAACTCGGCGCGGATTATAGCCTAAGCAGCGCAACAAACCAATGCCAAAGCGAGCGGCTTTTTATAAATCCAGTTCTAAACCGTATTTATATAGGGCATTTTTCTTTAAACCATGAATTTGCCCTGCTATAGCGGCGGCTTTTTTAAGCGGCAACTCTTCACAAAGTAACTTTAGGGTAGCAACGGCAACCGCTGGAATACCTTCTTCATCAGATAATGTAAAGCCATGGCACATAATGACCATTTCGCCTTTTTGCTGATTATCATCAGCTTCAACCAGCGCTAATACCTCTGCAGCGGTGCCAGATAAGAAGGTTTCGAAGGTTTTAGTGACTTCACGTGCCATTACCACTTGCCTATCGGCGCCTAAAACGTCAACAATAGCGGCGAGGCTATAAAGAATACGGTGAGGAGATTCGTAAAATATCAAAGTACGAGGATCTTCTTTAAGAAATTCAAGTTTATCGATACGGGCTTTTTCTTTTGACGGTAAAAAACCTTCAAAACTAAAGCGATCAGACGGTAAGCCTGATGCACTTAAGGCTGTTATCGCTGCACATGCCCCAGGCAAAGGTACGACTCGATGGCCAGCTTGACGAACATGGTTAACTAAATGGTAGCCGGGGTCAGAAATTAACGGCGTCCCAGCGTCAGAAATGAGCGCGATTGATTTGCCTTCATTTAATTGTTCAACTATCCATTGTGCTCGGTCACGTTCATTGTGATCATGTAATGCCGTTTTACGGGTTTCAATACCAAAGTGACTTAGCAGCCTTCCGCTGTGGCGAGTGTCTTCACAGGCGATTAAATCAACCTGTTGCAGCACCTCTATTGCCCGAGCGCTGATGTCGCCAAAATTACCAATTGGGGTGGGAACAATATACAGCGCGACCATTTGGTCCATAATTACCTCGATAATGAATCTACCTGATACTTTCGCCAAGCGTAAGAGCAGGTTAAACTAGTGACAGCATCTTACCAGAGTGAAGCCAAGTGTTAATAAGACTGAATACTACAAAATTCGTGTGCGCGTTGATTTTCTCTGTATTGGTGGTCGGTTGTGCCACCAAAAAACAGCAGGATAATGTTGACGCTAGCGCATCGCTCGTTGCCGCTGAACATCCAGCTAAAATTTATTTGGCTGAGGCAACGAATAGCAGTTTACCAGAAAAGCGTGATCGTTATTTATTACTCGCCGCTCATGCTTATATCAATGATGGTAACTTTAATTCTGCCGCTAATGTATTAACGTCAATGCAGAAGTCGATGGTGAACGTTCCCTCGCTTCAAGCGGAGCATATTTACTTGCGCGCTCGCATTGTCGAAAAAACCAATAGCAGCCAAGCCGCATTAGATATTTTACAGTATCCACCACATTGGCAACTACCACGCTGGCAAATGGCAAGTTATCACCAATTTAAAGCCAAGCTGTACAAAAATACTCAACAGCCAATTGATCAGGTTAAGCAGTTAAGTCTATTAAGCAACTACTTACCAAAATCTGAAACCACAGCGATCAATAATGTTATTTGGAAGTTACTACAACCTTTATCCGAAGAAACTGTGCAGTCGTTTATGCGCGATCAATCGAATCCGATTTTTGCTGGTTGGTTACAATTAACCTTTATCGCTAAACATTACGCGGTTGAGCCGACGCAATTGGTGCGTTATTTAGGTGAGTGGCAGCGTAATAATCCGTATCATCCAGGCGCGGTTAAGTTACCTGCTGATTTAGAAAAAGCGCTTAATGCCAAACCGTTTAGACCGCAAAATATAGCGGTATTATTACCGTTAAGTGGCCCACGCGCTGTGGTTGCTGAACCTATTCGTCAAGGTCTTTTATCGAGCTATTTATCTGATTTTGATAGCAATGTCTCACTTAACTTTTATGATACTCAGCAAGGGGTTGCGGCCGCTTATCAACAAGCTGTAGCCAAAGGCGCAGAATTTGTCATTGGGCCATTGTTACCCAATGAAGTTGAAGAACTACAGAAAATTAACGATAAACAAAAGACCACAGTGCCACAGCTGTATTTGAACCAAACAGATACGTTTACGCCACAACCAAACCTGTTTTACTTTTCGTTGTCTCCAGCACAAGAAGCCAGTGACGCTGCACATAAGCTGTATAGCGATGGGGTAAAGTTGCCACTATTATTGGCCAGTAACGATCCGATTGGCAAACGTATGGCAGACAGCTTTAAGCAAACTTGGCAAACCTTAACCAGCAATGATGCCGAAGTGTATTTCTATGATGCTGGCGACCAAATGAAGGTAACAGTTCAAGAAGCATTAGGTGTGAAAGATAGCCAAGCGCGTATTAGCAGAATGCGTGATTTATTGGGTAGCCGCTTAGAATCAGATTTTCGTTCTCGCCAAGATATTGATGCGATTTACATGATTTCGGGTTCACAAGATTTAGCCCTGCTAAAACCCTTTTTAGACGTTAACTTTAGTGTGTTCTCTGAACCCGTAACCTTATATACCACTAGCCGTAGCCGTCTTGAAAGCGAGTCAGCGCAGTCGGCACAAGAGTTAAATAACTTGATCATTAGCGATGTACCTTGGCTAATGCAACCTAGCAGCGAAACACAGCTGGTTTCTGAGCTTTGGAGTGGTTGGAATAACAGCCAAAAACGCCTATATGCAATGGGTTTTGATGCCCTTGAATTGGTTAATCGTTTAGCGCAAATGCGCGCTTTCCCGGGATACCAATTTATTGGCCGCAGTGGTGCATTATCAGTGAAACCTAATGGAGTGATAGATCGTCAACTTTCTTGGGGAAAATATAGCCAAGGACAATTAACACCACTATGAACAGTGGACAATTAGCTGAGCAACGTGCGCGAACTTACCTTGAACAACAAGGTCTAACGTTTGTAGATGCTAATGTTCGATACCCATTTGGTGAAATAGATTTAATTATGCGCCAGCTAGATGTCTGGGTGTTTGTTGAAGTAAAATTTAGGTCGTCAAATCAGTTTGGTGGCGCCTTAAATGCGTTAACAAGTAAGCAAATCACCCGGATAAGATTAGCCGCTGAGCATTATTTACAACGACAAAAATTAAATCCACCTTGTCGCTTTGATGTCATTGCGATGAATATTGATGAAATAAACTGGCTACAAGGCTGTTTTTAAGCGGCAATTGATTACCATAACCTTGATTTATGGCATCATATAGTCAAATTACCGAGTCTAACTGATGAGCGACGATAAAAAAGCTGATCAGAGACATACGTAGACATAATTTAGCGTAAGGATTGTTGCATGTTAGAACGTATTAGAGATAGTTTCACCGAATCGATTCAGACTAAAATTGATGCTGCTGAAGCATTACCTGAGTCTATTGAAAAAGCTGCAGAGATGATGGTGCAATGTCTACTTGGCGGTAATAAAATTCTGTCATGTGGTAATGGCGGCAGTGCTGGCGATGCTCAACACTTCTCTGCTGAATTATTAAACCGTTATGAAATTGAACGTCCACCGCTGCCTGCTATTGCATTAAGCTGTGACACTTCAACGATTACTGCTATCGCCAACGATTATAGCTACGATGAAATCTTCTCGAAGCAGATTTTTGCACTGGGTCAACCAGGCGACATTTTATTGGCTATTTCAACCAGTGGTAACTCTGGCAACATTATTAAAGCCATGGAAGCAGCGTTAAGCCGCGACATGACTATTGTTGCACTAACCGGTAAAGATGGCGGCGCAATGGCGGGCTTGATGAGCGCAGGAGATGTCGAAATCCGCGTACCGTCAAATGTTACTGCACGTATTCAAGAAGTTCACTTACTGGTTATTCACTGTTTATGCGATAACATCGACCGCACCTTGTTCCCACAGGATGAACAAGCATGATAAAAAGGTTACTCATCATCTCAGTCCTGGCGATGCTGCAGGGGTGTGCTGGTGCAGTCATGGTTGGTGCCGTTAGCGGTGCCAAGATGGTTAATGATGAGCGCAGCATGGGCACTCAAATCAGCGATACTAATGCAGACTTTGTTATTGCTAGCGCGCTATCAAAACATGATGACCTTAATAATCAAACCAATATCGCCGCGGTTGTGATGAACAACAATGTATTGATGATAGGTCAAGCACCTAACTCAATGCTGCGTGATAAAGCGATTAAAGTGGTGCAAGATTTACAAATTGGCGGCAAAATACATAATCAAATTCGTATTGGCACGCCAACGTCATTTACCACTCGCAGCAACGACACTTGGGTAACAACCAAAGTCAAAGGCCGCATGTTAAATGAAAAATCGCTCGATATTACTCGAGTGAAAGTGATTACCGAAAACGGCGAAGTCTTCTTACTTGGGTTAATTGACCGCAAGCAAGCTGATTTGGCCGTTGATATCGCGCGAAATACTGCAGGCGTTCGCAAAGTGATTAAGGTTTTTGAATACACTGAATCTTAATCCTGCAGTACATTTTTATTATCGCGATTTAGAAATTCATCCTGCATTTTGCTCGATGAATTTTTTTTGGGATCTTTTGGCTTGTATCCACGGGATAATCAGCGACGGCAACACAATAAACCCAGCCCCAACCCAACTTAAACCATCAAGCCATTCATCAAAAAACAACCAACCAAAAAAGACACAAAATAATAGTCCTGTGTATTCAGCCACCACAATTTGACTGGCTTGTGCTTGGCGATAAGCCAACGCGCAAAACCACTGATACGCCAATAAAAACACATTACTCGACACCGCAATAGCCACTAAAGACCCACTGATTGCCTCTATGCCTTGCACCAATGCCATGACCAACACCAAAGGAATACTGAGTAAGTTATATAGCATTAACGTTACAACTGGGCTTTCTGTACTGGGGAGTTTGCGCAATGCCAACTGGTTTATCGCAAACATAAATGCAGAGATGAGTACTGCAATTCCAAACCAGTTAATTTCACTTGGTCGTAGCAAAATAATGATGCCCAGAAATCCCAAAATAGCTGCCAGCCAATGTGCAGCGGTGACGCTCTCTTTTAAAAATAGAAATCCCATTAATACAATCATTAATGGCGCCGAATAAAACAACGAGCTTACAGTGGCGATAGGTAGCGCAATTAACCCCATAATTAAGCATACAGCTCCAATAGCGCCAGTATTAGCTCGCACTAAGTGCACCTTTATATGGCGACTGATTGGTTTTTTAGCTGCAAACCACAATGGCAGTAACATTAATACTGATGTTAACTGCCTGATTAACAGAAATGTTGCAGCGCTACTGCCCTCTGGAAGCCATTTTATAGACACATCATACATAGCACTAAAAAGGTTACCGACAACTAATAACATCATGCCAATCGCTATTGTGGATTTCATTACACTTACAACCTTAGGACCAATAATTGGCTGCATCATATAGTTATCAATTAATAACGAATAATGATGTTTTTAATCCATTCATGAGTTAAATTCATACCTCATAAATTTCAATAAAATAAATTCATATTTGAGGTGTATATGCGCAAACTGCCGCCATTGCGGGCACTACAAATTTTTGAAGCGGCCGCAAGGCATGCTCACTTTTCTCGGGCGGCAACTGAACTGTGCATTACTCAAAGTGCGGTATCGCACCAAGTAAGACTGCTTGAAGCGCATTTTGGCGAACGATTATTTATCCGCGAAGGTAGGCAGCTCTGCTTAACCAGTAAAGGCAATGTGCTTTACCATGAACTGGAGCGAATATTTAATGAGTTGAATGATTTAAGCATGCAAATCACTGGCGATTGTAATGATCAGCTCCGCTTAGCGGTATACAGTTCATTTGCCATTAAGTGGCTGATTCCTCGCTTAAGCGATTTCCATCGCTTACATCCACAGATTAAAATTCGCCTGGATATGATCACCGATGACCCGCTGATGAGTGATAGTGTTGCTGATATGTTTATTACTGGTCAAAGTGGACAACCGGGTTATGTGCATCGCATGTTACACCAAGAGAGACTGATCCCAGTGATCTGCCCGGGGCTATTAAATACCGACCACTCGGCGCTGAGTGTATTACGGCAACATGCATTACTCACTGTAGATGAAGGGCCAATTGGCTTTGATTGGGAGCGTTGGTTAAAGGTTAACAGCATCAGCATAGCGGCTACGCAACAACAGCATGTATTTAGCCATGTGTTGTTAGCTATTGAAGCGGCAATTGCAGGTCAGGGGATCGCGCTGGCATCAGATTTTATGGTAGAACGGGATATTAGTAAGGGAGCATTAGTCGCACTTGATTTACCCGCTATGTTGACTGGATTTGAATTCAATTTTAGTTGTAAACAGCGACGTTTAAAGGAGCCCGCTATCGCTGCATTCGTGCAATGGTTAACCAAAAAATAAGCCAGCACGTTGCTGGCTTATAGATAACATTAGCTGAAATAATACTTACACAATAAGACCAATTTTTTCGTACACTTTTTTAATGGTGACTTCTGCACGAGCTTGAGCTTTTTCAGCACCTTCCGCCATCACTTGGCTTAGATATGCATTATCGGCGCGGTACTCTTTAAAGCGAGCTTGTAATGGCTCAAGCATTCCTACGACAGCTTCACCAGTAGCCACTTTTAAATGACCGTACATTTTGCCTTCAAACTCTGCTTCTAAAGACGCAATCGACTGACCAGTACAACCTGACATTAAGCTGAGTAGATTCGACACACCTGGCTTTTGTTCCATATCAAAACGCACTACTGGTGGCTCTTCGCTGTCGGTCATGGCTTTTTTCACTTTCTTTAAAATCGCTTTAGGATCTTCAAGTAAACCAATGACGTTATTACGATTATCGTCAGACTTAGACATTTTCTTAAGCGGGTCCTGCAATGACATGACCTTAGCGCCGTGTTCAGGAATAAACGGTTCTGGGATAGTAAACGTGTCGCCGTAAGCATTGTTAAAACGAGTTGCGATATCGCGGGTGAGTTCTAAATGTTGCTTTTGGTCTTGCCCAACAGGGATCTCATTGGCTTGATAAAGCAAAATATCTGCAGCCATTAGAACAGGATAACCGTATAAGCCAACGTTAATGTTATTGGCATGCTTTAACGATTTATCTTTAAACTGGGTCATGCGGTTTAACTCACCCATTTGGGTGTAACAGTTTAATACCCATCCGAGTTGAGTATGCTGCGGTACTTGCGACTGAATAAACACGGTGCTTTTTTTAGGGTCAACACCGCAAGCAAGGTATAACGCTAGCGTATCTAAACACGCTTCACGCAGTGCTTTAGGATCTTGGCGCACGGTAATGGCATGTAAATCAACAACACAATATAGGCAATCATGGCTATCTTGCATGGCAACCCATTGACGAAGTGCGCCCATATAATTACCTATGGTTAATTCGCCTGATGGCTGCGCACCGCTAAGAACTATGGGTTTGGTCATGTGTTTATTGCTCCAGATTATCTATATAAAATTCAAATTATTATGAAAGTAAGTATTGCTCTATATCAGCAAAGTTTTCGCATATTGCATGCGGGCTGCTAAGACCGATATCTTCGCCGTAGTTGTATCCGTAGGTCAAGCCAATAGACATAACATTCGCAGCTTTAGCCGCTAAAATATCATTCTTTGAATCACCTATCATCAGTAATTGCGATTCATCCAACTGCCATTGTTTAAGCAAATGTTGTAATGGCATTGGGTCTGGCTTCATTTTGGCCAATGAATCACCACCGAGAACTTCAGAAAATAGGTCATCAAGACCAAAAGCTGTTAGTAACGGCACTGTAAAACGATATGGTTTATTGGTAACGATAGCCAGTTTAAAACCTGCTTGTTTTAACTGCTGTAACGTGTCGACAACTCCCGGATATAAACGACTATGTTTTTGTAAGTGTTCACCATAATGATGCATAAATTGCGGCATAATTTGCTCAAGTATTACCTGCAGACCAGGAGCATCTTCTGGCATAGCAGACACATAACTTAACGCACGTTGCATTAATACTTGAGCACCATTACCTACCCAGCTGCGAACCAATGCTTCAGTCACTGGTTGGTATTGGTTCTGTGCTAATGTGGCGTTTGTGGCCGCTGCCAAATCAGGCACACTGTCGATTAACGTACCATCTAAATCAAAAGCGATTGCGCGAATATTTGACCATTGCATCATGTAAAGTCCCACTGGATATGGATAAAGAAATTATGATATCGAAGCGAGTTCGGCACGCATTTGATCAATCACCACTTTATAATCAGGTTGATTGAAAATTGCCGAACCAGCTACAAACATATCTGCACCCGCGGCCGCTATTTCAGCAATATTATCGACCTTAACGCCACCATCCACTTGTAAGCGAATATCAAAACCACTGGCATCAATAAGCGCGCGAACTTGGCGAAGCTTTTCTAGCGTATGTGGAATAAATGACTGACCACCAAAACCAGGATTAACTGACATCAATAAAATAACATCGAGCTTGTCCATTACATGATCTAAATAATGCAGTGGTGTGCCAGGATTAAAGACTAATCCAGCCTTACAGCCAGATTCTTTAATCAACTGCAGTGTGCGATCAACATGTTCTGAAGCTTCTGGATGAAAAGTGATAATTGAAGCACCGGCTTTGGCAAAATCAGGAATAATGCGATCAACGGGTTTAACCATTAAATGTACATCAATATCAGCGGTGATCCCGTAATTACGCAACGCCGTGCATACCATTGGGCCTATTGTTAAATTTGGTACATAGTGATTGTCCATAACGTCGAAATGAACAACATCTGAACCCGCATCTAATACGGCTTTAACATCGTCACCTAAACGGGCGAAATCAGCAGACAAAATCGATGGTGCAATTAAAAATGGGCGCATAATCTTCTCTATTGGCAGATCAAAGTGACGACATTTTACCCTTTGCAGCCGCAAGCCTCTAGTCTAACAAGGGAAATAACCACTATCCTCAATAGAATTTAGTTAAAAACTAGACCATAAGTCGGATTTACTATTTTTTATACAGAAACCAGTGTTCAATAACTAAGCTATTTTGCTATAATGTAAAAAGTTGTTATCTTAGTGGTCCAACTGAATATTTAATACCTGTTGTAGCATCAATCGAGTTTACACCATGGATAGGGCACCCTTTATGGTAAAGCAATTATTACGCAAGTTTTCTGGTCGTGATGGCAAATTATTGTCAGCACCGGTTTTTGCTGTATTTGCTACGTCTGCATTGGCGTTATTGTTAAGCCAAGTATTGATGGCCAACGAAAGTAATTCGGCCAATAGTAAGGCCTGCGTCTGCAACAGCACCACCAACTACAATGCAAGTTTACCCAGTAGTCACCCTACAAATCGTTGTGCAGAGCAGTCGAATGATGTCAGTTGGGGTAATTGGATTACGGGTAATAGCCGTTCAAGCCAGTTTCACTTTATTGATTTACTTGAGTTAATCCACGGTCACAAAGACAAACCTTTGAATGACATGCCAACCTCAGGCAACCCAACTCAGATATCGCGTTAATGTCTATTTGGCGGGTATTTAGCAGCACTGTAGCGGCCTTTTTTGGCGTGCAGACAGAAAAAAATCGCCAAAAAGATTTTCAAAATCAATCCCCATTACCGTTTATCATTATGGGCATTATCTTAGCCATTGCCTTAGTCATTTCCTTAATACTCATCGTAAACCAAGTATTAAGTTAACGGATAGCTTTCGTTATCCGCTCTTTGCAGCATTACTCTTCTTCACGATAATGATGATCATATAGCGCCATAATTTCATCCACTTTATTGCGTGAACCGCCTTTAGGGCTAATATTACGCTGTACCGAAATCGTTGAACAAGATGCACCACGATATAATTCTCGCGTTAACGGAATATCATGATTACTGATCAATACCGGAATATTTCTCTCATGGGCAATAAGCCGTGAATGACGAGCAAGTAATGCTTGATCATCTAAGCTAAAACCCGGACCTGCATAAGTGGTGAAACTGGCTGTAGTTGATAACGGCGCATAAGGCGGATCACAATAAATAACGTCACCGCTGTTCGCCATATCAAAGGCTTGTTCGTAACTGATACATTTAAAGGTCGCTTTTTGCGCTTTTAATGAAAAATAACGAATTTCAGTTTCTGGAAAATAAGGCTTTTTGTACGAACCAAACGGCACGTTAAAACCACCTTTGCGATTATATCGACATAAGCCATTAAAACCATGGCGATTCATGTACAAAAAATATACCGAACGAATGAAAGGATCGCTACAGAGATTAAATTCAGCACGAATACGGTAATAAGCATCTTTGTCATTCATATGATCGACAAACATGGCCTTTGCCGCTTGAATATATTTATCTGGCTGTTGCTGAACAATTTGGTATAAATTGATTAGGTCTTGGTTGATGTCACACAATAAATAGTCATCAAACTGTGTATTGAGGAATACCGAACCTGCCCCAACGAAAGGCTCAATCAGTCTATTTCCAGCTGGAAGGTGTTTTGCTAGCTCATCAACGAGCTTATATTTACCGCCTGCCCACTTTAGAAAGGCTCTATGCTTTTTTATCATGAATAGGAATTATGCCAGCAAAATTAAAGCTGATGATTGTACTCTGTTTAACGACAATTATCATCGGATAAAGCAGATTTATTCGTTGATTTTTCATCCTATTGACTTGGATGCTGCAGAATATGAAGATTGTTAATCTTGTCGCTTATAATCACTTAAGTCGGCCCACTTTCTTACCCAGGGAGCCGCTAATCCATATTGTTTCTGAAGGCTTTTAGCTTTTGCGGAGGCTGCCGATGCGGTTTCAAAATCACCCAGCAATATAACGTGGCGTTGTTTGTAACTCATTATGTAAACTTGCGGCTCTTTTGCCAGTTTAACTAAAATCGGTGTAAGTGAATCTTTGTCATTCACGCTGGCAAGTTGCAGCGTAAAACCTTTCACTTTTAAATTCGGGGTATTATCTCGCTCAACAATATCATTCGGCTTACTTACCGTATTAACTTGCGCTTTGGGTAACTTACCTTGGAAAGATAAGCCTTTTAATGATGAATTAACCACTACGTCAGTATGATTATCTGCAGGAGTATTTTCTATGAGGTTAGTCTCACCTTCCTCTACTAGCGAGCTGTCAGCAATGATTTGCTGCTCTATGATTAAGTGCGCTTGTTCATTGGCTCTCGACTTAGTTAAGGCCAATTGCCTATGGGCAAAATAAGCGCTTAATGAACTGTCGGCATAACCAATGACATATTGAGCTGCTTTAACACGCACAGCGGATTGTTCTGCTGTTAATACTGGCGACAATGATGCCGAAATAGGAGGAGGTAATTGTGTACTTATGCCCCACCAAAGCGACACACCAGCCAATATTGTGATAAAAGCTATCATCATTTTAACTGACAGAGACCAAGATGATTGCTCTGTTTGTGGCTCTTCTAATGCTAACGCTAATAATTGAACCACTTCAGCTGGCGTCCCCTGCTGCTTCTCTAATTGCTTATGGATAATTTCACGTGGAATAAACGGTGTTTGCCGACTCCGCAATAATAAACTTTGATAGAGGCCATCGCGCTCGGGTACCGATAAAGGTTCAATAGTCACAGGCAGTAATCTAGCACGAATATCATCAGTTAATTCAGCTACTAAGGTATGCCAAAAACTGGGGGTAACGGTCACTGTAACTGCAACAGGTTTACCTGCACAATGAATTTGGCTCAGCAGAATACACTCAGCCCAAATATCTTTAGGCAATAAATCGGCATCATCGATGATGATATGTAATGGTTTTTTTAAACTAGATTGGATTCTCAGTACGGTGTCCATCAAAGGACGTTCATCATCAAAAATTGGCGCGGAGATTAATTGAACCAGAATTTTTCGACGAATTTCAGCGCTATCAGCGTGTTGAGGACAAATGATCAATGCTGAATTGTAGTCATCTAGCTCACTGGCTAATGCGGCCGTCAGTGTCGACTTACCTGAACCGTTATCACCACAAATAACCAACAACTGTTCGCTATAACTAGCAATATGCTGTAAACGCTGAATGAGCGCTTCTTGGGTAGGGAGTAACAATAGTCCTGGAGTCGTCAATGATTCACCACACTATAATTTATAGCTAGCATAGTTATATGCGGAATAATTTATACGCAGCTAATAACCCGTTTCAATAAGTCTTCACTCACATCACTAAAGACATCAGCTTTGCCTATTTCTGTAGGTAATACTAAGCGGATTTTACCACCTAACACTTTTTTATCTCGACGCATATGCTTGATAAACTGTTCAAAACCCATCGACTCTGGAGCCGTTATAGGTAAATCAAACGCTTGCATCAATCGGCAAATACGCTCGACAGTTTGCTCATCTAATAGATTGAGCTTACATGCTGTTTGAGCCGCTAAAACGGTACCAGCAGAGACAGCTTCGCCATGTAACCAAACACCGTAGCCCATTTCAGCTTCGATAGCATGCCCGAAGGTATGCCCAAGGTTTAATAACGCTCTTACACCTTGTTCAGTTTCATCTTGTGCGACAACATCTGCTTTAATCTGACAACATTTAGCGATGGCATAATTTAACGCGTCAGTTTGAAGCGATTTTAACGCATCTACATTTGCTTCAAGCCACTGGAAAAAGTCAGCATCCCAAATAATACCGTACTTAATCACTTCAGCCATACCTGCAGCAAACTCATTTGCGGGTAATGTCTGTAAGCAAAGCGTATCGATAATCACTGATTTAGGCTGATAAAATGCACCAATCATATTTTTCCCAAGAGGATGATTAACAGCCGTTTTACCACCAACTGAAGAATCAACTTGGGACAGTAATGTAGTTGGCACTTGAATAAACTCAATTCCACGCTGATAACACGCAGCCGCGAAACCAGTCATATCACCAACAACACCACCACCTAGTGCGACTAATACCGAGTCTCGGGCAAAGTTATGCTCAAGTAATGCGGTAAAAATATAATCTAGATGTTGTAAATCTTTAAATTTTTCGCCATCCGGCAAAATAACCGTTTCAATGCGCGCGCAGGCGCTCATCGCTTGTTGTATCTGTTGAAGATACAACGGAGCAATGGTGTCATTTGAAACAATTAAGGCTTTTTTGTTTGTTAGGTAGCGAGCAAATAGCCCGCTATCATTCATCAAATCCTGGCCAATATAAATGGGGTAACTTCTATCACCTAATTGAACCTGAATCTGTTGCATGTTGTTACCTAAAAGCCAAGTTGCTCGATAATTTGGTTTGCGACGATTTTCGCGCTTTGCTCATCAGTCTTAACGATAACATCCGCAATTTCCTCATATAGAGGGTTGCGAATTTCCGCTAAGCTTTCAAGCACTTCACGTGGATCATCTACTTGTAACAACGGGCGACGCTTATCACGCTGCGTGCGCGCGACTTGCTTGTCGATAGTTGTTTCTAAGTAAACCACTATACCTCGAGCAGAAAGATAGTTGCGGATATCTTTACTCTGAACAGAACCACCACCTGTCGCGAGAACGATACCTTGCCTTTCTGAAAGATCACCGATGACTTGAGCTTCACGTCTACGGAAGCCTTCCTCACCTTCGACGTCAAACACCCAGGCAATATCTGCACCGGTACGTTGTTCAATCTCATGATCTGAATCGTGGAAATCTAAATGCAGCATTTGCGCCAGATGGCGACCAATTGTGCTTTTACCTGCGCCCATAGGGCCTACCAGAAAAATATTGCGTTTTTCAGCCATTTCGTATACGTCTGAATCTTATATGAAAGAATGCCTTATCGACTTAAACTCAAGCCGACCTATAATTTAACCTTGCTCTAATGAGACTTGACGGAGGATTATCTCAGTTAAGGGCTACCGCTTGCAAGTCATCACAGCTATTTATCATGATTTTATTATGTCACTGATGTTTAAAACCTCAAATAAAAGGTAATGTTTTCGATTAAGTCTTTGTTAATACAAAGACTATAGGCCGATTAGCACTGCACTATCTAATTAAAGTTAATACCTTAAAACTTTAAGGAAGTTGCCATGATTACCACTAAAACGATAATTTTTTCGATTGGAGTAACGTTTAGTGATGCGCTATTTAACGCATTTAGCCATTACTCCCCCATAAATCACTGTCATAAAAAAGCCAGCAATTAAGTAGCTGGCTTTTTATTATTGCTATAGCGTGTAAAAAAATTAACGTTTGTCAGCAACAATCTTAGGGGTTACAAAAATTAATAGCTCTTGGCGCTCATTTGTGTCGGTTGAATTTCTAAATAAGAAGCCAACTAACGGAATATCACCCAGAACCGGAACTTTGCTTACTCGGCTAATGAGGTTTTGCTGGTAAATACCACCTAACACAATCGTTTCGCCATTATCTACGAGTACCTGAGTACCAATACGCTGAGTATCAATCGCAACCGCTTCACCCGTTGCTGTAGCAACCGTTTTTCCTTGAGAATCTTGGGTAATTTCAAGATCTAGGATAACCCGGTCATCTGGAGTTATTTGTGGAGTCACACGTAGCGATAACACCGCCTTCTTAAAGGTCACTGTTGTTGCGCCGCTTGATGCTGACTCAACGTATGGGATTTCAACACCTTGCTCAATGTATGCCGACTTCTGGTTAGATGTGGTAATACGTGGGCTGGCAATGATCTCACCTTTGTTTTCTTGCTCTAATGCACTTAATTCTAAATCGAGTACTGTACCGTCTGCCAATTTAGCCACATGGAAAGCGATACTGGTCGCCGAGCTTGCTGCTGCCGGTAAATTAACATTGAGGCGATCGTCAATGCTTGGAATAGTACCGTTAGCAATACTCGTTGCTCCTCCAATGGTGCCAGATGTGCCCTTAGAACCTTGTTGATCGGTTATGCCCCAGCGAATCCCGAGATCTTCAGATACGTCGTCTTTCACTGTCACCATACGCGCTTCGATTAGCACTTGTTTAATAGGAATGTCTAATACTTCTATTAAGCGGTGTACGTTTTCTAAAATCTCAGCCGTATCTTTTACCAGTAACGTATTTGTACGTTCATCAACAGCAACACTACCACGAGATGATAATAACGTTGAATCCGTAGTTTTAAGTAACTCGGCAATATCGATCGCTTTAGCATAGTTTATTTGTAAGTATTCAGAATATAGTGGTGCTAACTCTTTTACTTCTTGGCGATTCTTCAGATCGTTACTTTCGCGAATGGCAAGCTCTTCACTCGGTGCCACCATTAAAATATTGCCTTCAATACGCTTGTCGAGACCTTTAGTTTGCAATATAAGATCTAAAGCTTGATCCCAAGGCACATCATCTAAACGTAAGGTAATCTCACCTTCAACGGTATCGCTGGTCACTAGGTTAAAGTTGTTATAATCAGCAATAATTTGCAACACAGTACGCACTGAAATATTTTGGAAGTTTAGTGATAATGAACGACCATTATATTTCTTTGCCTCTTTCGCGACAGAGACACGCTCAACTTTATCGACGCTAACTTTAAACACATTGCCATCTTGGCGGTAGTTATAATCATAGTTGCCATCAACATCCACCAAAATACGGGCAGTTAAATCATCTTTAAATGTTTCAAAACTATTTACCGGTGTAGCAAAGTCTTGTACATCCATAACGTAAAGTAAGTCATTGCCAATATCGGTGTTATAAAGTTTTATTTCAAGCTTTGAACCAACTTGTTCTACATTCGCCGCTACAGAACGATTGCTAAGATTGAATAATATTTCTCCACCGCCGGTTTTATTGCGGCGAAAATCAATACTACTAATACCATTAACAAATGGATTGTTTGCTTCTACCGGACCAGACACATCATCATTAATAGTTAATCTATAACTATTACCAACAATTTTACCTTGATATGGTTTTACGTTAGACATTGCAACAATGATTTGTAAATCGCCACCTTGTTGTTGTGTAGTTAACTCTATTACACCAACAGCGTTTATCGGAATTTTACTTTTATTTAAATTAGAAATAGTGTCTGAGAAATTCAACATAATTTCTGCTGGGTCTGCAGATAAATCCACAGACGGTGACACTATTGATGATTCAAAAATTAACTCTAATTCTAATTGGTGATCAACCATTGAATGATATTTGACGTCCATAAGACGATTAGCAGCTATCGCACTAGGTATTAAACCCATTAATAATACTGCGCCTAAAAACGCTCTAAAAAATAATAACTTTGTTATTGCTTTTTTTATCGCGGCAGAAGATTCCATTATTCTCTCATCCTTCGCACGTTATTTTCCTGATAATTCTAAATTGCTGGATCTTTCTGCCCAACAACCTGAACCATCAGGGATTAATTCTATAATTTCGATAAATTGCGGCGTTACTTTAGCAATTCGGCCATGATAAAGCCCTAAATACTCACCTACACCCATGCGATAAACATTGGCATCACTAGATTCGACTAAAGCCCAAATAGTACTCTCTTCACTCAATGTTCCGCGCATTCTTAAATTGTCTAATGCATAAGTTTCTAAGCGACCTTTGCGACGTTTCAAGTCTGGTTGTAAACAATCTCTAGATGTATCAATCACCTCTTCTGTCAATTCCCTTGATGGTGGAACAAAAGGACTGCGCATTAATTCAGCTTGATAAGCAAAATGTTCAAACTTCGGTGTTTGCTTTAATGGTGGTATACGGGCAACGTGTTGCGCCTTTGTAGTAGTAACAAATAGCTCTAAATCGCTGCGTTCGCCAATACAACCACTCAATAAAAACACCATTGATAACAATAAAGGCAAAAATTTCATTATTTCTGCCCCTTATCGGCCTGTTTCGTTAATTCAGCCCCTTCTTTAAAACGATACGTTTTGGCGAGAATATCCATTGATAATCCACCGGCATCGTTCTGCTTGATAGTAAAATCATGCAAACTGACAATTCGAGGTAATTTGGCAACACCACTGACCATATTACCCATTTGATGATAATCACCTACTACTGACATCTTTATCGGAAATTCAATATAGAAATCACGTTCAATTTCATCATCCCAATCTAGGCTATTAATTCTGAGGCCAGCATCAGTTGCAACAAATGTTAAATCATCTAATAAACCTGGCATTTCATTTTCGGATGGTAGCATTTTAAGCAATTCGGCAAACTGCACCTCCATCACGTCTAATTGTTCACGGTATAGCTTAAGATTAGCTGCTAAACGATATTTAGTTTCAAAATCTTCACGAAGTTGAATTTCTTTTTGCTGTTCAGCTTCCATTTGATCGATCGAATCTGAAATAAACAAATAATAACTAGCACCGATAACACACACAGATAAAAATGCAGCAAAGACAATTTTTACCAGCTTGGGCCAACCACCAATATTTTCAAAATCGATATCGTTAAATTGATCTAGGTCGAGATTCATTTTCTCGCTCCTTGGTTCGGATCAACATTAGTGACTTGTGAATCATCACGGATAGTGACACGTAATTTAAACCGCTGTAACTGTCTTAATTCTTCATTTTGCGTCACAATCGATTGCATACTCGGATCGTTAAGATAAGAAGATGTTTTAACTTTTCTCATCATATTCGCGACGTTATTATTTGATTCGCTTCGTCCTTCGATTAATAACACGCTACCTTTTTTCTCTATACTTGAAAGATAAATACCCGGTGGCACTATTCGGACTAATTCATCTAAAACATGAGTAGGTAAATTACGCGACTGCTGTAAGTTGAGAATAATTTCAGTTCGACGTTCAATATCTTTTTTACGTTCGGTAATTTTTCTAATTTCTGCTATTTGGGTATCAAGTAAGGTAATTTCTGATACTAAATATGCATTACGCTGACGCTGATCTTCAGTGACAACCTCTAGAAAACCCAGAAATAAATATACTACAAGTGATGTCACTAAAAAAACTAACGCTAAAATACCGATAAAATCGCGTTTTTGCTTCTCTCTAGCTTCTTCACGCCAAGGTAATAAGTTTATGTTCGCCATTGAGCATAACTCCTTAGCGCAAGACCACATGCCACCATATATTTACTCATATTAGGTTGAAGTTGACTTTTCATAACATCATCTGCATGCAAACACCCCTGAAAAGGATCTGCAACTATGGTATGAGTGCCTAACTCGTTAGTTAGTAATTCAACCATTCCTTCTAGCTTAGCTGTACCACCACACAAAACGATATAGTCAACTTTTTCACGTCCACTGGCAGTACAATATATTTGTAAAGTTCGTTTAATTTGTTGTAACAATTGCATTTGAAACGGAGATAAAACTTCGAACATATAATTACGCGGTAATTGTCCAGTAATCTTAGCGCGTTCAGCCTCATCATGGGGCATCCCATAAAATGACACAATTGACTGAGTGAATAACTCACCGCCAAAAGCTTGCTCACGTATAAACGTCGTGTCACCATTTTCAACCACAGAAAATGTGGTCATATTGGCGCCGATATCAACCATGGCGATTGATTTATCTTTAGCGCCATCAGGTAACTGACCATAAATTAATTCTGCAGAGCGTCCAAGTGCATAAGCTTCCACATCAACAACTTTAACGTCTAGTTCAATGGCATCCAAAGAGTCTACACGTGAATCAATATTTTCTGTGCGGCATGCGCTCAGTAATACGTTAACTTTGGTTGGGTCGGTAATATTCGGGTTAAGCCTTTCAAAATCGATGCTGACTTCATCAAGTGAATAAGGAATAAGATTGTCAGCTTCAATTTCAATTTGAGCTTCCATCTCCTCTTCATTTAACGCTGCATCCATATAAATGACTTTAGTCATAACGGCAGAGCCAGAAACCGCGACAGCTGCAAACTTTAGGGATTTAGGTAAACCCCGTCGAATCTGTCTTAGCGACTCAATTACCGCTTCAGTATCACGAATATCATGATCGACCACAGCTCCCTTTCTAACAGGAACTGACGCATGATTTTGAATTTTATATCCATCCGCAGTCTTGCTCAACAAAATGGCTTTTATTTCATGAGACCCAATATCAATCCCAACCATCTGAGGTGCTTGACGCTTCCACAATTTAGAAAGCATAGTCCGTCATCACAATTCTATTTTTATTTTCTAAGAGATTAGCACATAATCAACTCGTTATAAGTATTTGTATAAAATGTTTCAGCATTTTACAAATTATATTTAGTTATTTCATGTTTTACTTCACCAAAAACTCTCCCGCTTATATACTACCGCTACTATTTTTGATTTATCTGGAATTATTGAGTGAAGTGGTTTAAACGTTTATTAATTGCATTTTTTAGCCTATCACTACTTGGCATTGCTGCTATAGCTGCCGCTTACTTTTATGTGCTACCTGACTTACCCGATGTTAATTCGCTAAAGACGGTCCAATTACAAACTCCGCTGCGTATTTACAGCCGCGATGGCAAACTGATTTCTCAATTTGGTGAGAAACGTCGCATACCTGTCGAGTATGAAGAAGTGCCCTTTCAGTTAATTAATGCCGTACTCGACACTGAAGATGCGCGCTTTTTTGAACATAATGGTATTGATCCGATTGGTATTATCCGCGCGGCAATCATATTAATAACAACAGGTAAGAAAAGCCAAGGTGCAAGTACGATTACACAACAGGTTGCCCGAGGATTTTTCTTATCTAACGAAAAAACATACATTCGTAAAGTAAAAGAAATCTTCCTTGCATTGAAAATTGAAAAGGCGTTATCGAAAAAAGAAATTTTAGCTCTTTATTTAAATCGTTCATTCCTAGGTAACCGCGCTTATGGTGTTGGTGCTGCTGCTCAAGTCTATTATGGTAAAGAACTGAGCCAATTGACACTACCAGAAATGGCAATGATAGCAGGCCTACCACAAGCTCCATCTGCAGCTAATCCAATTAGAAACCAATCACGTGCAATATCTCGTCGTAATTGGGTATTGAGTCGTATGCTAGAGAAACGCAATATTACTCAAGCAGAATATCAAGAGGCGATCAGTAGCCCATCGACCGCGAAATACCATGGTGCTGAAATTGATTTATACGCTCCGTATGTTTCAGAAATGGCGCGTGATTACATGATCCAGAAATACGGTGAAGAAGCAGCCTATACTAACGGCTACAATGTCTACACCACGATATCATCCGAACTCCAATTGATGGCGCAGGAATCATTAAGAGATAACGTTTTTGCTTATGATCAACGCCATGGATTCCGTGGTCCTGTGACTGAATTATGGACTGATACTCCGCTCGACCATGATGAGATTGTCGCTACGTTAAAACGCACCGACTCAATGCAGGGCATTATGCCCGCTGCAGTTATAAGCGTTCAAGATCAACAAGCACAGGTAATGGATGACAAGGGCGAACTGATTACACTTGAATGGAAAGGCCTAAAATGGGCGCGTAAGTTTATAAGCGATAAACGCCAAAGCTTACCACCAAAACAAGCCAGTGATATTTTGACCGCTGGTCAACAAGTGTGGATCCGTCATAATGGTAAGTATTGGCAATTATCTCAAATACCACAAGTATCTAGTGCGACAGTGTCACTTGAACCTCATGACGGTGCGATTAAAACCCTCGTCGGTGGATTTAGCTTTAGTCAAAGTCAATTCAACCGAGTGACTCAAGCTAAACGCCAATTAGGTTCCAATATTAAACCTTTTATTTATGCTGCTGCGTTAGAAAAAGGTTACACACTGGCTACGCTCATCAATAACGCTCCGATTAACAAACCAGATACCCGTCAGGGCACTGCGTGGCGTCCTAAAAACTCACCAGACATTTACGGTGGTCCAACACGTTTACGTGTCGGTTTAGCTCAGTCTATTAATGTTATGTCAGTCAGAGCAATGCGCCACACAGGCTTAGATGACACTATCAAAAAACTAGTACAGTTTGGTTTTGATCCGAGTGATTTACCCCGAAATGAATCGTTAGCATTGGGTTCACCTTCAGTGACACCGTTACAGGTCGCCACTGCATTTAATAGCTTTGCAAATGGTGGTTATTTAGTTGAACCTTACTTTATCGATCGCGTGACCGACTCATACGACAACACGATTGAACAAACCATTCCCGCTATTGCATGCAGCAAACCAGTCCCCTCTGTTGAAGATGATGTGGTTATTGAAGATCCATTTGCTGCGATGGCTGAAGAATTCTCTCAGCAAACTCCAGAAGCATCAGTAGATACATTAGATGGAGAAGTTGAAGCAACGTCCATTACCGCTGAACAAAACATTTGCACTAATCCACAAGCTCGCTTTGCTAAGCGAGTCGTTTCAGAACAAACTGCATTTTTGATCACTGAAGCGCTAAAGAGCGTAATTTGGGGCGGCGGCGACTGGAGCAAAGGTACTGGTTGGAATGGTACAGCTTGGCGTGCATCTAAATTAATTAAGCGTCATGACATTGCGGGTAAAACAGGTACAACTAACGAATCTCGAGACACTTGGTTCAGTGGTTTTAACCCTACACTTACAGCAACTTTCTGGGTTGGCTTTGATGACCATGGACGTCAGCTAGGACGCTCAAGCTGGATGGCTACCGGCGAACCAGATCAGATATCAGGTGCGGAAGCGGGTGCTAAAACCGCTGGTCCTGGTTGGAATGACTATATGAATAAGGCCCTGTCTGGTACGCCTGAACCTTCTGTTATCCCGCCAAAAGGAATTGTATCTGCACGTATTGATTTAGCGACTGGCAAATTGACTCGCAAGACAGACCACACTACCGAGTTTGAGTATTTTGTTGAAGGTACAGAACCCAAAGAATATGTTACTGAAACACAGCAAAGTGGCGATATTTTTATCGACAATGTTGCTGAAGATTTATTTCAATAATAGGGTTTAAAATAAATTGATTAAAAAAGCCATTCAGTCGAATGGCTTTTTTATTACTGATTTTATAGCGTATTTAATCTTAGACAATGGTGTTGGGTATCAGTAATTGATGCAGTTCAGTTAAATTACGAACCTGATAACTTGGAGAGATATCATCACTTATAGGTTCGTCATGATGATTTAACCAACAAGTGTCGATACCTGCATTGATACCGCCTAAGATGTCAGAATGTAAGTTATCGCCAACCATAAGTACTTGATGCTTCTCCGGCTTTCCCATTAAGCTAAAAGCATGATGAAAAATAGCAACATCTGGCTTTGCTATACCTAGTTGTTCAGAAATAACCACCGGATTAAAAGCATCTTCAAAGCCAGTACGGCTCAAGCGGATATTTTGTAGCTCGGTAAAACCATTAGTAATTATACCAAGGTTAACTTTACCGCTTAGAGAATCAATCAGTTCCCGGGCACCAGGCAATGGCTGACAAATATCGGCCATAGCCGCAAGAAACTGACTGTTTAGATGCTGTGGAGTAACAGATAGTTTGTTCGCCCAGTGATGGAATCGGGTATGTTGTAAATGCGTAGCACTAATTAAACCGTTTTGATACTCGACCCACAAGGGTTTATTTACTTGCTGATAAACAGCAAAGTCATCAATATTAAAATCAACTTCAAAGCGCGAAAACATTAATTTCAATCCAGCAAAAGCATCGAAATGAAATAGCGTTTCATCGGCATCAAATAAAATCCATTTATATTTATTGAGCAAATTCGACATCTACGAAGTCCTTCTTTTGTTTAAATGAATAACTAACCTCAGATCAAAATAATGCCCATTATTATAAAACTTTTTGTGCTGCTACTTATGGTAATAGGTATGATCTCAAGCTGAAGTGAGTTAACGATGGTGACTACGAGTTAAATAATGACATTAACTGCGCTTCTTGCTGCAGTAGACTTTGATAAATAGTTAACTGATTTATAGCGCGATCAAGATTGTGAGTTTGATACTTGATCCCAAAATATGTATCGCCATTTAAATAATCCGTTAAAAACCGTACCCCAAGCATTAATGGCATCACTTTAGTGCCGAGCCATAAACTACGTTTTTCGAGCGGAGTAATAATGTCAGCTAGAGATTCCATGTACGATGTTGTAGCTGCAATAATAATCTCAGGTCGGGCATATACATTGGTTAAATTAGTTGAGTCCTCTGGCTCTGGAGAGCAAAAAGCGCGCACCATATCACCAAAGTCATACATCAAATATCCTTTCATGCAGGTATCTAAATCAATAATGGCCATGCTGGACATATCTCGCCCATCAAACAGCATATTATTGATTTTAGTATCATTATGACATATTCGAACCGGTAATTCGGCTTCGTATTGTACCAATGTTGCCAGTAAATCTGTCTGTGACAAACACAAATCGACCCAATCTTTACAATGACTTAATCGATTATGAGTGTCAGCTGCCTTTGCATCACGCAATTGAGCGATACGTTGAGGTAAATTCAAAAAATCAGGGATAACATCGACAATGTAACTAGGGTTCAAATCACTTAATGCTGCGGCAAAATGACCAAAAGCCTCAGCTGCCAACTTAGCTTGAGCTGGTGTATCAACCACTTCAATCGTGTTGCTATGAGGTAAGTAATCTATTGCTCGCCAAAAACCTTGTTCGCCTAAATCCAAATATAGTGCACCTGCTATAGTGGCTATTGGACTAACCACTTGTAATGGATAATGGTGCTGTTGGTGCTTAATCAATAAATGCTGGCTAATATTGGCAGCATTTTGAATGACCACCTTAGGTTCAATAAATACTTGGGTATTAATGCGCTGCAACACCAACGATTTTGATTTATCACTCACCAAGAAGGTTTGATTAATATGGCCATTACCCAATGGATAAAGCGTACTATGCTCACTACTAAAACCAAACTGAGGCAATACATTTTTACGGATAAAATTGACCAATCAAAAACTCCAAATCATGTTCATCAAAGCCAAAGATAACCAACACATTTCTTCTGTTTGGTTACCTTAATAATGGTTACTGGCTTAGTATCATTTCAAATTGAGGGTTTTGCATTAATGTTGCTTGGCTGCCCTTTAAACTAAATTCATAACCACACAACTTAAAGCTACCTCTAAGCGCAACATGATTAACAATGGCATCTTTATCCAGTGGCGTAAATCGAGCTTCACTGGCACCATCATCTAGTAGATCAACCGTTATTGGCCGGTAACGGCTACCGTCATTAAATTCAAGGTTGGTACAGGTTTTATCACCTATTGCAGTCGCTAAACGCCATAAATTTTGTTTATCACCACTTTCACCTAACCAACGTACGATAAGGATTTCGCCCTCTAAAGCGAGCCAAAACCCATCAGGCAGTTTGATCATTTGTCGAATGCTGGCTTGTTGTTGATTACTCATATCATCAACATGCTCAGTTTGCTCTGTGCCGTCGCCAGAAAATACACTGATTAAAGTGAAAACCAAATACACAACCACACTAACAGCAATAATAGCCGCGGCAATTTTACCGATTAAAATCAACTTTGTCTGGTGTAACTTAGCCACATTCAGCCAAGATTTTGCAAGTTCAGTAATCGACCCTGACTGCAACGCATCTTGATCAACATAAAGCGGCTGATGACTACGTTCTGGCGACGTCGAAAACGAATTGACCGGATCATATTCTGTTGCTGTATCGAAATGTTGATCCATGTGCGTGCCAGCTTGCTCGAAACTTGTTTGCGGCACAGCATCATCATTAAATGGATGTTTGTCTCTATCGGCAGAATCTGGATGAGTTACCCCCGTAAACGCTACTTCATCAGCTGGCTCTCTTGATGAAAAAGTGTTATCAGGCTGCTCATGAACAGGCATAACCTGCCCTTTCATTACCGGTTCTTGTCGATGAAAAACCGAGCCCGAAATGGATACTGATACCATGCTTGGTCCATAATATCCTTGCACATAGTTAATTGAATTTTTAGCCGGTAAGAATGCTAGGTAGCCACCACAAGCCAGGCCAAACAAAAACACTCCTGCTAGTGCGCCTAAAGGCGCCATTAAGTAGGTTAATATGCCAAAAACCAATACCGGAACAACACATACCATTGCCAATTTAATCGACTTATTGGCATCATTTAAGCGACGAACAGCCGATAAACCAACAACAGGCATTACTGCTAGCGTCACAATCCAATTAATTACACTTGCCGGAAATACAACAGCAGAGATTATTAGCAACAAAAATGCAGCTAAAATAACTCCCATTAACCTTAAGCCTGTGTCACGACCATCTCGGCACAGTAGGGTTTTTACAGACATCAATCATTCCTATTCATTTACAAAAAAATCAAAAAACAGCTGGCTACATAACAGAATGAGTCGGTGATTATCGTGCGTTATTACAACACAAATGGATTGTTCTCATCATCAAAATCGACACCCGCTATTAATAGCGCAAAGCCTACAGAATTTATCTTATAAAGCCATACCCAACCTAGATTTTGCGTTACTTTTTTATTCATTATCGCGTAAGTTACTTTTTATCAATCTAAGAGCTGATTTTACTAATCTAATAGCAATAATACACAATACCAATATCTATCATTGCGCTAGCATAACCCTACAGTTAACGAGTATAATATTAAGCTTTCTTAATGAATAATCGGATGAGAAACCCTTTTTATGAGCACTCGTGGAAATCTTTTTATTGTGTCAGCCCCTAGTGGCGCAGGTAAATCATCACTTATATCAGCACTATTAAAAGATAAACCCAGCGATAAACAGGTTTCAGTGTCACATACGACCCGCAAACCTCGTCCAGGCGAAGTCGATGGCCAACATTATCATTTTATTACTGTGGAACAATTTAAAGCACTAATTGCCCAAAATGCCTTTATTGAATGGGCCGAAGTTTTTGGCAATTTTTATGGCACTTCCAAGCTCGTCATCGAACAAACATTAGATAAAGGCATCGATGTATTTCTTGATATTGATTGGCAGGGCGCAGAACAAGTAAAAAAATTAATGGAAACGGCGATTGGAGTGTTTATTTTACCGCCCTCTAAAGCTGAGCTTGAACGTCGTTTAACTGGCCGAGGTCAGGATAGTCAGCAAGTGATTGATTCGCGCATGGCACAAGCCGTTTCGGAAATGTCACATTATGCGCAATACGAATTTATAATTGTAAATGACGATTTTGATAACGCGCTAGCCGATTTAAGCGCCATTATTCGCAGTCAAAGGCTAACCTGTGCTAGTCAGCAGCATGCGCAAAATGATATGATTGTTGATCTCTTGGCAGATTAATTGTCATAGTGTACAATTTTGCGTCATTTTTTCCCATAGATAACACTGGAGTTTCAACACATGGCTCGCGTAACTGTAGAAGACGCCGTAAATAAAATCGGCAACCGTTTTGATATGATCCTGGTTGCAGCGCGTCGTGCACGCCAAATCGCCGTCCAAGGTAAAGAACCTATGGTTGATGAGATGAATGATAAACCAACGGTTGTCGCTTTACGTGAAATCGAATTAGGTTTAGTCACCTCAAACACTTTAGATGCTGATGAGCGCCAAACTGTTCGTGAACGTGAAGCAGCTGAAATTGCCGCTGTCGCAGCCATTGCAGAAGGCCGCGTTTTATAAGGAGTAGCGCCACTTGTATCTGTTTGAAGGTCTAAAAGAGTCAGCATCCAGCTATTTAGAGCCGGATCAAGTAGAATTACTCAAGCAGGCCTATTTGGTTGCGCGTGATGCCCACGAAGGGCAAATGCGCACAAGTGGCGAGCCTTATATTACCCATCCGGTTGCGGTTAGCCGCATCTTGGCAGACATGCGTCTCGATCACGAGTCGCTTATGGCTGCCTTGCTTCATGACACCATCGAAGATACTCCTGTCACCAAAGAAGAACTCACAGAGTTATTTGGTGTGGCGGTTGCAGAACTGGTGGAAGGTGTTTCAAAACTTGATAAAATCAAGTTTCGTGATAGAAAAGAAGCCCAAGCGGAAAATTTCCGTAAAATGATGATGGCAATGACTCAAGATATTCGAGTTATCCTCATCAAGTTGGCTGACCGAACTCACAACATGCGCACACTGGGCTCACTTCGCCCTGATAAACGTCGTCGTATTGCTCGCGAAACCCTAGAAATCTACGCCCCAATAGCTAACCGATTAGGTATTCACAATATCAAAATCGAACTTGAAGACTTAGGTTTTCAAGCCTATTACCCTATGCGACATAGAGTGATACGTGATGTTGTCAAAGCAGCTCGTGGGAATCGTAAAGAATTAATTAACAGTATTGAAGTGGCCATTGAAACACGCCTTGAAGAAGCTGGGATCCCCACTAAAGTCAAAGGTCGTGAAAAAAACCTCTATTCGATTTATCGAAAAATGCGCAGTAAAGAACTGCAATTTCAAGAGGTTATGGATATCTATGCGTTCCGAGTTATCGTTGACTCTATTGATACCTGTTATCGCGTGCTCGGCGCTATGCACGGATTATACAAGCCGCGCCCAGGACGTTTTAAAGATTATATCGCTATTCCCAAAGCCAACGGTTATCAATCATTACACACATCATTATTTGGCCCTCATGCGGTTCCTGTTGAAGTGCAAATTCGCACCGAAGAAATGGATCAAATGGCCGACAAAGGTGTTGCTGCGCATTGGATGTATAAAAACAATACCGATACGGCTCAACAAAGCACTTCTCAAGTTCGTGCTCATAAATGGATGCAAAGTTTGCTTGAGTTACAGCAAAGTGCCAGCAGCTCATTTGAATTTGTTGAAAACGTTAAAACTGAATTATTCCCTGAAGAAATCTACGTTTTTACCCCTGAAGGTCGTATCTTAGAATTGCCGGTCAATGCCACTGCCGTCGATTTTGCCTACGAAGTGCATACTGATGTGGGCAATACCTGTGTTGGCGCACGCGTTAATCGTCAAGCATACCCGCTGAGCCAACCATTAATTTCAGGGCAAACCGTTGAAATCATTACCGCAAAAGGTGCTCGCCCTAATGCTGCATGGTTAAACTTTGTCGTAACGGGTAAAGCTCGTGGTAAAATTCGTCAAGTATTAAAGAGTCTTAAAGGCGATAACGCTATCGCATTAGGTAAGCGTTTACTAAACCATGCCTTAGGTGATACTAAGCTTGAGACCATTCCGGCTGAATTACTTGAGAAAGTGATCAAAGAAACCAAACACACATCTTTAGAATCGCTGCTAGCAGATATTGGCTTAGGCAATGCCATGAGCATTGTGATTGCCCAGCGCTTGGTTGGTGAGCAGTTTGATTCGCAAGATAGCAATAAAGAAAAACCACAAATGCCAATTCGCGGTGCTGAAGGTATGTTGGTCACTTACGCCAATTGTTGTCGCCCAATTCCTGGTGATGCCGTCATCGCCCATGTAAGCCCAGGCAAAGGTCTGGTAGTGCATATGGAAAGCTGTGCCAATATTCGCGGCTATCAAGGCGAACCTGATAAGTATATTTCAGTGCATTGGGATAACGTAGAAGGCGCAGAATACCAAGCAAATCTACGGGTTGAAATTGTTAACCATCAAGGTGCATTAGCAAAAATCACTTCTATCATCGCATCTGCTGGATCTAATATTCATAATCTCAGTACCGAAGAACGTGATGGCCGAGTGTATTTGATTAATTTACGTATTTCAGTTAAAGATCGTGTTCACCTTGCAAACGTTATGCGCAGAATACGTGTTTTACCTGAAGTGCTACGTACCTCACGCAATAGATAGAAATAATATGAGGTGAGGTGTGCAAAATTGGCATCTCATGAATATCCATATCAAAATTTAAATGTTACTTCCCAATAAGGTTTGCGGCGCCTCATCAACATAATCAGTTAATGACACCATCTCCATCACTCGTTGTTGAGTTTTATCAGCAGCCTTGCGCCACTTTTTATGCTTGTCAGAACGGTCAACTTGATGATTAAAGCGCACCACTAAATAATGGCCTTCATCTAAACCTAAACAATACATGTCGGTGCGACTGCGTGAATGGGGTTTAACCAGTTGATGAAACACCCACTCAGTACCATTTATTTGTACCGTAGTAGCATCTGGAATTTTTGGGTAACCACCATTGTTTATAGCTGCTTCTAATTGAATAGCCATTACCTCATCTGAAAGAGTGGTTTGTTTACTCATTTCTTGCCTTATCCTAGTGTTGCTACCTTTTCCTTTTTCGCCTGGAATAGGGTGATTATAATATTCATCATATTCTTGATTAAGCCATGAACCAAGCACCTGATTATCCAGCGCATTAATACCATCAGGGTTTTTTTTTATTCTAAACACACTGCTGAGCATACCGTATTCACTGCAGGGCTGAATGCCAATAATAGGTAAATACATCCACAACTCAGTATAAATATGTACATAGGTTTCGTGGGTGTGAGTTTCTTGTTTATGACTAAACCAGTAGTTGCTTCTATAAGGATAATTAACTTCTTTTGGGGGCTCTACCGTGGCAATATTGCTGACTGGCATAGTTATTTTTAACAGTTTATCTTCTAAAATAAACCGTTCAGTGACGAGCTGAGTAAAATCAGCACCACCAACAAAGCCTTGCCACAAGCTCTTCAATAAACCCATTATGCCGTTTCTTGCCTAGATGAAGTTTGCAGAGCTGACGAAGTATCATTGGATAGTCGCGATTGTGGTTCATCTGCAACATAATCAGTTAATGACACCATCTCCATCACCCGTTGCTGCGTTTGATTGGCCGCCTTGCGCCACTTTTTGTGCTTATCAGATCGGTCAACACGATGACTAAAACGCACCACTAAATAATGGCCTTCATCCAAGCCTAAACAATACATATCTGTCCGACTGCGTGAGTTCGGTTTCACTAGTTGATAAAATACCCATTGAATATTATTAAAGCTGACTGTAGTGGGAGCAGGAATTTCAGGGTAACCACTACCATTTATATAAGCTTGCAACTGTGAAGCCATATGAGAAGTAGTTAGATCACCGTGTCTTTGTTGCATTTCAGCAATTAAAGCAGTATTCCTTCCTTTAGATTTATCTCCTGGTTCAGGGTGATTATAATATTCATCATATTCTTGATTAAGCCATTGACCTAATGCCAGATTATCAAGCGCATTCACTCCCTCAGGAGTTTTCTTAATCCGAAATACACAACCTAACATGCCATATTCACTGCTAGGAAAAATACCGATAATCGGTAAATACATCCAAACTCGAGTATAGATATGCACATAAGTTTCATGAGTATGAGTTTCTTGATTAGTGTGAAACCAATGGTTATTTTTATAAGGGTAATTGACTTCTTTAGTCGGCTTTCGAGCAACAACATTACTAATAGGAATAGCGACTTTGAGTAGTTTATCTTCTAAAACAAACCGCTCTGTCACCAGCTGAGTAAAATCGGCCCCGCCAACAAAACCTTGCCATAATGCTTTGATTAATTTCTTCATAATAACTCGTTCATCTGTTCAGCTTGATTGATATATTTTCTAACATATGCAGCTCGTTTATGATCACCTAGCATCACCAGTTGCTGATGATAGGTTTTCACCCCAAGAAATGGCAAGGTATGCGGACTTACACCAGATGAGCCTAGCAATGCTCTGGCAAATTTTAACGACCGCGCAAAACTACTTTTTGACAGATCATTTTTACCGGCTAGATTAGGCACGGGATCGAATGGATTATTACGCGGCCGATGGGTTTTTAACCCTGCCAGTTTAGCGGCTTGTTGTAGCTCCGCTAAATTTGCACCACTGCCATGAATCGCTAGCTCTTGGCCCGTTAATTGCCCTTGATAATTAACTCGATAATATTGCAAAGCAGATAAAAATATTATCGCCCCTTGGCTGTGGGCAACCCACTTGACCTTTTTACCCAACTGTTGGTTTTGCTTTAATACTGCCGCCAAGTGCTGGGCATTATGGGAAGTATTGCTTTGGCTTTTATCAAAAGCACATTCAATAAGATCGCGCACCACTTTATCACTGGGGTTATGAAATAAAGTATAAGCTTTAATTGCATCACTTTGATACGCAGTATCTAAATGGGTACCCATTAGCCACTGCGCTTTAGTAAACTCATTTAGCATACCGTTAACCGCAGCATGAGTGGTATTCACTTGGGTGATTGGTTTAGGATCGCCCCATTCATTGGTAAGCTTCTCTATTTCATCTTCCGTTTTTACACCATCATATTTTGCCCCTATACCAATTCTTTCAACTTGATACAGCATGGTGCGCTCATCTGTGTGGCGATCTTTTTCACCATACAACTGTTTATCAAAATAAATATCGGTGACATGCACTTGGCAGTTGGTAGCTATTTTGTAATCTATAAAATAGTGATAATTACGGAAGGGGATATCTGTGCGGCGCATATGCCTAAAGGGATTACGGCTTTGTTTAACTGACGAGGCTGCTGTTGGGTGCAGGCTGATAAATTGAATTTCTTTAATCACCTGCTGTTGGTCATAATCATTAAGGCTTTGCAGCATAACAAATGCTTGATAGGAAAATTCAACTTTTTGGTAATTAAAGTCAACCGGTAATCGAAGTCCATGCTCTAATGCTGTTTGATGATCTAAACCCATTAAACTATGAGGTGAACTCGGTTGTAGTGCGTCTTTATTTGTACTGCTGTTTTTCCAAGTCATGCTATTCATCCGTGATACATAAATTGTGTATCATAAAATGGATTGTTGATTTTATATATAGCTACAAATGACTGATTTTATTAAAGTAAGTAATACTTGATGATAGTGTGTTAACAATAAACTCATGTCGATCAATTTAGGTCAGACGTTAGTCATAGTATTGAAACTGTTTAAGGAGGCTTGCTCAAACAGCGCTAAGCCGATACATTGACGAGTAATTTTTACCAAACAACACAATTAAAGAGAATTCAACATGGCTGAAAAAATTATCATCGCAACCGACAAAGCTCCCCAAGCTATTGGTACTTATTCACAAGCAGTTAAAGTCGGCAGTACCGTTTATCTTTCAGGTCAGATCCCATTAGACCCAAAAACCATGACCATGGTGAGCGATGATTTTGCAGAACAAGTTGTACAAGTGTTCGAAAATTTAACCGCGGTATGTGAAGCTGCTGGCGGAAAAATGAGTGACATCGTTAAGCTAAATATCTTCTTAACCGATTTATCTCATTTTGCCACTGTAAACGAAATTATGAGTCGTTACTTCCAACAACCTTATCCAGCTCGTGCCGCTATTGGCGTCAAAGAGTTACCAAAGGGATCATTGGTAGAAATGGACGGAATAATGGAAATTTAACGAAAAATATACCACTTTTAAAACGCGCCTAGGGCGTATACCGAATCAGTTAAGCGGTAAAACGACAAAATTTAACTGATCGGTTGACCGATCTTTCTAGCCTGCGAAAATCCGATAATCTTTATTATCGGATTTTTTATGGAACTTTCACCACCCCTTGCCTCACACTTCAATTAATCGTCTAACTGAGTTTTTTATCTCTCGCTGATGTACTAGAACCCGGGATTATTCAATCCTGCCTTAATTCAAATGGCGTAGCGACGTTAAGGCGATGTAAATTGCCCATGGACGCGATAGTTTGGGTTGTTATAGGCATGTCTCTATTCCGCTCAGAATACGTCCGTCAATTGATTAATAAGCTTGATACTGTGTTGCTAATGGCAGGGTTTCACCCGCTGAATATGAAAATCATCATTTTAGAACGTTACAAAGTGTCCAGTATTCCTAGGCCTTACCAAAGGCAAGCGAGAAAGGCGTTATCCACGGCACTTAAAAATTCATTAAAAACAGTATCCTGTAGCAAAAAAAAATACCGCTCACCTTAAGTGAACGGCATTACGCCTAGGGCGCCTTTTTTATATATGTATCATTAATAATGCAATAATTAACTGCGACGGCGTAAGCCTAGAGCACCTAATAACATCAATGCAAAGTAACCTAAACTACCACCATCACTGTCTTGAACAGGCTCTGGTGTTGGCGTAGGAGTTGGCGTTACTGGCGCAGGATAGCTTAATGCAATAATCACTGGATCATGGTCTGAAGCTGAGAATGGACTTTCAGTTTTAACCAGATCTCCGGTGTACTTGCTACCATATTCAAACAGGTTAGATTCAACTGAGTTAATGTGCCAGTCGTCAATACCGACTAACTTAGCCGCTAAACTCTCATTGGCTAAAGCATGGTCTAAATTACCTAATTCACCACTGTAACTATATGAATAAGTGGCTGCGCCATGTGCTTGAGTGTTTAAGTTAATTAAACCATAACCTTTATCTATCACGGTGCCTTCACGCTCGTACACTTTACCGTCTAAGGTAGTCCACGATGCAGTGCGGATAACATGATCTGTAGTTGAGGCATCGTAATCTGTTAATACTGCTACCGGATCTTCTTTGCCGTAGGCATTTAAATCACCAATAACCAGTACATCACCAGCAACATCTTTTAGTGACTCACCGAGTACTTTGGCTGCTGAGACACGGAATGCATTACACTTTCCTTGCAAGTCTGCTGGCTCAGCGTTTTCGTTAAATTCAGCCCAGTCTTCAATACAGCCTGAACCTTTCGATTTTAAGTGGTTAACCACAACAGTTAACTTTTCATCGTTAATGCTAAAGGTTTGCACTAAGCTATGACGTTGGAACTTTTCATAACTCGGGCTTTGCTCAACAACGCCATCTTTCTCACGGGTTTGCGCACCTTCTGCAGCATGTTGTTCTGGCGTCGCAATCACTTTTGCCGCGCCGTCTAATGTAATACGGGCTGGGCGATATAACATGCCAACTGTAATCGCATCACTGCCGATGAATTTGTCTTCATACTTATCAGCATCTTCAATTTCAACAAAGCGATACGCTTTATCATCAGTTAATTCTGCGTTCAATGCATCTACAAGATTTTGAATAGCACTTAACTCGCCAAAGCCATTGTTAGCGATTTCCATTAAGCCAACAACATCAGCATTCATGGCGACAAGCGCATTCACTATTTTAGTACGCTGCAACACCATTTCTTCTTCGATTAATGCACCACGATTGCTGTTTGATGGATTAGCATCACCGCCAACAACGTCATTAAAGAAGTTCAACACGTTAAAGCTCGCTACGCGAATGTCGCCCATATCTGCCACTGTAGGCGCATCGGTACGATCGTTTACACGGATAAAATCGCCAGCAGTAATCATGTTGGTCGGTAAAATACGGAATGCGTTGTAGCTATAACCAATCACACCTTCAAGGTTAGTCAATTGATCGCCCACACGAATGTAACCCGTTTCTGCGTTAAACTCTGGGAAATAAGGTACTTCACCATCTTTCGCTTTGAAATCAGATTCAACAAATAACTGGTTCACCGCGTTAGCTTGAGCCAGTGCAATAGAATCTGCTGAGTTTGGCTCAAATACTTGAGTTGGTTTCATTAATGGCGCTTTATGTGACAACACCATATTGTTACGACGTCCGTCATAATCGTAGCTAAAGGTACGGGTGATTTTCATCTCACTACCCGCATCTAATACTACTTTCATGCCTTCAACACGCTCTAATGCTTGCGTTAGGGTTTCGCCATCGGCAACATAAAATGCACTGGCTAGAGGCACTTCACCTAACGCGCCAACTTCAATTTTTTGATCGTCCTTAAGGTTAATCTGAGTCGAGCCGTAATACTCGTTTACTTTACCTTGCACACACACTTCAGTGCCTGGCTGAATAATGTCTGGTGCAGCTTCGTTCAAGTAGACGAAAATGCCGTCTGAAGTATAAGGTGAATTGTCACCTTGCATATCTTGAATAAAGAAACCTTTGTATAAACTGTCGCTTCTAGAAGTAACAATCCCTTTTATGGTCACTTCATTAGCCGATTCATAACTACCATCGGCAATTAATGGACTAGAGTCACCTGCACCTTGCACATCATAAATGTTGGTCAGTGTGGCGCCATTACAGGTAAATACTGTTGGTTCTGGTGTTACTGCCGCATCAAGCGAGCCTAAACCACTAAAGGTGTCTTTATCTAATGTGGCCCATTGGCTAGCATCATAAGTAGTGCTGGCGGTTAAGGCGTCTAATTTACGCTGGAATGTGGTGTCAAACCCCCAACCTGCTGGAGTTGGAATGTCACCAACAACATCAACCAACACACCGTCTTTTAATAGGCCGACAGCATCGCCACCATTAAAGTATAAGTTACCGGTCATCGAGTCGGTTGAGGCTGGTAAGGTAATCGCTGCACTTGAATGCAAAATGACTTTGACACTTTTAGCAGCAATAGTGTCAGTTAATTCCACCATATCAAGCGCTGCAGAGTCACCGTCTTTGTAACGTACTAATTTGTAGCCTGTTAAATCAATTGCAACGTCACTGTTGTTATACAGTTCAATCGCTTTGTTGTTTGAACTACCTTCAACGTATTCACTAATTAACACCTCTGCATTTGCCATTATCGGCATTGCAGCGGCTACTGCGAGTGAAACCGCCGTTAGTTTAGTCAGTCCTTTCATTTTTTAACCCCATATTTTGTAATATAAATGCTATTTTTTTGTAATATGCGGGGCGATTGTCCCAAAGTTTGTTTACAGAAAAAAGAACATTGATCACATTAATGGGGTAAACAAATTTACTATCTGATTGATTATCAAGTAATTTTGTTTTAATTAGAAAACGATGATAAATAAAATCAAAAATACCTCAACTAAAACAACATTTAGCGTAAAAACAAGCGTTGACGGGATGGTTGTTAAAAAATATAGATTTTGTAACACTTATTGTTCAAAAAAATAAAAAAATGACAACATACTGTTTGATATTTTAATTCATGTCATGAAATCATCTTGAAAATGTAAGGTTTTTACCCGATTATTACGCTAACATTGACCACCAACACTCGTGGTATGTTGAATACACCATGAATAAAAACCAATAAATCACTTAAGGTATGTGAGTTATTGTCGATATTGATCATGACTCGATGTCATGTTGGTCACAACAAAATATTATTAAGCTGACTATTTAGTATCAATATACTAAAAGCTCATCTAGTATTTGAATTTATTATCTTTACCGGTTTAGGTGCTCAAACCATGAAACAAGTTGATTTCAGAAATATCGATAAACTTTTCATCAAAATGTCCATTAACGATAAGTTCTGGGCTATTTTCGGACTGTTCCTGATTATTTTATCTAGTGTATCGATTAGTAGTTACGTTAATAAAATTGAAAATATAGAACAGCAATCATTACTGGTTTTAGAGCAAAAAACAGCAGCTATGGTTCAAGCACTTGATGCCACGAGCCAACTAGAACAAGCTTCAACATTAGGTTTACAAGTCTCAGGACGTTCACAAACAAGTTCACGCCAACGAGATACTATTACTGCCGTTTATGCATTAGATGGCCAATATTATACCCTGAGCGAATCTGTTTCTGGACAAGAAGCCAGCGCAAAACAAGCTGCTTTGATATCACTGTTAATGTCATTTTTATGGGTATTGCCTTTTGTAGTAGTGATTTATTGGACGGCCACTTTCCTTGGCGGTGCACTCTGGGTGTTATGGGATACCACGGAAAAAATTGCTAAAGGTGATTTAACCTCTCGTTTAGGCTTCCATCCTGGTCGTGATGAATTTGGCACCATTGGTTGCGCACTTGATAAAGCCATGGACACATTAACCGATCTCGTTGTCGCGGTGAAGAAAAGTGCCGATACATTGCAAACAACCTCGAGCTCATTCGCCAATGAAGCAGTACAAAGCGCTGAACAAATTGATTTACAATATGCTTCACTTGACTCGGTTGCTACAGCGATGGAAGAAATGACGGCATCAGCTGCTGAAGTCTCTAATATCGCTCGAAATTCAACTCAACGTGTTGAACAAGATTCAGAGTATACGCGTCAGAGTTATGACCGAGCTAAGCGTGCGATTAATGAAATTAAGCAGTTATCGACCTACATTGAACAAACATCAAACTCGGTCAATACCCTAAAAATTAATGCGACCAATATTAATGAAGTGATCACCACCATTAATGCTATTTCAGATCAAACCAACTTACTGGCATTAAACGCAGCAATTGAAGCGGCACGTGCAGGTGAAATGGGCCGTGGTTTTGCGGTGGTTGCCGACGAAGTAAGAACCCTTGCGGGTCGTACTCAAGCTGCGACGGTTGAAATTCATAAAATGATTGAATTACTGCAAAGTGAAACGCTCAATATTGACAGCATTACTCAAGATACTGTCAAACAAGCACAAACCAGTAGCGATCTAATTACTAATATTGGAACCGATATTAATGCCATTTCTGAATCTGCGAATTCAATTATGGACATGAGTTTCCAAATTTCTACATCGTCAGAAGAACAAAGTGCAGTGGCCAATGACATTGCAAAAGAGCTGACGGACATAAGACAGAAATCAAATATTATTAGAGGCTTATCGCAACAGTCTTCAAGTGGTGTTAAAGATCTAGCAAAAGCATCAGCTGATTTGGGTAAAATTCTTAGTCGATACCGTACTAATTAATCTCAGCTCAGATTATAACTTATTAGTTTGTATGTTTATTTGAATATAAGCGCTAAATGAAAAGCCGATATCGATGATATCGGCTTTTTTATGTTTAATAAGCAGTGGCTTAACTCACGGTTAATTCAACTTAATATTACTGTAATGACGTAAGTCTATGACCTAAAGCGCTTGTACTGTCTGGAGTCAGCACAAAAGTATAATTACTGTCGCCATCAAAGCTGATTGAATCAGACTGATAAACTAAGGTTTGCGTGCCATTATCGGCTTCGTAAACAATGTTAATTTCATAATCATCTTCAGGCAATGTCAGGCTGAGTTTTTCGACAAAATCTAAATCCGTTAAGGTATATTCGGCGGTTTCAATGGTTTCTGAAGCGCGGACAAAATACACGGTTAAGTCATCATAATCGTAAGCTAAATTCACCACATCGACTTTATATTCAAAAGCTCGAGGTCGTAAGTCTTGCTCGATCACCATACCTTTAACAGAACTGTCTTCTTGCTGATAAATCAGTAAAGACTTCACTTCATCTTGGTTAAACGTTACCAACAAGTTATCAAACAACTTGGCTTTACTGGTCGCATCTTTAGTGGTGATACCATAATCATTAAACGATGTTGATTGGTAATCCGTTACTGTGAAGGGTGAAATACCATACAAGTATTGTGTTTCTTGCTTACTGGCAATATCAACATCAATGCTTTGCGTTTCTAAACCATTAAACACGCGGTAATCGGCAGTTGCCTCTAACGCGGCGTAAGTGACAGGCGTTGTAGTTGAGTCAATGCTGTCGATAGTGACGTTAATATCACCTGCACCAAAACTGTTACGAATAATCAGTTTATAGGCGGTTTCGGAGGTTAAACTCATGCTACCTGTGGTGTAGAGCACATTTTTAGTGCCGGTTTCGGTCAGATAGACAATATAATCATCAGTATCGAATATCTGTTCGCTGGTGTAACTGCTATACGGCACATTACCCAGCATCACCGCTTGGTCAATGGTTTGGGTATCAAGTGAAATATAGGTATCAAAAGTACCTTCATCAGTCGCTACGTTAGCCACTAGCACTTCCATTTTGCTGTAGTCATTATCATCGTCGGCATTTAACTCGTCCATTTCATCGCGTGAATAGTTAATATCCAATAGTTCTGGATCGTGATAATCACCATAAAGTACAAACAAATGGTTCGAGTCGCTCGCTAAATCAACGGTGTCGCTGTAAACGGTTACCGTTTCACTATCTTCGTCTTGACCATAAATTTCCAGTTCTGTGCTCCCTGTACTATAAGCATAGCGCGGCATTGCATCAGCAAAATCAACCGCCGTATATGAATAGTCATCCAGTACTAACGAAGTCGATGTGCTATTAGGTGATGCATTATAAAACTGCACATAAGCGACATCATCACTGCTTTCTTCACTGTCTGAGCCACACCCTAGTAACAAGGCTCCCATTGCAGACACCATCATCAATCGACTTATTTTTTTGTTAAACATATTTACTCCATTAACCATCTAGTTACATTTGCAAGAGTTATGACAACCCTTGCCTGTAAACGACTGTCAAGAAAGGTAAAGTAAAGATATAAAGCGTAAAGAGCCAAATTAAAGTTAAAAAAAAGCCTCTTTATCAATTAGATAAGAGGCTTTAATTCTTTTTGCATTTAAACCATAAATGCATTTTTCAGCAAAAGGAGTTAATTACCCGCGATTTTCATCTCGCTCAGTAAAATACCGCCGGTGCGGATTGATGAACGTAAATCGCGATCTTTACCTACGCCTTGTATTCCCATAAACATGTCTTTTAAATTACCCGCGATAGTAATTTCTTCTACTGGATACAACACTTCGCCATTTTCAACATAAAAACCTGCCGCGCCACGTGAATAATCACCAGTAACGCCATTAACGCCTTGGCCCATCACTTCCGTAACAATTAAGCCGGTATTCATGGCTTTAACCAAGTCATCAAAGGTTTGATTTGAATGGCTTAGGGTCCAGTTATAAATACCACCAGCATGGCCTGTATTGGTCATCGATAATTTACGCGCCGAATAACTGGTTAGTAAGTAAGTTTCTAGTTGGCCACGATCAATAATACGACGGTCTTGGGTTGCCACGCCTTCACTGTCGTAGTTAGCACTGGCCAGTGCGCCAATTAAATGCGGTTGTTCTTCAATACTAAACCAGTCTGGGAATATTTGAGTATTCAGAGCTTCCATTAAGAAGCTCGACTTACGGTAAATACTACTGCCACTAATCGCGCCAATTAAATGTCCCATTAAGCCTGTGGCAAGTTCAGGAGCAAATAACACTGGCATTTTCGCCGTGGCTATTTTACGGGCATCCAAACGACTTAAGGTTTTGTTTGCCGCTTGCAAACCAACCGCTTCAGGTGACAGTAAATCATGATATTTACGGGCAACCGTATAGTCGTAGTCGCGCTGCATATTGCCATCAGACTCTTGGCCTATTACAACACAACTTAAACTGTAGCGAGAGCTGCAATAGCCGTTAAGAAACCCATGGCTGTTACCATAAACCCTAGCCGCAGTATGCGCATTGGCACTCGCGCCGTCTGAGTTACGGATACGGCTATCAACCGATAAACTGGCTTCTTCTGCGCGAATGGCCAACTGTGCGAGCTCTTCAGCATCGATATCTTGTGGATGATATAACTCCAAATCGCGAATATCTTGCGCCATCAAAGCGGGATCAGCCAAGCCACTAAAAGGATCTTCTGAGGTATATTTTGCAATGCCATCGGCTGCTTTTACCGCTTGGCGAATTGCTTCAGGGCTTAAGTCTGAGGTCGATGAACTGCCTTTGCGACCATCACGGTAAATGGTAATGCCCAACGCACCGTCTTTATTAAACTCAACGGTTTCAACTTCTTTTTCACGGGTTGAAACCGACAAACCTTGCTGCTTGCTGATAGCCACTTCAGCGGCCGAAGTGCCTAACTCTTTCGCATATTCTAATGCGACAGATACCGCGTCTTTTAACGCCGATAATTCAGAATCAATTCTAGGTGTTGGTTCAGTTGCGCTAGGCGCTGAAGAAGGATGAGAAGCCACAAATTTACTCTTTGATTAGTCTAATTGACGTTAGCATATCAAATTCAATTGGCGATTGATAACCGCGCATTTATATCGCAGTTGATCATCAATAAATTCTGCATATTCTAGGCCAAATAAATGCTATCATTAATGCATATTGACTTGAGGTTTATGACTATGAAAATTGTTGGCGATTCTGAGCTATTTCAGCAGCCCTATGATAATGATGACAACTATGTCAGCAGAACAGGCGTTAAAAAAGAAAGTGAGGATGCTCAAGCACTTGGCATGCGTTTAGTGGCCCTGAGCAAAACTCAATTAGACAAAATGGGTTTAGATGAATTTCTATATGATGCGATTCTAAAAACAAAACTGATTAAACAAAAAACTGAAGCCTATCGCCGCCATTTACAATACATTGGTAAATTAATGCGTGGCTTTGAGCATGAACCTATTGAAGCAGCACTGGATAAAGTGTTGAACAAAAACAATAATGAAGCCGCTCAAATACAGATTTTTGAAAAAATGCGTGAACGTTTATTAGCGAATGGCGACGATGAAGTCCAAGTATTACTGGATTTACACCCACAACTTGATCGTCAAAAAATGCGTCAACTGATCCGCCAAGCGAATAAAGAACTGGCTAAAAACCCAGAATCAAAATCGTCTAAAGAGCTATATAAGTATTTAAGATCTGAAATAAAAGACTAGGGTCCATCTCAAAAATAGTCTGTTTAATAGAATAAGGATGTTGCTAATGCGGCTAAAAATGATGACTCGCACACTATTGTTATTATTATCTTCAGTGCTGTTATTTACAGGTTGTAACGGTGCCGCGGACGGCACCGATACTGACACACTGAGTGGTAATTATAGTATTACCGTCAGCTATCAAAATGTCGTCAATGGCCAATGTGATGCGAATACGGACTCACTGATTTTTGATCTTGATGGTAGCTTTTGTGCCATTGCACATCTCAAAATTGGTAGTACTAACGTTAGTGGAGCGCTCATTACTTTTAGCACCACCAATGCAACAATATCGCCTACCACGGTGTTAACCTTATCTTCTGGTCTTGCGACAACTCTGGTCACATCAAGTAGTATCGACGCTGGCACGCTTAGCGCAACTTACTCTCCAAGTGATGCAGATGCTGTTAGTGCGACTCGCAATTATCAATTTAAAGAATATGACACCAGTATCCCTGTCGAAGCGATTAAATTAACCGCTTCGATAAGTGATGCTACCGGTCCTATTACCCGCTTTAATATTGATAAAACAGTTCAGCTCAATGCCTTGCTTACTGACAGTAATAATCAAGCTATTGCTAACCAAATTGTGACATTCAATGCCGGTAGCGCTACGTTAGCGCCAGCAACTGCACTGACAAAATCCTCAGGTATTGCTACGCTAAACTACACGCCGTCCGAGGCAGAGTTAGGCGCTAGCCTGTTAACCGTCACCACAGAGTATCAAGGTAGCACTCTCACCAGCAGCAGTGCTTTTGAAGTGTTAGCGTCTGACGATATTGCCACGAATGGTAATGTTAAGATGGGCTCGTATAATGCTAATGGTGAGTTTGTTGAAAGTGAATTAGCGACAACGCTAGTCGCAACAACTGATGGTAGTTATAGCATTAGTGCCGGTGGCACATTTGGGATTAGCGCTACGTTAGTTACCGAAAGCGCCGATGGCACATTTACACGCCTACAAAGCCCAACCAGCATCAGCTTTAGTTCCGACTGTTCGACCAATGACAACGCCACACTTGATTCACCTGTCACTAGCTTATCAGGTTCTGCCAGCTCAACCTTTTCAGATGTCAGCTGCAGTGGCAACAGCGAACGTAATGACATCATCATCGCGACAGCAACGGTTAATGGCGCTAGTTTAAACGCAAGTTTGCCTTTTACCTTAGCCCGTCAAACATTATCTAATGTGAGCTTTGTGTCAGCTGATCCAAGCCAAATCCGTATCAAAGGTTCAGGCGGCACCGGTTCAACAGAATCGTCGTTAGTGACCTTTTTAGTCACCAGTGCTAATGGCCAGCCGGCAGCACAACAAACGGTTAATTTCAGCTTAGACACCAGTGTTGGCGGTCTGCGATTTGCTAATGGTGAAGTGACCGACAGCAGTATTACCAATTCCCAGGGATTAGTCAGTGTGCGAGTGCAAGCGGGTACAATTCCAACCCCGGTAAGAGTGGTGGCATCAACCACAGACGCCGACACTAACCAAACCATTACCAGCCAATCAGAACAGCTGACCGTCAATACCGGCTTGCCACAACAGCTTGGTTTTAGTATTTCAAGATCAAATGGCAACCCTGAAGCGGGCGACTACAACGGCGAACAAGTTACCATTACAGCTTATGCCTCTGACAGTTTTGCAAACCCTGCACCAGACGACACTACCATCAACTTTACCGCTGAAGGTGGTCAAATTGAACCATCGTGTTCCATGGAAAACGGAAAATGTTCCGTCATTTGGACATCGGCATCACCACGGGTAAGTGACCATCGTGTAACGATTATGGCTTATGCGCTAGGACACGAAACCTTCTTCGATACCAATGGCAACAATGTATTTGACGATGCTGATGGTGGCGTGGTTAACGGCTGCTTAAGCGGCACAACGTCAGTAGCATGCAGTGGCAACGGCATGGATGTAGAAACTTACCATGGCGGTGGTTTTGTTGACTTGCCAGACGCCTTTAGAGATGACAACGAATCTCGCACCCATGATTCAGCTGAACCGTACTTTAATATTCAAGCGAGCAACACATACCAATTAGCTGACGGTCAATTTAACGGCCCACAATGCCAAGGTGCATTATGTGATAGCACGGCTATGAGCACTTATATCCGTAAAGCATTAGTATTAACAATGTCAGGCTCTGAAGCTAATTTTGTCGTTAGCCAAGATGGCAGCTTGATTAATGATTACGACACTGATGTTCAACCTATTGCACTAGATGAAACGACAAAGTTTGATGTGGTAATCACTGATAGCGCCAATCAAATATTACCTTCTGGTACAACCTTAACCGTTACTAGCACCGAAGGTGAATTGCAGTTCTCTGGCTATATCGTACCTAACAAGAGTTCAGCAGGAGGAACATCAACCCCATTTACCTTGAAAAATAATGGTACACCAGGCACAAGCCAAGTCACACTGACAGCAACTACGCCTAAAGGTGTGGTCACTAAATTGATATTTGATGTGACCTTGTCATAAGCTCAATATTCTCACTCCTATAATATTTATCGATCCTTCAAGCCTGCTACTTCAGCAGGCTTTTTTATACTTGGCATTCACAAATATGTTGATACAATAAGACGTGCAATACGGTATTTAATTGATATATTGTTGAAATAAAAACTATTTTTGCTACCTGACGTTATGTTCACGCCTTAAATAGTGCTCAACATTATGCGTTTCGATACCATCAATAGCATCTGTAAACAGGGCTAGTTTACTATTACGAGGGACCGATTTACGACTCTCGACGCATACTAAGGAATAATAATGCGCAAAATTTCTCTACTTCTTACTATAACTGCAGGTGTACTACTCACCGCTTGTGCCGCTAAACCACCAATCGTGGCTCAAAACAAAACGGTTGTCGTCAATGACCAAACCTTCGTGCTTGGCGGATCGTATGATAAAGCAAATAATAAACTGCTATTGACCGCTAATGGTGACCCGATCATGCAGGGTCGATTCCCGCCAATGACGCCTACCCAAAATCTTAATGCAAACTTTAAAGATATGAAATTTAAAGGTGATTGTTACTTTGGTTCGGTACTCGGAGATCAAGGTGGAAGCTTTGGTATTGTTGCTAGCATTGTTCAATCAGCAAAATCGAGCACTGCAGATAAATGCGACATTTTTATCGATGGCACCAAGCAAGAAACACTGTACTTCTAATTAGACATATTAATTAAGCGCTAGCCCTGCTTACCTACCTATTAATCCATTTCGTTATCTCAGTTGAGATAACGTAACATCAGTTAGCACCAAATTGGTGCGAACAAGGTTTATTCAGCACCAGAGCAACTCAATCAATTTTTATAAAATTAGTTAACACTATGTTTAAATTAGATTTTAACTACTGGTCTAATCCTTGCTTTCTCTTCAAGAATAGCCCCTAGTCTCACTAAACTATTACTCAGTAGTCGACCCGCATGCATTACAGATGTCATCACAATTGATTATCATCAAGGGGAAGTGAGTTGATAAACTGTCCTTGTTGAGAATTGAATGATCCCTTTACACACCTCCATGCGCGGCCTACGTTGTTTTTGCGTCGCTGCTGAATGCTTAAGTTTTAAAGAAACCGCTAAAAGACTGTATCTAACCCCTTCGGCGGTAAGTCATCAGATTAAACAGTTAGAGGAATCTCTAAACCAGAGCTTGTTTATTCGTCAAACCCGCGCGGTGACATTGACCGAAGTTGGCGCACGCTTTTACCAGGCCATCGAGCCGGTCATGCAGCAATTAGTCAACACAGTCAGTGAATTTAACCAGTCAGACAGAATGCTCGAAGTCAGTATTTCAATGCCAGAATTCTTTGCCAGTGAACTGTTTATGCCTAAACTCATTGGTTGGTCATCTAAATATCCCACCATCAATCTTAAGCTCGAAACCATTAAGTCGCGCAGCGATACAATTAAGCACACTGATGTATCCATTATGCTCTCTGGTAAACAACAAACGAATGCCGATGTGTATGATTTATTTCCAATCACTTATATCCCTGCGTGTAATGCACAACTGCATGCTGAATTGTCTTCACAAGGTTTTAAAGCATTAACTAAGGTGCCATTAATATTGCATAAAGCTCGACCTTACGCTTGGCATCAATGGGCCGAAAATGTTGGCTTTGATGCATTTCAGCCTAAGCAGATAATTCAACTAGACAGTATGTTCAGTGTCGCCCGCGCTGCAGAACAAGGATTAGGTATTGCACTCATTCCATTACCCATCAGCCAAGCATGGTTCGATAACGGCACCCTTCTACCATTATTTCCTCATCCACTTTATAGCCATGATCGCTATTATTTGATCCGCCACACCAATGAACAACAGCGACCAGAAGTGCAATTACTAATCGATTGGATCCTCAAAAGTTTCCATGATGAAAGTCATTAATAATTAGAGTGATAATGACTTTATTACACTGTTTATTATCGTTTCAATAGCTGTTCAGCGTATTGCCGAACGTCGTCTGGCACCATATCTTCTGTGAAGGAACAAATATCCGACCGAAGAAAATCCAACATTAATGTGGCACGATATTGAGCAGAATCATTCCAAGCTTCATGTTCAGCAGTATCATCAAATATTAAACATTTACCTTCTTCCCAATAACGGGTTTCGCTGGCAACACGAAGCCTGCAGTCAGGTGGCACCACTAATCCAAGATGTAAACGATATACATTATTAGCCCAACCGACATGTGGTGTTATATGCGTATGGGGGGCTAGTAGCGAAAAACCAGCGAGAGAAATGCCGCCGATGTTTTCAACGAGTTTCGCTGTTTGAGGACATTTAACGCATGCACCTTCAACACTATTCCCAAGCGCATACAAGCCGAAGACACTCCAGCCTTGACCATGCATTTGTTGTTGAACCCATGGGTCAAACGAGTCATTTGGTAGTGCAAGAAATTCATCTCGAATTATTTCCCAATTAGCTTCAAGCTCTTTCACAAAAGAAAATTTAGAGGCTTCAATAAACATAATCATTAATCCTAAATATACTCTTAGCATTATCAGCCACATTTTGGGCTAAAAATCAGTGATCATTGCCAATAGTTTCTGGCCGCCTTTTATTAAGTATCAATTATAATCCTACATGCCCTATCTTATTGATGTAAAGACATTAAAATCTTAAGCAGTGCAGACGCAGACAGTATAAATAGACTTTGAATCATATCAATATGGCTTACACACTATCAGTATTAAATCCCTTGATACCGTTGAAGACTGTTTATAAAAGAATGTGTAAGTCGTTAAGGTTTCAGGTTCAATGAAAATTGTGGAGGTTAAAGAAAATCGTTGGATGACCATGTCATGAAACACATCGACGTTAATTGCCGCGGCCATTAATTAAACAAAACTATCACACCTCCCCATAAGTGAATTTTTTTAACCCATTAATGCGTTTTTTATCGTTTGTCGACGCTAGTCGTTTTGACTAAAGTTCACCTGTAGCGCGGCGCTACACAAACGTTTAAAGGAGCGACATCATGAAAAAGAGCATCGTTAATGGCCTAATTTGTGCCACATTAGTACTGACAGCATCGACAAGCGTAATGGCTGATGAGCAAGGTCAACAGATCAAAAGTAATGCCTACAAAATGGTATTAGTGGAAGATGTGCCTGGTGTTAACGCATTGCAGTCTGGTGATGTTGAAGCAGGCTTAACCGCTACTTTGTCTGCAAGTAAGTTCGCCGTGGATGACTATTCTCGCAACGTGAACTTATGCGCTGGATATGTGCAATTAGCGGATATGGAAAAAGCCCAAAAAGCCTGTAGTGCAGCCGTGAAAAGTGCTCGTACCCAAGTGGCGATTCCATCAATGACGGTTCGGGCTTATGCCTATAATAATCGTGGTGTAATGAAATTACTGAATAATGACAATTTAGGCGCATTAGCTGATTTTAAATATGCTGCAAAAGTCGATCACAGCGAGATATACCAACATAACGTTAAACGTTTAGAAGCAGCTTTAAACAATGCCCAAAACGGAATGATGTAATTGGACTCTGACCAAGAAACCGTCACGGTTGCCCTTTATCAGTCAACAATAAACCCCATAAAACAAATGAAATAGACAGGTCTATCGAGAAGATAACTGTCTATTTTTTTTACTCAGTGACAAACCTAGCTATAACCTTATTTCGATATGATAAAACCTGGCTAACTTCTATGGGTGATTTATGATGCAACATCAACATTTTTCTGTTTCCGCCCAATGGCGACTATGGCCATCGTGACGAATACTGCAAACAAGCCCCACAATTGTAACCATTTAGGCATTACCGCCAACCAACCAGCTCCTAATTGATTTAACTCGAGCATCCCCATAATCGCTGGAACAGCTGGAATAACTTGAGATGCTAATACCAATGGTTCTGGAATTAATGCAATCGGCCACACAAACCCTGACACAAATAAAATCGGCATCGACACCAGTAAATACAATTGGGTAGGTAATTCTCGACGATTAAATAAACTGCTAAGATAAATACCTAACGATCCCGTGGCTAATAGAAAGGGCAACATAAATAGCCCAACTTCAATCACCGTAGCCACCACGCTTACTTTGTACCAATAAAAACAAAAACCTAAATAGAAACTACTAAATAGCGCGTAAATCATCATAAACACACTTAACCGTGCAAGCACCAAGGTTACTGGACGTACTTGCTGCCAATAACCGGGTTTGCGCCATTGGCCTGCACCCAAAATACCGGTGCCAATTAATAAGGTTTGATGCAGAATTAATAAAAATAATCCCGGCACCACATACGGTGTGTAACCTAAACTAGGGTTAAACGCTGGAACTGAATTAATATTAATAGAATTAACAGCTTGCTGGGCAAGTTGGGGGTTTTGGCCCCGAGCCAATAAACCAATTAACTGCACTTGTTTACTGGCATCTATACCTGCTGACACTAAGCCTTCTACTACGGCTGAATAAATCAGAAAGTAACTCGCATCGCCGCCGTAACTTAATGTTGCACCCTTGCCTAACAACAAATCGCGTCTAAAGTTAGCCGGAATAACCAGTAAGCCGTGAGCTTTACCTTGATCGATCCACATTTGTGCTTGCTCAATACTGCTTACCTTAGCGAGTATTTTTATCTTAGCACTGGCATCTGCGTGGCGAGTCACCAACCTACTGAGTGACGAATTATCGTGATCTACCACCACGACCTTTTGCTCTGTCGGCACCTGATTCAAATACGGTAACGGATACAGAACCGAGTAAAATAACACTCCACCAAATAGCGTCATCACAATCGCTTTGTCAGCCAATATAGCTTTGCATTCTGCTACGATTAATTGCCAGAAGTTCATCGGTTGACCTCCAGAGTAACCGGGTGACTAACATGACCCTGTGGCGGTATTTTTTGCGCGTGGCGGCCCAGCACATAAAGCAAAGGCAATAACAGTAAAAAGCCCCAATAAGAACTGATTTGAGTCAATACTTGCGGCAAGCCAACACCATAACTGACGACGCTGATATGAGAGTCTATATAGTGACTCGATGGCATCACCAACCGCCACCATTTAGCCAATAAGGGCATATCGTTTACGGGAAAGGTTATGCCCATAAACGCAAATGCTGGAGCAAATAATGCGGTACAGAAACTGACCGTGCGAGCACTGTCACGCATAATCATAAAAATCACCAATACTAACAACCACAATGCCATGAGCATGAACGCCTGCGCCAGTAACAGTAGCCATAATGACCCCGCAACGGGCAAAGCTAAATAGTGGTATAACCACACTAAAATAAAGCCACTATGAACGAGCATGATCGGACTATAAAATAACACTTTAACCCACACTTTTGGCCAAATGTTTCGAGCTAAATAATAGCGTTCACCTTGAGGAATAAGCTCCGCATTAACACTATTAACAAATACCAACATCGACAGTAATTGCCATAATGCAATCAATATAGGCGGGACTAAAAAACCAACATAGTTATTATTTCGGTTAAATAACGCCGTCGTTTGGTTACTAATAGGCGTTAAGCTCACATCAACGGTGGCTTTATTTGCGCCTTTAAGTAATAGGCTCACCTCGCCAATATGCGTTAACCCCTCAGCAAGGCTGAGTTGTAACTGGCTGGATAATAACTTACCTACTAACAAAAATTGGCTGTTATAGCGAATATCAATAGTGGGTTGTTTTGATGTGAGTAAATCTTTTCTGAGCTGGTAAGGTAAAATAACTAGCCCGTATACTTGCGCTTGACGCATAGCTTCAATCGCCGCAGCTTCATTGGCAAATGAACGTGGTGCAATTACGGCATTGGCCGATAATTGCCTTGTTAGCATGCGGCTAATTTGGCTGTTATCTAAGTCAACCACGGCAACAGGGAGCTGCCTTGGCAACCCCGCACTAAATAACCACCAAAGTGCGATCACGCTAATTAGCGGAATATAGCTCACCAAGGCAAGTTGCCATGGTGAATTCCACAACGCTTTACATTCTCGCCTGAATAAATGCCTCATCAGCAAGCCTTATTAATGTTCGGCAAGCTTGTCGGCACGAAACAATACCGACATACCAACTCGTAAATCGACAATCTTTTGCTTAGGTGTCAGTTCAACTTCAAAGGTACGCATATCAAAGTCATGGCCGCTCTCTGTCGAGCGCCAAGTGGCAAAATTACCCATAACACTAACGTGCGAAACGGTAAATTCGACTTGCTGCTGTAGTGCTGGAATATCTAACATGACAGTTTGATCTTGTTTAAATAGCTTCAACAAATCTTCTCTAACTTGTAAAACGGCCCACGCATCACTCATATCAATAATGCTTACCACCGGAAAACCACTCGGCGCAAGCTCACCTGCTTGTAATAATACTTCACTCACCTCCGCTTTTTTAGGTGAGCGCATTTGGCTGTCGGCTAAAATGGCATTGACCTCGTTAACCGCACCTTCTGCCATACGAGTTTTTCCTGCGGCTGCGGCTTTAGTTTCAACCCGCGCGCCTTCATTTGCCATTTGATACATAGCGTAAGCTGCTTGCTCGGTATATTTAGCCGCTTGCCATTGGGTATAAGCTTCATCGCGCTTTTGCCGTGCGACAACACCTTCATCAAATAAGTTTTCAATTCGTTGGTAAGTTTTTAGGCTAAGTTCGGTTGCAGCCTTGGCTTTTAACCACTGTTCTTTAGCTGCGGTAACTTGTTGCTGCCTTGCGCCATTTTTAGCTTGTTGCTGCATAGCCGTTGCCGCTTCAAGGCCGCCTTGAGCCTGCAGTAACTTAGCATCTAATTCTGGGCTGCTGATGGCAAACAAAATATCATTCACATTGACTTGGTCGCCTTTGCGAACCAAAACTTGCTCAACTCGTCCAGGAACTTTAGACGAGATATTATATTCACGAGCTTCTATTTGCCCTTGCAACACTGTCGGTTGAGGCGTAAAAGCTAGCATGACACCGTACCCTAACAATAATATAACTAGCACGAATGCGACCACTGCAATAATCTTGTTAGCCCGCATAAGCAGCCCCTTGAAGTTGAGTTCGGTTAATAAATTCATCTACTTGACCACTAATGGCCATCACTTTGGCATAGGCTTGCATATAACGATATTTTGCACCTAATTGCTGAGTTTTCACTGCAGTTAAGCTCAACTCGGCATCGATTCGGTCAATTGAAGTGGATAAGCCTTGGTTAAAGGACAACTCTCGCAATCGTAAATTCTCGGTCGCCAATGCTAATGACACATCCAGCGCATCCGCTTCTTCTTTAGCTTGCAGCATTTGCCGATAACTCTGATCAATCAACAAACTTAAATCTTGTTTGGTTTGTGCTTTGGTGTAACGCGCTTGCAGTAAAGCACTTTTCGCCGCGAGCACTTTTCCACTGCGACCATCACGGCTAATAAGCGGTATGCTCATACCAACACCCACCATCCAGTCCGGCTCTACTTGAGAAAATAAGCTGTCATCTTCATACAAGGTGTAGTTGCCGTATAAATACACCGTGGGGTAGTAACTGCCCTTTTCTAAGTCGACTAAACCATTGGCTTGAGCTTCTTTAGCTTCGAGTAGTTTTAACGCCGGATGCTGAGTTAATGTCAGCTGGCTAAGACGGGGCAATGAAGGTTGTTGTTCGAGTAAAAACAGTGCCGAAATAGGATCGACCGACGGTATATGTAACATTCTTGCTAGCGCAATTTCGGTCATTTCGTATTGACGCTTGGTTTTGCCCCAGTTGACTTTGGCATTTTCTAATGCGACCTGGGCATTTAAGCGTTCAACTTTGGCTATTTGGCCTTGTTGTTCTAATTTTTGGGCATGACTCACATGCAAAGTCAACGAGTCCACCAGCTGCTTTTGGGTATCGATTAAGGTTTTTGTCACCGATACTGCGTAGTAGCGATCAACTAACTGAAGAAATAACTCACGCTGAGCTAGGGCAAACTCTTGTTCTCTCTCTGAGACTTGGGCAGCATGTATTCCTTGGGCTGCAGTAATTTTACCACCGGTATAAATGGGCCACATGGCTTGTAAACTGGCACGAAACACATCTTGTTCGGTAAAAGGAGTGACAAAGAGAGAGCCTGGGATTTCAGCTAATGCACTACTAAGAGCTGCTGGTAATGTACTTGTGTCGAGAGTCGCTAATGGATTTAAGTCACGTAAATCAAGTTCGATAGGTTTTTCGAGGCGAGTATAGCTGCCAGCAATATTAAGCGATGGGTAATTTAACGCATCACCGGCATCCTCTTCCGCTTTGGCGCGGTTGACTAGCTGAGCTTTAGCTTGAAGCTGATCACTCACTTGCGCCAATTGCTGCCAAGCATGACTAAAGGTAACGGGTTCAGCAAAAACACTAAGATGGACAAATAAAACACTGAAACACAGAGTAAAGTTCACTCGTCTGCGACAATATGTACTGATATGACGTTGTGCAACCATAAACACCTCTAGAGTTAATACTCTAATTCCTTGATGAATTATAACGTAATTCCGTTATTATCACAGCCACTAGATCATAACGTGCATATTCACTCACATAAGATAGTGATCACAGTGTAGATCACCATAACTCACTGAGCATAAACACTCAGTGAGTGACCAACACAGTAAAAGTTAGTGTTAAGCGGTACCACCAACTGTTAGGCGATCAATTTTTAGAGTAGGCTGACCCACACCAACGGGCACGCTTTGTCCGTCTTTACCGCACACGCCAACACCTTTATCTAAGGCTAAGTCATTACCTACCATTGAAATGAGTCCCATAGCTTCAGGGCCATTACCAATTAAGGTCGCGCCTTTAATCGCCTGAGTCACTTCACCGTCTTCAATCAAATAGGCTTCAGAAGCCGAGAACACAAACTTACCTGAAGTAATGTCGACCTGTCCGCCACCAAAGTTAGGCGCGTAAATGCCTTTTTTAACCGACTTAATAATATCGGCTGGATTTGACTCACCTGCATTCATATAGGTATTGGTCATGCGCGGCATAGGTAAATGCGCATAAGATTCACGGCGACCGTTACCTGTAGGCTCTTGCCCCATTAAGCGGGCATTTAACTTGTCTTGCATGTAACCTTTTAAAATACCGTTCTCAATTAAGGTGGTTTTTTGGCTTGGCACGCCTTCATCATCGATGCTTAATGAACCGCGACGATTTTCTAAGGTGCCGTCATCCACGATGGTCACTAAGGTAGACGCCACCTGCTGGCCCATTTTACCGCTAAATGCACTGCTGCCTTTACGGTTAAAGTCGCCTTCTAAGCCATGGCCAACTGCCTCATGCAATAAAACACCAGGCCAACCATTACCTAACACCACGGTCATTTCACCGGCAGGTGCATCAATAGCGTGTACATTAACTTGAGCTTGGCGTACCGCTTCGCGGGCAAACTCAAAACTCTGCGGTAAGCCAGCTTCATCGGTGGCTAAAAAGGCGCTGTAATCGTGACGACCACCGCCACCAGCACTGCCACGTTCGCGCTTACCTTTGTCTTCTAAGATAACACTACAGTTAAAGCGCACTAATGGACGAATATCTGCTGCTAATGTGCCGTCACTGGCGGCTATCAATATTTCTTCATGTACGCCCGATAAACTTACGACGACTTGAATAATACGGCTGTCGAGGCTACGAATATAAGCATCGGCTTGCTTTAATAAATCGATTTTCTTCACTTCGTCCATAGCCGCTATTGGGTCAGCACTGTCATACAATTTATGGGCTGTTTGGCGCTTAAAAGCTTGTACTTTATGCTGCTCACCAGCACTGGCAATTCCGCGGGCAGCTTTTGCTGCTGCATCTAAAGCTGCTGGGGTGATTTCGTCAGCATAAGCAAAACCGGTTTTTTCGCCGGTAATAGCGCGCACACCTACTCCACGTTCAATGTGAAAGCTGCCTTCTTTTACAATGCCATCTTCTAATACCCAAGACTCATGACGACAAGCTTGGAAATACAGGTCTGAAAAATCGATATTGTGTTGATGAATGGTATTTAAGTAACCTTGCAGTCCATCTAAGGTTAATCCATCTTGCAATAAACTCTGCTCTACTTGGGTTAAAAATGGCATTAAAACTCTCTTTTTTAATTGGTAACGCGTACTGCGAATTTGGTTTCTGTCAGGCTCGTTCAGTGTTATTTAAACCAGTATTATTTAAGCCAGTGTTATTTCAACTGCGGTTCTATAAATCGATTATGGCCTATCACTGGCATTTGTTGACGAATACGTCGTAGTTCCGTTAAATCGACTTTAGCTTGTACCCAGCCGCATTCAGTGGCTTGCTCTGCAATCACTCGGCCCCATGGGTCGACGATCATACTGTGACCCCATGTTTCTCGACTGCCCTGGTTATGTTGTCCCCATTGGCCCGCCCCCAACAAATAACATTGAGTTTCAATGGCTCGGGCTTGTAATAACACCTGCCAATGCGCTTCACCAGTGACTTTGGTAAAAGCAGAAGGTAACGCAATATAGTCTGCTCCCGCTAAACGCAACGCTCGAAACATATCGCCAAAACGGATATCGTAACAAACGGCTAAGCCGACTTTGCCAAAAGGGGTGTCTATAACACAAATGCTATCACCGGGATGAAAGGTATCACTTTCACGATAAGTCTTAGTGCCATCTGCCACCTCAACATCGAATAAATGCAGTTTATCGTAATGACCTAGGGTGACGCCATGATCATCAAAAAAATAACAGCGGCTAAAGACTCTACCATCATCTGCACGCATGGGAATGGTGCCGGCAATAAAATACACTTGGTATTGTTTTGCCATTGCAGCTAATGCATCTTTAAGCTCACTTTGATGCTCGTTGCCAGCATGTTCAAGTTGCTGGCTTTCATGGCCACCAAACAATAAACAACACTCGGGCAACACCACTAATTGCGCTTCATCGGCCTCGCGGGGTAAGTCTTTAAGCTGCGAGTCGACAAACGCGAGATTGGCTTTGACATCGCGACTGCTTTGACATTGTAATAAGCTGATTTGCATTTCTCACTCCTGGTAGCATAACGACATTAGTTGCTGGCTCGGCTAAAGTTTTGCGCATTCGATCAACTTCAGTGTCAGTCGCTGACGGTTGATTTGCATCAGATGAATTATCGATATCTGGCATAAGTTGCGTGGATGGCGAACTTCTTGGTAGCGATTTATCTTCCGCTTCACGAGCGTTATCGCCACGCTGAACATCTGCCTCAACGTTATTTTCTGCTTTACTGTCTATGTTAGCTTTAGTTTCTACGTTAGCTGTAGTATCTAAGTTAGCTTTGGCTTTAGTTCCAATAGTCGTCTCTACACTGGTCTCGTCCGCTTGCGGTAAAATTGCTTTAGGTATTTCGATTTCTTTACTCTTACGCTCAAGCTCTTCTAGCTGCGGGTTGTCCATGGTACCGGTGACTCGGAAACGAATTTCAGAGATAACTTCAATAACCGGTTCTAACACTTTCGTTAGGGCAAACGCGCCTAAACCGAGGGTCCATGCACTCGTACTCAATAACACCACGGTTGGCACACTTGACGCAAGTTGCGGCACAAAACGAATGTCATAATTTAAGCTTTGGGTGGTTAAGTCGGTGTAGCCTCTTACTCGCATATTACCAGCAATAGCATCCATTTCAGAATCAGTGGTTTTAACCACTCCATTATCAATCGTCAAGTTACCGTTAAATGTATTGAAATATAAACCTTCGCCAAACACGTCCGAAAAATCTAACGATAATTTGCGCAACAACGAATCTAAACTAAATAACGAAAACACTCGGGCGCCTTTATCACTAATTTCCGATAAATGACCTTTGCCCAAATCAAACTTAAGTTGGCCATTTAAGGTGTCGAGGGCGAAGTGATAAGGTGCGCCTTGCCAAGATAACTGACCAGAGAGGTCCAGTGGTGCATCTTGTAGCCCAGGGTTTATTTTTAACATCGTCGATAAGTCATCAAACTTGTCAGCCTGTAAATTAACCTCAAACAGGGTTTTATCGATACCATTTTCAACAGACCATAAACCGTTGGCCTGTAATGCTACCGTCGGTTTTGTGATGGAAACAGTTTGAAATTGGTAGCCTTGTTTATGTGGTAAGCCTTGCAGCACTAAGTGACCTAGTGATAAATCATTAACGCTAAAGTCATCAACATCTACAGCTAAAGTGGGCAGATGCTCTAGCATCGACGTTGGCGCTAACGCAACGGTTTCAGGGCCACTCACTACCGGGAATAAATGCAGCTTTTTCGCGACCACTTTGATGCCTTGGTCACGCCAGTTAGGATAAAAATCGATACGTCCCGCAAACTGCTGCGAATCAGCGTCAACGCGCCACACATGTTCAGTGGGTTGAGCATCAAAATGCAATTTATCAAATGATTGCCCCAATACATTTAATTGAGCGATGTTGGCATGAATACCGACTAATTTAGGGAATGCGGGGGCTTTAGCGTCAATCGAAGAGGTGGCATTTTGTTGTGCTGTAGCGCCAGGTAGCTCTGCAGCCGTTAAGATGCGGTCGCGTACCGATGAGGTGATCACTTCAGGTTCTGAGGTGGCACTAAAGCGATTAATGAGCGGGAGCCACTGCGCTAAATCCACTTTTGGCAAGTCTAAATGTAGATGTCCTTGTTGCTTATTTAAGTTATCACCTAGTCTAAAGTGGCGACCAATCATGACATCATAATAGGCAAGCTGACTGCCACTATCAGCATTAAATCCCCCCCAAAACTCCAGATCATTGCCCAGTTTAATGCTCAATGATGATTGTTTGTTATCGCCAATAAGATCCGCACTTAGCTTTCTGGGCTCGTCTGCAGATTTTTGATAAGGCATAGGTAAATCCAATGACGTACCGATAAGATCGGAATTAGCAGAGACTTGTAAGCTGTAACCACTGGGGTCAAAAATCATGGTTAGCCCGCCGTTCCAGTCTAGCTGCCCATGGTACGTTTCCGTCATTGGGTTATGTAAACTGGCAGGCAGAGCATCAAGATCCCATTTGCCACGCATATCGACATTCAATGCTAAATTGCTGTTGTGTTTACCGGTCTTTACGCTAAACGTTAACGGCTGTTGAAATAATCTGGCCTTAATATTTTTACCTTCAATCAATTGATTTACAAAGCTCACTTGACCTGACACAGCCTGTAAATCTAAACCAGGCGAGTTAATAAACACTGGGTTATTATCAAGTGTGACTTGGCCTTTAATTAATTGTTCACCCCCTTTATATAAGGGAATGGAAAGATCTAATGTGGTATTAATATTTCGCTGAATTTGCACCACATCTAACGTTGCCCCAACAGAACCCCGCAATGAAGAGGCATTAATCACCTTAGTGGCGGCTTGTGCATCGGTGGTGATATCTGCTTCTACTCTTAATAAAGATTCTTTACCAAGATGTGGAATAGAAACTCGCGCACCGTCCACCACCACGTTATCGAGTTTGCCCTGATCAATATGCAAATCCATCATGTCATTTTCAAATAATGCGGAAAGCGTGAGCGAGCTAACGGCAGGCCAATTTGGTTGAAATTTAAAGATGCCGCTATCAAGGGTAAAGCCCGCTTGAAATACTCCACTGCTATCTTGATAAGGATAATCGCCTAATGCACCATGCCAAACGACTTGTGCATCGTTTATATTCCCAGCCACTAAACCGTCATTCAGGTAGTTGATTAAATTGGGGCTCATCGCCATTAATGGAAAATAACGCCCAAGATGAGAGACATCATTAATAGTCACATGAGCAGCTAAACCCATATGTGTCTGCTGGGAAAACTCAAGATTCAAACCTGCTTGCAGGGCAATATCATCATTAATAAATTCAATATTAGGTACTGTTAAGCGTTGTTGTTCGACATTATAACGCCCCATAATTGGGCTGCCGCGCAGCACAATTGGTTGACCAAAATCACCGCTAAAATCGAGCGTATACTCCTGTTCTGGTAAGGCAAACTCGAGTTGATTATTGGCCCAGGTTAATTGAGCATCAATAGGGCTAATACCAGGTACTGACAGATAAGGTTGCCACTGTAATTGCTGTAACTCGACCTTGGCGATAAGGGGTTTGTCGTCCGGTTTATACAGCCTAATCGGCCCAATTAGCCCTTGAGGGTTGAGTTGTTGCCAAATATTCACTTGCTGCTTACCCAAATCGGGCACTAGCGGCAACATTGGGGTTAAGTTCGCTGGAATAATCTGGTTAGCGTAACCAAAAAAGTCACCCTCGCGAGTGCCAATTGCCAATGTTAATGATGGCCAAGTTTGATCATTGGTCGATAAATCTAAATCGTGGCTGTCTATTTTCCAACCATCGGGTTGTAGAGTCCATTGCAATGAACCTGAGTTAATTGCAAATTTTTGCTGGGTGTCTGCATCGTGCCATTGTAACCAGCTGGGTTTAAAAACCAATATGCCATCACGAATTTGACGATGAGCAAATGTCATCCACGCATCGAGGTTTATCACGCCTTGAAATTCAATATTATCAGTGTTTGTTTGAGCGGTATGCTGCCTTGACGCCCATTCACCTAGGTCTAATGAATCTGCAGTAACATAAAGCTGGCCTGCTACAGTATCGGGTTGATAACCATCCCCTGTAAGGTCAATGCGTAATGTTAATTGCTCTTGCTCCGACTTAAGCTGATCAACGTGGATAATACCTTGCGCTTGGTGACGATTAGCCGTGTTTTGCCATAGCAGATTATCGATAAAAATCGGCTGATAAGCATGTTGTTTACTCACCAGTTGTAAAGACGCGTCGGTAATTGAAAAATGTCCCAGCTGCTCTAATAACAGACCATATAACCAATCAAGATTAGCTTTATCGCCCACTTTAGCCTGGTCATCACTAGCCGCTAACTCATCAAGATTTAACGCGACTTTAACGCCATCAAATACTACCGTTTCAATCTGTGGGCTCAAGGTGAAAAGCGACTGCCAAAAATCGAGTTTGATATGCACATTTTCGCTGATAACGGTAATCGGTAAGTTATCTTGTGGCGGTAAGACTAAATTATTAACGGTAAGTGCTGGCCCAAAAGCTTGCCATTCTGCACTCAGTTTATCCATCTGCACATGCAGTTGGTATTCACTTTCAAGATAATGGATTAACTCAGTACGTACTTCAGGAATATGGGGCAATAAACCACGAATAAGGCTCACAACCAGTGCAAAAAGCACCAGCGCGATAGCCAAAATTTGCCAACATAATCGGTTGATAGTTACTGCCTGAGTTGTCGACACTACATCATCACCACATCATATTTACTTTGAATGTATAACGGTTCATTTTGCAAACGAATACGCTTACCAATGTAGACTTCTAATTCTGCCAGCAAATGCGATTCATCACCACTAAAGCTCATATACACCGCCGGCGAGCAATACAGTAAAAACTCATCGGCTTTGTATGCTCGGTCTAAACGGATAATCTCTCGAAAAATTTCATAAGACACGGTTTCAATCGTTTTCATGGTGCCGGTGCCTTTACAGGAAGGGCATTCACCACACACCACATGCTCTAAACTTTCGCGAGTACGTTTACGGGTCATTTCCACTAAACCTAAGCCCGAAAAACCACTGACACTGGTTTTAACGCGATCTAACGCCAATGCTGCATTTAAGCTTTCTAGCACCCGCGCTTGGTGTTCCTTACTTAGCATATCGATAAAGTCGATAATGATAATCCCACCCAAATTGCGTAACCGTAGTTGCCTTGCAATTGCTTGAGTGGCTTCAAGATTAGTATTGAAAATGGTTTCTTCTAAGTTGCGATGGCCAACAAATGCGCCGGTATTGATGTCGACGGTGGTCATGGCTTCAGTTTGGTCAATGATTAAATAACCACCAGACTTAAGTTCAACTTTACGGCCCAAAGCCCGTTGAACTTCGTTTTCAACATCATACAATTCAAAGATAGGTGCGGGGCCGGCATAATGTTCAATTTTATCCGCAATTTCAGGCATAAACTCTTGCACAAACTGTTGCAGCTCTGCATAAGTTCGACGCGAATCGACTTGAATATGGTCAAGTTCGGTTCCGACAAAATCACGAATGATCCGCACTGGTAAGGCTAAGTCTTGATACAGTAAAGTGACGCCTTTACGCTTACGACGCTCGCTGACTTTAGCCCACACCCGGCGTAAAAAGGCCGCATCTTGAGCAAGTTCATCTTCACCCACATTTTCAGCCGCGGTACGAATAATAAAGCCGCCGTCATCATCAACATAAGGAAGAGTAATATTTTTAAGGCGTTGACGTTCGTCTTCAAGCTCAATACGTTGCGATACGCCAACATGACTAGAACCAGGCATAAAGACTAAATAACGTGAGGGTAAGGTAATGTCAGTCGTAAGGCGGGCGCCTTTGGTACCGAGTGGGTCTTTGACCACTTGCACCATAATGTCTTGCCCTTGACGCACGAGCTCAGCAATATCACGCACCACAAAGTTGCCTTTTTCGACATCGGCAACACATTCGGTATGAGGAACAATATCTGAGGCATGTAAGAAAGCAGCTTTATCTAAGCCAATATCAACAAACGCGGCTTGCATACCTGGGAGGACACGGCTGATTTTACCTTTGTAAATATTGCCGACCAAACCTCGCTTCATGCGACGTTCAATATGCACCTCTTGTAAAACACCATGCTCGACTAATGCAACACGCGCTTCTGTTGGCGTGACATTGATAAGTAATTCTGTGCCTTTTTTACGTTGTGCTTTTATGTTCATAAGCCACCAGTATTCGGGTCATGCTCCAATCGTAATATTGACAGCAGTTGTACCACCGTAGATGACCGATTAAAGCAAAGGTTAAGTTTGCTGCATCATGCAGGCTAATAATTCACGTGTTTCGACTAACGGCAAACCAACCACTGCAGAGTAACTGCCAGTAATCGATTTAACAAAACAACCACCCAAAGCTTGTATACCGTAAGCACCGGCTTTGTCCATCGGTTCACCTGAGGCAACATAAGCATCTATGTCTGCTGCAGACAATTCACAAAAGCTCACTTGGGTACGGCATAGTCGGTTAAAGGTGTGTTCACCGTCTGTTAATGCTACCGCGGTCATCACTTCGTGAGTTTGACCGGATAATAATGCCAGCATACGTTTGGCATCATTTAAATCTGTTGGTTTACCTAATATCAGGCCATTTAACACCACTATCGTATCTGAACCCAGAACTTGAGGCTTAACCACATGACCGCTAAGCACTAGGCCCGCTTGGGCTTTTTCAAGTGCGAGACGACAGACATATTGCTCTGCCGTTTCAGTCAACAAAGGTGTTTCATCAATGTTGGGTGCGACAAGCTGAAACGAAAAATCGAGATGACTAAATCCCGCTTGCGCCAATAATTCTTTTCTTCTTGGTGATGTTGAAGCCAGTACCCATGCCATCGGTTATTTACCCTAATTAGTGTACATTAAAATCATACTCACTTTAGTGCGTAAGGATTAACGTACTTTATAATGGCGGCGCATATTGCGTAACACCCAAAACACCCACCACCAAATAAATAAACTCGAAATAGCGGGTAAAAACATGTCCACATTAAATGGGGCTGCGCCTACAACAACAAACTGCACCCAAAATATCACAGCATGATAAATACAAATAAAACAAGCAACCAGTAACGACTGTTGCCAGCGAGGATAGTTACGTAACTGTTGGCACAACAACACCACAATATAAATCACTAATGATAATGCTAATGAACGGATCCCTAGATGAGCTCCCAACAACACATCAAGCATCACCCCTAACAACCACGCAGTGAGAATACTGTAACGATGCGGTAGCGCCATGGCCCAATACATCATCACCATCAATAGCCAATCCGGTCGCCAGGCTTCTACCATTTTTGGCAACGGCATGATCTGAAACATCATCCCGATGAATAAGGTCAGCCATACCACTAAGCGACCATTTGCAATATGTGCGCTCATTGGTTTACCTCGCTTGTTACTGGTGTAGTGGTTGTTTCTACGGGTTGAGGTTGGGGTGCTGAAGAATTTGCAGTGGCAGCGGCTTTATCTGCCGCTTCTTTTATTAACTCTTGTACGTCATTAGGCAGCGTAAACGGTTTGGTTTCATCAGGCCAAATCAGTAACACGTATCGAATACGATCTAGCGCTGCCAAAGGCTGAGCATAAATTACGGCATAACTCTGGCCATCATCACGCGACACACTAATAACGCGCGCGACAGGATACCCTTCAGGAAAACGATTACCCAGCCCTGAAGTGACTAATAAATCACCCACTATAATGTCAGTGCTTTTCGCCACATGACGTAGTTCAATTTGATCAATATCACCCATGCCATTCGCAATGGCCCGCACATCGTTACGGGTAACACGTACCGGAATACCATGAGTGGTATCTGACACCATCAATACTCGACTGGTAAACTCACTAACCTCCACCACCTGTCCCACAACGCCCTGGGCGTCAACCACAGGTTGACCAACATAAATGCCGGTTTGTGAACCATGATTTAACACCACAAATTGACGAAATGGATCACTGGCAACTTCCATCACTTCAGCCACCATTTTACGAGAATCCATGTGCACAGGCGAACCGAGTAATGCACGTAAACGCTCATTTTCTTGGCGAACATGCTCAAAACGTTGTAAACGTTCTGACATAACCAGTTGTTGGCGTAACAGTTCTTTGTTTTGCAGTTCAAGCATATTGCGGGTGGCAAAAGCCTCGGCTGACCAGTCGAGCATCACCCCTGGTACATTGGCTAAATACTGTAGAGGACTTAATACTGAGGATAAAGATTGGCGTATTGGATCAAGGCGATTATTGGTCATAAGTAATGCCACCGACAAAATAATTGCCAGTGTCAATCTAAATTGACTCGAGACGCCACGAACGAAAATTGGTTTCATAAATTGTTCGCAACTTTGTTAACCCATAAAATGCCATTAACAAAGCCGCTCAGCAGTTGATAATTAGTTCTCTTCAGAGAACAAATCACCACCGTGCATATCAATCATTTCAAGAGCTTTACCACCACCACGAGCAACACAGGTCAGTGGATCGTCTGCGACCATAACTGGAATACCGGTTTCTTGCATTAATAAGCGGTCTAGGTCACGAAGTAAAGCACCACCGCCAGTTAATACCATGCCGCGCTCAGAAATATCTGACGCTAGCTCCGGTGGTGATTGCTCAAGGGCAACCATTACCGCGCTCACAATGCCAGATAATGGCTCTTGTAATGCTTCTAAGATTTCATTGCTGTTTAAGGTGAAACTTCTTGGTACACCTTCAGCAAGGTTACGACCGCGCACTTCAATTTCAAGTACTTCGTCACCAGGGTATGCGGTACCAATAGTATGTTTAATACGCTCAGCTGTTGCTTCACCAATTAAACTACCGTAGTTACGACGAACATAATTGATAATGGCATCGTCAAACTTATCTCCACCGATACGCACTGATGAAGAATACACCACGCCATTCAATGAAATAATCGCCACTTCGGTCGTACCACCACCAATATCGACAACCATAGAACCGGTCGCTTCAGATACTGGTAAACCCGCACCAATCGCAGCAGCCATTGGCTCTTCAATTAGGTAAACTTCACGAGCACCAGCACCCATCGCTGATTCGCGAATAGCACGGCGTTCAACTTGAGTCGCGCCTACCGGAACACACACGAGTACGCGAGGACTAGGACGGAAAAAACTGTTGTTGTGCACTTGTTTGATAAAGTGCTGAAGCATTTTTTCGGTAACATAAAAATCGGCAATTACGCCGTCTTTCATTGGACGAATAGCTTGAATATTACCAGGCGTTCTGCCTAGCATTTGTTTTGCCTCTCTACCGACTGCAGCAACTGACTTTGGTCCATTGCTATTGCGTTCGCCGCGAATGGCAACCACTGAGGGTTCGTTCAACACGATGCCTTCATCGCGAACATAAATAAGAGTATTTGCCGTACCTAAATCGATGGATAGGTCGTTAGAAAAAATGCCGCGCAGCTTTTTGAACATGTATCAGGCCTGTATTCTGTGAAATCAGAAGAAGAAAAATCAGCTAACTTTATCAATGACACCCCCATTCTACAAGACCGAACAGGTTAACAATTGCTAATCTGACGTTTTTTTTTGTAAAAGTATCTAAAAAAATGCTAATCGGTCAAATTTAATCCTAAAAAGCGTAAAAGAGATGCTTTTTTATTCGGATCATTGACTCACCTCACGCCAATAAATGATCTTATCATGGCCTCGGTAGCGACCAAAGTACGCACTTGCTCTTGGCTCATAGAGCTGAGTCGGACTTACTTGGTCCCAATTCCAATACCACTTAAGCCAATCCTCGACTTGTAGCGGTGCGGTCACTTGACCTCGATATGCGACAGAACCAGTGTTTTGCCATAATAAGGGGAGTTGGCCATTGTTCATCGTAACGTTCACGGCACTGTTGCCATCACTACGGGTAACGGTTTCACCAGAGGTTAATAATGGGTCGTATATTTCGCTACCATCAAGTAGATCGACTACTCGAGTACAGCTATCACTGACGTTAGTTATCCAGCCGCTACCATTCCAATATTGAGCATACGTTGGCATGCGTAAAATTTCATTTTCAGGGCCATAGGTATTATCCATCACCACTCTGCCATGACGAAAATCTTGAGTCGACAATTGTTTCGCATTGCAGGTGTTACTGTCAGCGCAAATAGCACTGCTGTCTGCACGCATATCAGGTGAGGCAATAAACGACACCCCTCCATCATTATCAAATGCTTGTACGCCAAGAGCTAACTGACTAAATGGTCCATCCACAGCCGGTGCCACGGTACGACGAAAATTTGCTTGATAAGATAATCCGACGTTTGCTTCACCCAAAGCCCAAGAACCAGCATTTATTGGTAAAGCACTTAATCTACCACTCAAATCTACACCATTATTGATGTTTTCACCCACAAGGCTTGCACTACCTTTAGCAAAGGCTCCTTGATAATTTTGGGTTACGTAAGTACCGGTATTCAAGGCACTTAATGTTAATGTCAAACCAAACGGTTGATCCATGTAGGTAAAGCTACCGCAAGATGGCAATACACTTGAACTGCTGACTAAAAATCGGTCTGGTATAAAACGACCTATATTAGGAGATGCTGCTAATGGAATGTCATAAAAACTCGACCCTAAATAGCTACTCGGTGGATTAGCGGTAAAGCTAAAGACGCCCACTTCGGTTACCGACTGAGACACGGTATTACTATTAGTGGTTTGGGCGACATGATTGTATAGCGATGATCCCACAGCCCCTAACACACCTCCGGCTGGAGCAACCAACTGATGACCTAATACAATATTAGTATGGGAATAATTAGGGGTATTTACATTATCGCAGTAATTTGTGTCCCCATCCGCTTGCCATGCTTTACCTTGAATAATTAAATCAAATGACTCGCCAGCTTTTTTATATCGATTACAAGTACTACTAATATTTGCAGAGCACTCTGCAACACTATCTTTGGGGGTAACGCATAAGCCCACAGGGAAACTAACAAACTGATCTGAACCTAACATGATCAACCCCTGCTCATCGCCTGTGCCAGTATACTTTGCATCTAGCTGCATTTTTCCTGCATCAGGATAGTTAACAATAATATCTGCTTTTCCTTCTGCATCGAATGCCAACGCAAGCGTGGTTGCAGTGCTACTCTGTTTACCTACCACGGTATTATTTACAGTCGATGACTGGCCATTAATTGGTGTATTTGGGGTGATATAAGAGCTCCAAAAGTCGACATTTTTAGTCATTTTAGAAAACAGAGGTACACACTGTTGAGTGATATCTGAGGTTTTCACTGCACTAATAGTAATTTTCTCGGTTGGTTTATTAGCCAACTTATCCGGCACAGCAAAAATAAACCCGCTGCTTGCAAAACTTAAAGTACAGCTTGCTGTATTTAACTCGCCCGAACCACTGCGGCACAGGGTATTACTGCCTGCTATGGTTAAAGGAACGGAAGATGTCACCCCAATAGTGGTTGGCGTAGTCACATTGTTGCGTAAAGCGACCGTTGTACTGCCATTTTCAAATTTCACTACATTGGTTTTATTACCGTCAACATACCAAGCGCCATTTGAATTAGGAGCAAGCGATAGATTAGCCTCTACAGGCTCAGTAAATAAATTACATACCGCATTTTTACAGGCTCTGACCGTCATAGTTTCGGCCTTACAGGTAAATGGCGAGCTCGTATAGTCAAACTCAAAATGATGAATTTGTTGACCGACCGGATTGGATTTAAGGGCACAAACCTTAAAGTTATCCATCTCATGATTATTATTGGAACCACCCGTGGATCCTGTAATTGATAGGTAAAAATCTTTAGGGACAGGAGCTTGCCCTGAGAAACTTAATGCATCAAAAGGAGCTATTAGCGTTTCGTAATTATCCGTGATGCCATTATTCGTGGTATCTCGCAGCACTGACACCATTGCCTTCCCCGACACTCTTGAGTCAATAATGATTTTATATTTATGATTAGGCTGAGCACTGGATGTACTTCGAACGTCAATTTTAGGACTAATATCAGCACTAGTACCGATTAAATACCGATAACTTGTTGCTGCAGAACCACGAATTGCCACGGCTTGCCGCCTAAACCCGGGGCCGCCATTTTTACCTTCGTTGGGGCTAGAAAAGTTACCGTATTCATCCAATGCTATACCCAACCAACCACCAGCAAAACCTGGAGTGCCATTATTACGCTGGGCATATCCCAAAGCACCACCAAAGCTGCCAGGTTGAGGGGTAATGCTTGCATCAGACAAAATAACGGCAATGCCATCAGCACCCGTCCCACTTTTGTCCGACCAAGCATAATAATCAAACTCCAGCTCAACTAAATTATTCGCAGCAGGGAATAATCGCTGATAAGTACTGGATGTCGCTTGATTACCGCTAGCAGAGGTAAAACGCAGACGCCCTTCTTTTATTGAGGGCGGTAATGAAGAGCCTAAGACCTTGAGCGCCCAATCATCACCAACATCAGAACGCGTAAATTCGTCACGAAAACAAACTAAGGTGTCTACTTTTTTCTCAAAAGCCACAAAACTGTAATTCTCCCAACGATGTTTGCGGTCGTTATCTCTAAAAGTATCTTCGTCAACGACCATACTCACTTTGTCGTTAGTCAACTGACAACGACGAAGCCAGCCGCCATCGCCACCTAAGCGGCTATTTTTACCCGCCACCAACATAGGAGCATTAGTAAACCCCTTTAATTCGGTCGTTACAGCACATTGATCTGTAATATCCTTAGTGCCGTTATCCGTAAACGTTTGCGCTTGACCAAAGTGGTAATTGGTTTCTACACCATTTAAGGTCATGGTACCGCTAGCCGTTGTACCGCTAGGGGTGCTCAACGATAAATAACCAATGGTTTCATTTTGAATTGAATTGTTATTTAAATTATCTGGTTGACATCGACTATTGCTATAAACCTCTGACGCATCTAATGCAAGTTGAATTCCTGTGCCCGTAAACTCGGAGGTACTCGTTAACCAACAGTCATTATTCTGAGTTTGAATCTGATTCAACACCACATCTTGGGTAGCAGGTAAAGTAACAGAGGTATAAGGGGCACTGGAACCAAATATAGCCTGATCATAATCAACTGAACCTGCAATTAGTGTTACGTCGTCTGGGAGTTCATAAGTGCCAGCTGTGACGGCTATCCAGTGTACTTCAGGCATTTCAGTCGATTTCACATAACGGTTTGTGGTTGAACTAGGTTCTTTTTTAGACCAAGTAAAACCTTGATTAGAAACACTGCCAAGGAATACCGATGCAGGACCATCGTTGTTACTTTCTTCGGTGGTTGGCATTAAGAAAATTAATGGTGTGACGGCAGTGGGAAATGCTGCGTCAAATGTTACATATGTTGAGCCGCTGCCAGATACAGTAGATTTACCATATTGAATATGAAATTCCGCCTGAGGTATATTAATAGTGCAATTAGGCACTGTGGTAATATTAGATACTTTATTATCAAAATTGACCCAGCTATTACCCTCTAACTTTATTTTGCTTGCCGTTAATGCCCCATCCAACTGGGCACTACCACTAATGGTCGCGTCCCCCTCAGCAAAGACATAAGCATTAAGTTGAGCATTACCATTAAGCACAAAATCGCCATAGGTATAAATCATAAATCTTTCAGACTCATTTATTAAGTTTAGATTGTAGTGTCTATAATCATTTTTAATAAAAAACGTCACTGTACCTGTGGTTGGAAACTCAAATTCCACACCATTGTTTATAGATAAGGTTTCAATCCAATATTGCCCAGACGATAGCACTATTTTACCTGATGATGCCGTCAGAGACTTCATTTTGTAAATGCCATTTCCCGTATTGAAAGTCAGTGTCCTATCACTGCCGCCGCTTAAATTGATATCGCCATATTCCCCCTGTTCAACAGTGACATTGGGGGCAGCCGATGTAGGAGGCCCTATTTGTTCAGTGCTAGTAGAAGTACATTGACTAAAGGCTAAGCGGTCGCTGGGAATAGTCGCAATGGGAGACGAAGCCTTACATTTTTTTTCCTTGTCATTATTTGGCACGCAGGACTTATCCACCTCATCGACTCGAGTCGCGGGCAACTGACCATTGGTTGGTGCATTATATAATCGAGCTCCACTGGCAAAATCTATGGTGGCATCAGTACCGTGGGCATTAAGCCCTTCAATAAAGCTACTGTCCCAACTCGCCATCAAAGGGAAACCAGTTAAGCCGAAACTAAAACAGAGTAAGAACTTAAAAAATAAGCCCCAAGCTTTACCTTTCAGTAACCCAGCTTTATTTCCCACGCGCTTCTACCTCCACTTGGCGACTCACTCGCAAACACGTTGAACTGCTGGAGTTACCAGCACAATTACCGGTTTTACATACCGCTGAGCTGTTAATTCGATATTGCGTGACACTGCCCACAGAGGCAGTATTGCAGCTAATCGACACAGTGCAGTTATGGAACCCATTGAAGCCCAACCCTATTGGCGGCATCCATGTTGAACTGACATCAGTACAACTTTTGGCAGTGCCATCGACAGGAAACAGCTGAGCTAACGCGGCATCAGCGCCACTGTTAGCACTAAATAATGCCCGAGTGCCCCACACTTCTTGATTAACTGACTCATCAGCATCACCAACAATGCGGATTAGACTCGCCGCAATAAGAAACATCACCGTTAGCACAAACACACCAATGATGAGTGCGCTACCTTGTTGTGAATGTTGGGTTAATTTCAGCTTAGGGAACATTCATCACCTGTACTTGATGTTGATATTGAAATGTTTCACCATTGACGCTAAATAGTGGCTGCAAATGCACTATAGCATTAGTCACCAGTGTCGATGGAGTCAAGATCACCGCAGGATTAACAGCTAAGGTATTAGTGACATTTTGTGCCATCAATACGCCATTGCCCATTGCTGCTGGTGCAGGCTGATTGACCTTATAACCATAGTTTTGGTACAGGCGCAGATCAACATTGCTAGCTGTATTAACAAAACAGTAGCTTAATGGGCTATCGGCAACAAACAAGCGTTTTAACGGTGAGGCCTCAGTAAAACGCACACTTTGGGTTAAGGTAATGGTAAGTTGGTCGCCTAATTCAGTTACACTTTGCACAATAAATCGTTTCGCCGTTGTCCCTTGAGGGTTATAAATTTCTGCGGTGGTAAGTGGATATATCAGCACTGACTGATTGTTAACTATTGGACGAATACTTTTAATTGCTGTTAAATTGTTTTGCGCCGTTTGCGGCACAAACGGTGCATTAATATAAGACGTACTGGCTGCAATAGGCAACAACTCCAAACATTGAAAACTACCATCGATTGCGGTTAACGTTCGCATACTGTTGGGCACCGCACGTCGAATATCCCGTGTCATCCGCTCGATACCAAAACGGCTTTGACTGAGTACTTGATCTACCGCACTTGATTCAACAAAAATACGGGTACCAAAAATCACAAAACTACTAATCCCAACAATAATAATCCCTAAGATTAAAATGACCGTAACCATTTCAATTAAGGTAAAACCTGCTGCTTTTAATACTCGTCGTAAAGGCATTAGTAGTTACTCCTTACCGCTTGGTAAGTGATCACTTCATTGGCAGGCGTTGTCACCGATACTGTAATTAATTTTTGCGCTTTCGTTGCTGAGTCGAGATATGCCACAGTGACTTGCAACTGATAGCGAGGATAGGCTTGGACATAAGTTTGGCTTGAGTCGAGCATGTTATCGTCTTCATCCAAACCATTATAATCATCAACGTCGTTGAACGTGTCTCGGCTTTCACCGTCTAGGCCTAATGCTGATGCTGCAGTACAAGCGATACCAGTAGGTGCATTACACGCTGGTACTCCGCCATTGGGATTAGTATTTTGGTCATATCGCTTACCCCAAATTTCATTCATTACCGAATGAGCTAATTCTGCCGAACGCACTCTTTGTAATGTTGATGCTGCTCTATCCGCCTGGGGAAAAAGCATACTGGTGAGCATCACTATCGCAATGCCGATCACCATCATGCCAATAACAAGTTCGATTAAAGTAAAGCCACGAGTAGATTGTGATAAACGATGAAATTGAGTTTTACAGAGCATAAATATACCCCTCTGACTCGACCGCAATGGCTAAGGTTTCATCTGCCACCACATTAAAGCAATGGCCAGAACAAGCCGGAGATAACATGCGACCTAAGCTGTCGAAGGTAATCGAAAACACTTGGCTAGCATTACTGGTTAAGGCGACATGAGCATTGCCGCTGAAGGTTTGTTGTTGCTCTATACGTACTTGGTTTGTACATAAGCTAGCGGCTCTTCCGCTAAAATGGCGTAACGTATAACCGCTTGATGTCACATCAATTTGATAACACTGATCAGTATTCTGGATGGCTTTAAGTTGGACCTGGCGTAACTCACTAATAAATTCACTGCGTAAACTGTAGGCACTAAAAGATGAATCAGACATCAAACGCGGCAACACCGCCACGGCAATAATACCAATCACAATCATGGTGGTAACCAATTCAACCAAGGTAAACCCGGCTTGAATATGATGTTGTCGATTCACTATGATGATGCCCTCATTCAATCTGATGAACATTATTAACGTTCAATATGCATTAAACCATAATGGTGTCAATAACTTATATTAACTTATTCAGTATGGCAAAAGTCGGCGATTTTGTCTGTTTATTTATTAAGTAATATCATCAGTTAGAATGACTAACGTATTTCCAACATTATAAATAAATGATATCTAAACAAAGTCTTTTATTACCATCCAAACTAATACTTTGAATAATGAAATTTCAAAAAAAAACCTGCAAAATGCAGGTTTTTTTTCATTTGAATAATTAACAACCAGTAGTCTTTAATTCATATTTAGGTAACGTAGTCAATGTCGCAGGAGTGTACTCTAAATGACAATCAACAGCTGCAGTTGCTGTTGCGCCTGTACCTGCTGCAGCATATGGTGAACGTGATTGGTAAATTATTGTTGCTGTTGTTAAATTAGCTCCAGCTGTAATAGTCCAATCTGACGCAATGTCTATTTGTAAAGCATCTTCTAAAGATGTTGCATCATTTTGTAAATAGCCATAAGTAATCATTACCGTGTCAGCAGTACTTGAACCAATTTGAACAGTTGTGTCTGCAGACTTCTCATCGCCAGCAATGGCTGCTTTTGAATAAACTAAGGTATTTGCACCTTGTAAGGATGCTTTTAAACCACTTAACGTAGATTCATAAGCATCACCTTGCAAGTTAATAAACTTAGGTGCTGCCGTAACCGCTAAAATACCTAGAATAATGATCACTACCACTAATTCGATTAATGTAAAACCTTGTTGTTTTTGCATATTAAATAACCTCTATAGAAAATAAATGGGTAAACCAACATTACTGCGAACAGTGGTAAATCAAATTAGTTGTTTGTAAAAGATACGACCTGACCCGTACCTGCATTATATGTTACACCGTTAGCACCAACAGTGTCTAAATCAGGCGCAGGATCTGCTACACCCGACGTTTGATTTAGCGCTAAAGTAGCCACTTGGTGATAAACACACAAATCAAGACCAGTAACCGTTTGGCCATCAATACTGGTAGATGAACCGCCAACACCATTTTGCATTCTTACGGTATAACGATGATTACGAGCATCCTGATTGAACAGTACATTTCTAGGAGCATTTTGTAAAACTGAATCAAATACTTCCTGACATGTTTCGTTGGTCATTGAGGTAACATCAGTATTGGTTGTGCCAGTTGGAAAACCAAAACGTGTATCGAGTGATACACTAGTACCATCTAAAATAACATTGTTGTTACGACGACCATCAACTTCCCATTGTGCGCGAACAAAACTCACTGCTGTGGCTAAACCACCAGCAACACCATCAACGCTGGCGTCTTCAGCATCATCGGTCACATTTAAAAAACGTGGGATCGCTGTAGCGGCTAATAAACCGAGGATGACAATAACAATAACCAACTCGATCAATGAAAAACCTTGTTGTTTCAATTTCATAATAACTCACTCTTATCTATAGCGCCTACAACAGGAAATAATACTGATTAAGCTATAACTTCACTAATATTAGCAGCTTATTTAAAATTTAACACTAATGGTACAAACTTTATCCATCGCTCATTAAAAAAATAACTCTACCGGTTTGTAGCTGATAACTTAAACTGGCTGTATTGCCTGAATAGTAGCGGCAAATGTTCTCATCAGGCTGATAATCTACCGTAATATTTAACTCTTGAACATTAGTTGCCAATAAATGCCCCCACAGTTGTTCACAACCTTGGACATCATTAGTGTCAATGGTTGGCCAACCTTGATTAGACATAGCAATCCAATTATCGGTGCCAACCAAATCAACATCAGTATTAATAGCATCCATCTTACTCGGAGCATCTTTTGATACTGTATTGTCATCGCTAATCTTACTTGATGTCACATTCGATGCCATATGATGCCAGGACAACTGCATTTTATGAGGTCGGCCAGAAGCTAACCACTGACTACGCACCATAGCTAAGACATTCAAAAAACGATTATGTTCAAACTCTAAACCACGCCCACCTATGTTTGAGGTAGTATTGACATAACGTCCGCCAAAAATAGCCAGCAGCGTTAACACCACCACAATCGCAATAACTCGCCCATAGACTTTAAGCAGATCGCCATCCGCTTTTTGCTGGCTCAACATCTCGATACCCAATGATCTGTTTGCATTCTTTGTTGCATTCTTTGTTGCATTCTTTGCTAACCGCCTTTTACCACATTCAGCATATCCCACATAGGTAGATAAATACCCAGTGCCAATATCAATACAATGCCAGCAACAAATGCGATTAAAATAGGTTCGAGTTTTGCGGTGAGGTTTTTTAAATCATAATCCACCTCACCTTCATAAAAATCAGCGGCATCATTGAGCAGCTGATCTATTTGACCGGTTTCTTCACCCACGGCAACCATTTGCAATACTAATGGGGTAAACAATTGGCTGCTATTTGATACCCTTAGCATTGACTCACCAGATTCAATACCACGGCGCATACCCACAATTTTGTCATGCATATAAGCGTTATCGACCGCATCTGCGACCAAGCTTAATGCCTGTGTCATCGGAACGCCTGCACTGAGCATCATCGAAAAACAGCGACAATAACGTGACAAGGTTGAGCGCTCAATAATAGATCCAATAACAGGTATGTGCAGCTTCCATAAGTCCCATTGCCTCTCGCCCTTTTCAGAGTGATGCCAGTATCTAATCCCGACTATGATGCCGATTAATAGCACAATCATGTGAGGCCAAAAATTAACAAACAGATTAGACGTGCCAATTAAAATTTTTGTCGCCCATGGCAATTCAGCACCAAAACGAGAGAACATATCGGCAAATTTAGGGATCACCATAATGTTCAAAATAACCATCGCAATAGTAATCGCAATCAAGACAAACATCGGATAACGCATTGCGGCTTTAATCCGTCGACGGGTTTCTTGTTCTCGCTCGATATAACCAGACAACTGGATAAAAGCATCTTCCAGCTTACCGGTATTCTCACCAACATGGATCATCGAGACAAACAACGAATCAAATATATCTGGATGTTGATTCATTGCCGAAGATAACGGCCTTCCCGACGTCAGCTGCTCTGAAATATCATCTAAGGCTTTTTTCATTCGATCGGAATGGGTTGTTTCTGACAAGCCCGCTATGGCCCTTAAAATAGGAATACCTGAACGCGTTAACGAATACATTTGCCGACTAAAAATTTGTAACTCTTCCAGCGACACCTTGCTTTGAAATAAGCTCATCGAAAAAGATTGCTTAGTTTTCACTTCGCGCAATTCTAGCGGAATGATCCCGCGAGAAAGCAACGCATCGGCCGCCGCGCTTTCATTAGCAGACTCAAGCTGTGCACTGACCGCCTGCCCTTGTGAATTACGTCCTCGATATTGATATAGTGGCATTGTTATAACCCAATATCTTGTTGGCTAACAATATCTTCCGACAACGGCACTTTCGACTCACTAACGTCTTCAACCAGTTTTGACACCTCTTCCAGTGTTGTGGTGCCAAGGAATAAATACTCCATCGCAGAATGCGCAAGGGGAATAAAGTTAGGACTGCGCAGCGCTGCACGGGCAAAATCTTGCGGATTACCCGTTCGCATGGCATCAATCATATTTTCGTCGAGCTCGAGTATTTCAAAAATACCGATACGACCACGATAGCCCGAACCATTACAGGTTTGGCAACCGCTACCCACTTTAAACGTAGCGCTGCTAATATCTTTTTTCGTCACACTCGCAAGCCAGCTGCGTTCAGCTGCGGTTGGTTGATAATCTACGGCACAATTGTGACAAACGCGCCTAACAAGACGTTGAGCGATAATGACCCGCAGCGCACTAGCAACCAAATAACTCGCCGCGCCCATATCGAGTAATCGCAATGCACTGGTAACCGCATCATTTGTATGCAAAGTCGATAATACAAAGTGACCGGTTAATGCACCGCGTAAGCCAATTTCCACCGTTTCTTGGTCACGCATCTCTCCCACCATGATAATGTCAGGATCTTGGCGAAGCGTGGTACGCAGTACGTTAGAAAAGTCTAAACCAATCTTGTGGTTAACTTGTACTTGGTTAATGCGCGGTAATTGATACTCAACCGGGTCTTCTACGGTGATAATCTTTCTATCGGCAGTGTTCAGCTCACTTAAAATACCGTACAAGGTGGTCGTTTTACCACTACCGGTTGGCCCTGTAACTAGCAACATACCGTGGGGGCGTTTAATCTGTTTACGAATACGCGCCACAATATGCGGTGGCATACCGGTTTCATCTAACGTACGTAAACCTGTGGTCTGATCCAATAAACGCATCACCACCGACTCACCATGATAAATCGGCATGGTCGACATCCGCACATCGATTTTATGACCTTTTATTTCCATATGAAAACGGCCATCTTGTGGCATACGTTTTTCTGAAATATCCAGTCCAGCCATCAACTTAAGCCGTAATACTAAAGCAGAGGCGATATTAACTTCACTGAGAAGGTTTTCATGTAATTGGCCATCGATACGCTGACGGATCCGCAGCACTTTCTCGCCAGGCTCAATGTGAATATCTGACGCACGCATTTGCACCGCATCTTCAAAAATAGACTGTAATAGCTTCACCACGGTGGTTTCGTTATCACTGTCGCTTTGAGTCAAATTAGCCAAATCGAACATGTCATCTGCGGCATATTCTTCATCAAGCTTACCGGCAATTTCAGCAATTTGCCCGGTACGACGATAAAGGTTGTCAAACGCGTCGAGTAATTGTTGCTCTGGTGCCACCGCGATCATTAACTGCTTAGGGGCAACTAACACTTCAATATTATCAATAGCCTGCAAGTCAGCAGGGTCGCTCATAGCAACTAATACATGGTCGGAATGACTTTCCACCACTAAAGCTCGATAACGCCTCGCTTGTACTTCGGGGAGAATATTCACCACTTCAGCGGCAATCGGACGACGACTAATATCGAGGTACGGTAAATTAAGCTGATGAGATAAAAATTTAAGTAACTGGTCTTCAGTAATACTGTTCAAATCAATTAAGGTGCGGCCGAGCTTTTTACCTGAATTGCGCTGCTCTGCTAATGCTTGCTGTAATTGGGTGTCTGTAATAATCAGCTCTTGAACAAGAAGATCTCCTAACCGCATCTTTAACTTAGGCTTCATCGGTTTTCTCCTAGCTGATCTAAACGCTTTTCAATAAATGTCATAGCTGAAGTTGATAGCCCTTCATAGCTTAATGCTGATCGGTATGCTTGCGCGGCTTGTGGATATTTTTGCTGGGAATCGAGCGCATAACCTAACCCCATCCACCAACGAGATTGAGTTGACTCAGATACCAATAAGTTTCGGTAAGCCACCTCCGCTAAAACAAAGTTTTTAGAGTTTTGTGCCAAATCGGTTTGTGCGATCCACTTATCACGAGCCCACGATGAGCTATCTGGGATCATCGCCACCGTTGTTAAGGCTTCATCATAAGCTTTAATTGCGGTTTGAATTTGCGACAAAATCACATAAAACTCCCACTGTTGCGGAAACATACTGATCCCACTCTCGAGTAATCTCATCGCAGTTGTTGGATTATTTTGCGCAAAATAAATTTCAACTAATTGCTTACGGGCTTTATGTAAACTCGGTTGTAAAATAATGGCTTCTAAATAGTAACCCGCCGCATCGTCCAGACGTTGCGCTTGCTCAGCATCCATCGCTTTGCGATATTGCAATTGCGCCATTTGCGTCTTGGAAAGCACCACTTCATTGACGCTCATATCAACAGTTTTTGCTGCAGCAGATACTTCTGCGGGGACTTCTGCGGGTAAGAAGCGAGATGTTTGTGCTACGATTTGGCCTTGAGTTGATTCAGTATTAATCAGCGAAGCCATATTCCGTGAATTATTATCCACCGAACCACTGGGCTTCTCTGTGTCTACGGTTGAAGCTAGCACTGTTTGTTGGTTGACGCTTTCGTTATTAACGGCTGATGCAGTGCTCACTTTGGATGGATCAAGCTCGGATATGCGATCCGTTGGTTCAATCATCTCAGCAGTGATTTCTGGCGTGCTCGCTTGAATAGATGCTTGAGTTGGTATTTGAGCTGCTGCTTGGGTTGGTGCTTCAGTTGAAATTTGAGCAAGCTTAGGTTCAGCAACGACATTATCTTGTGGCTGACTCGCCAGCGATGACTGAATATCTTCGGTAACCGATGTATCGATAGCTGTTGGCTCATTGACCATTTGAATATTGGCTTGGCGATACATAGATAAACCAAACCACAATGTAGGGATCAGGAGTACGGCAACAACAATAAGGCTTATAAGTGGTGAGCGAGATTTAGCTACTGAATGATACTGAATTTGAGGACGCACAAATTCACCTGCAGGTTGCACTGGTGGTTTGTCTGTTCCGGGTTGCTGACGCTGCTCTAAATCTTTCAGCATCTTGATAATCACACTCATTTAATCTCGCTTATTTGTGTCATCCATTCACCACAACAATTATCACCATTTAACCCAATAACCACCATCACTGTTACCAGCAACATAATTATCAGCATGCTGACACGGGAAAACCCTACTTTATGTTGTAAATTAATATCTTCTGTATCCGTTATCGCAGCTAGACAATGGCGAGATGTCACCTTTTTTTTACCTTGGCCATAACATAGCAATAAGCTCTTATGCGCCAATATATTCACTAAACGCGGGATACCTCGAGCAGCTTTGGCAATGTGTTTAATATCCGCGGTATTAAACAATTCAGGTCCTTGATAACCCGCTATAGCAAGTCGGTAACCAATATAAGCTTGTATCTCATCCCATGTTAATGGACGTAAATCATAACTAAAGGTAATGCGTTGTCGTAATTGTCTAAACTTGGGTTGAGCTAAACGCTCATCTAATTCTGGTTGGCCAAACAACACCACTTGCAATAATTTACGACTTTCGGTCTCTAAATTAGTAAATAATCTTAACGCCTCAATACTGTCATCCGGTAATGATTGCGCTTCATCTAACACTAACACCACGTGAAAGCCCTGATGATTTAACGCTAATAAGCGCTCATGGATAAGCCTTGTCAATTGTTGTTGATCTAATTTGTTCGGTAACGCTAAACCGAGTTCGCCCGCTACGGCCAAACGTAATTCTTTAGGATTCAAATAGGGGTTAGGTAAGTAAGCGCAATGATATTGAGTCGGTAAGTCATTCAACAGCTTACGACACACTAAGGTTTTACCGGTACCCACTTCACCAGTGACTTTAATAAAACCTTCACCTGTCTGTAATGCGGTTTGCAGCACTTGCAACGCTTCCACATGCGGCGACAACCCAAAAAAGAAACTCGTATTTGGGGTAAGCGTAAAGGGCAATTGACTTAAGCCAAAGTGCTGCAAATACATAATTACTGGCTATCCCTTATCAATTTCAACCGCTATTTTTAATCGTCAATTCTCTACCGTCAACGGTCGCTATTTAGAAGGGTACCAACGTTCGATTAAATCTTGCGAACGCTTTAATTCATCCTTCCATGTGTCACCACCCACAACCGTTGGCTTCAACATAATAATCAATTCAGTTTTCTTTTTAGATTTAGTGCGACTGGTGAAGGCTTCGCCCAGAAAAGGAATATCACCTAATAAAGGTACTTTAGACACTGTTTCAATATTTTCGCTCTTCATCAAGCCACCAATCACCACTACATCACCAGAAGCGGCGCGGATAACGGTATCCGATTCACGGATCTCACTTTGTGCTAACGGTAATTCTAAGGTTGAATCACTGATTTTAATTTCTTTGGTTTGTGAGGTCACGTCAATCACCGAAGGATGGACATGCAATATTACGTTGCCATATTCATCAATCTGCGGGGTTACATCTAAGGCAATGCCTGAGAAAAATGGTGTCAGCTCAACCTGCGGCGTCGTTACCGGAGTGGTACCCGCTACGGTCGTTGAAGATACATCGGTGACAAAGTATTCGTCATTGCCGACTTTAATAACCGCTTTTTGATTATTAGAAGCGGTAACACGAGGGCTTGAAAGTACATCAACATCACCTTGGGTATCTAACAAGTTAATAATGGTACTGAAATCACTTCCGGTGAAATTAATCGAGGTTACACCGCCAATTGCAGACGTAATCGCATTACTTAACCCTTGTCCTGCTGAGGTACTGAAATCAACATTGGTACTGCCAGCATGACCTAAGACATTTTCCCACTGAATACCTTGCTGGTAACCATCGGATAAGGTCACTTCAATAATTTTCGCTTCCAAAATCACTTGGCGCTGTAGATGGCTTTCGGCTATTTGTAAGAAACTTCGAATTTGACGTAACTCATCAGGGAAAGCTCGAACGGTAACAAGCCCTGCTTGAGGGGTTACCACAACCTGTCGCCCGCCACCTGTTTCACCCATTATTGACATTAATGTGGCTTGTAATTCACCCCAAAAATCGGTCTTGGTCGTTGAACGAATAAACGTACCATTGGTATTGTCACTGCTGTTCGAATTTCCATTGCTACTGTTACTATTTGAACTATTACTACTGTTACTAGTGCTGCTATTGCTACTGCCATTGCTTGAATTATTGTTTTGGTCTGAAATGCGTCCTGAGCTAACGGAGGTTAATGACAACCCCTCACGTTGCATGTAAATATAATTCAAAGGGAAAGTTTCGGTTCGCATACCCGACGGAAACACACGTAAAATACGACCTTCTCGATTCACTTCGTAACCATAAATGTCTTCAACAACTTGAATGGCTTCTGACAAGGTTACCGCTTTTAAAGATAATGAAATTTTACCTTGTACATCAGGATGTACCGCGACACTCAATGGGGTGTCTTTTACTAAGCTGGGGAAAAAAACTCTGGCATCAACTTCATTGGCTGATACATCAAAACGACGCTCGGCGGGCAATGCTCTTGCTGATTGGCTCAACACATTATTACCATTAAGCTCACGCTGAACATCTTCAGGCATTGCCGCTGGAGGTGGCGTAATGGCTTGACTCGCCTCAGCTTGCTGCCTTGACTCATTCAAGGCCGCTTTCGCTGTTTGTGGGTCGGGTCTATCTGTCGTTTGGCAAGCAACTAAGCACAGCGACATCAGAGGAGTAACATATCTAATCACATTCATTTTTATTCTTATCCTATCGCTCTGTTATCGACTGAAATAGCTGAAGTTTTCTTCCATCTGACAAGGTAACATAGTCCTTGTTAATCTTTGATACTCGTAATCCACTACCGCTAATAGCATCACCTACCGAAAGAATAATATTATTAATAACCGCATAAGTATTCTGGCCGTTAACAATACTGTTTAACACCAAAGATTGATTATCAGCTTTGGCCTGCACAGCAACAAAGCCCTGCCCTGGTAAAGTTGGATCACGTAATGTTTGCGCGTTAGCAGCCGACATTAATAGCATCATTAGGCTGGATGCATACGCCATAGCATTAATCTTGTTTCGCAACACTGATAAAGTCCTTATTCACACTAAGTGTGTAAAGTTCTAATTCAACTAACGCATCGGGATGAGATTCAACACGGTAATCTAAACGCTTCCAATACAATTTATCGGGCATACTTTCCACCGCTTTAATAAACGCTAAAATAGAAAAGTAATCGCCTTGTAACGTCAACTTAATACCATGGCTGTAAAGATTAACTTTACTACCATCACCCACTTGCAATAAGGCTTTGGGCGCAATAGAGGCAAACGACATGAGCGAGACGCCTTTCACATTACCCAGCAAGTTGGCTAATACTGTCGGCATATAATCCGCGGGAACCATATCAACCATTTGGTTGCTGAGGTCAGCATCAATCAATTGCATTTGCTCAGTAATCAACTGTAATCGTTGTTGATAATCTTGATTGGGATCGAGCTGTAAACGCTCTTCATAAAGCGCCACTTGTTGTAATGAAATCGAATTTTCTTGTTCGAGTCCCTTTAGCTGATTCTGAACACTTTGCTGTTGCTTCCACAATGACTCTAATGGCATAAACAGCAACATCCCAATGACAACGAATAAGGCTAACGTAATCAATATCCGCTCTCGTGGACTTAGCTCATTAAATTTTGACGACCACACCAGCCATTGTTGCTTCATTGTGCAAACTCCTTAGCAACGGGCTGGCTTATCAATTTAAACGCCAACGGCTGTGCTTCACCGCGATCCATTGTCATCGCTGAAAATGCATAACCCTTTAACGTTGAAGTGGTTTTTAATTTATCTATCCACAGTGGAATACTTTGAGGATTACGACCATAACCTTCAAACTCAATTCGCTGAGCGCTAGTGTTTTGTTGCTCAATAGTAATATGACTCAACCACACATTGCTATCAGCCACAGCAGCCAAGTCGGTCAACATTGGCGAGTAACCTTGGCTTATCATGGTCTTGCGCTGACTTAGTTCATCTTTTAGTAGTTTTTTAAGATCTAAACGTTGTTGCTCAAGTTCAACCTTTGCTACCAAATCGGCATTAGGTTTACGTAAAGCAATTTGTTGTTCTAGTTGTGTCTTTTGGTCAGTTAATCGACTTTTTGTGCTGCTTGCCTGTTGATTTAACTTTTGCAACTCATCGGTATGCCACAACCCTACAACATAAAGTACAGCGCAACCTCCGGTGAAAAAAGCCAATGCCAGCATCATTCTTGCAAAGGTTAGCCTTTGCTTTTTCGGCAACAAATCTGTGGTATATAAATTAACACTGGTTTTTATCACACTTCACCTCGAGCTAATTCTTGCAACGCTAACTGCGCGAGTAAATTCGATACGCCATCGTGAGTAACCGCGACCACTTTTTGATTAAAGTTAGCACTAACGAGATTGGCCAATGATGAACTATCACCTTCAACCAAAATACTAATTGACCCAACTGGAGCTTGACGTAATTGGCTTTCAAAATAATCCATAGAACGTTGGATTTCTAAACTGAGGTTATCGGCTAAGCCTTGCTTTAATTCTTCTAAAGTCGCTTTATCCAGGTGGTTAAATCCTCTAACGCGACGCTGCATTAACACTTCACCCGCTTTAACAACTAACAACAACAATTCTTGCTGCGGCAAGTGAGCGACTAACATATGTGCCATATTATCGTGTGCTAAGACATGGCTTAATGCCAATTCTTCAATACTGATCCCAACAATATCTAATCCATTGGCATCACAAGCACTGGCCAATTGCATTAAAAATTGACGACTACTGACCACCACATTCACTTTTGAACTGGCAATAAAACTGGATTCGAAATAATCTAGATGAATATTCGTAACGGGCTCGGACACCATGTCTTTAACAGACCAAATCAACGCTTGAGTCACTTCACTAGGCTCAACATTGGGTTTTTCAACTTGTAATAATTGATAATACTGCTGCGACAGCACTAATTGCACCCGAACTCGGCCAAACTGACTCTTTAATGCTTCAAAGGCTTGAGACCAATTGTTTTTTTGTACTAAAAACTGGCTGATAACAGGCGCTGATTGACCTTGCTGTGGCTTACATACCCACAGGGAATTTCCGGCGATAAATACACCTACATTACCCATCAATTGCGATGTCTGCCAAAAGGCTAGTTTACTCAAAAAACCATTGTCCATTGCGTGGCCCATATTCGCTAACATATTAATTATTTAAGATTACTGATGATAAATATATCAGTAAAAATGACATTTTTAAGCCAATGTACCAGCATATAACATCAACATGATTCGATTACGCTGTATTGTCGTTTCTCAGTATTATTGCTCAAATCTAAAACGATGAAGCTTTGTTACTGATACGTTAACGCTATAACTGCTCATTAATATAGCGCATATAGATTGAACATAGAGTGCAATCTATTGATAAACAAGATCTAACTTAAACAAACATAGCATTATATGACTTAAACTTCAGTTCTTTGCCCCAAAAAATCGCCTTGGGCTGCACTCACACCAAGAATTTTTAACGTTTGCCATTCTTCTAAACATTCAACGCCCTCTGCAATCACTTTCACTTCGGCTCTATAAAGGCCACCAATGAGACTACGTATAAATAATTGATTTTCTGAGCGTTGATCTACTCGGCGCACGATAGACCGATGTAATTTCACTAAATCAAAGTGATACTCCTGGATATAATGAGTACCCACAACTGATTGACCAACATTATCTACCGCCAATTTTGCACCCATCTTTCTCAACATATCGAGAGTTTTAACTACCAAAGTATTTTTCTGATTTTTGACAATAATATCTTCAGAAACTTCAAAAATAAGTCGCGCAGCTAAAGGACGATGCTCTAATAATGTAGATTGTAACCAACGAACAAATGCCCTACTGGTCAAACTATCAAGGCTTAAGTTAATGCTGTAAGTTGACTCATTATCAGACATTAACCTGAAGAGCACTTGTTCCAGCACTTGCCTCTCAACCTGTGGCATTAATCCACACTTGTTAGCCATGGGAATGAACAATGTCGCGCGAACATCATTACCTTTTAAATCACGGGCGCGGCTGAATATTTCATAGTGCATAATTTGATTATCACTATCAATAATAGCTTGCTGTAAGGTAAAAAATCGTTTGGACACCAATGCATTTTCAATAAAACTACGCCAACGCACAGACCCTTTAGCGATTTCCTCATCTAACGCGCCTTTATCGTACATAAACCAGTTATTAACACGTTGCAGTTGCGCAGCTCGAAGTGCCATTTCGGCTTCTTCAATAAGCTGAACTTGTAAATCGCCAGCGTTAAAAAAAGCACAGCCTAAGTGTAAAAAGTTATCGGGATTACCAATGCCATAAAAAGGTAATGCAAGGCAGGTTTTGAGTATTCGTTGCGCTAACTGGTCGGCTTCTGCCAGTGATAATTGTGGCACTATGATGACTAATTGTGAGTAACTGCGGCGAGCAAAAATACTGTCCTCGTATTGAACGAGTGCGGCTGTAATGGCTTCCGTTGTTAATGACAGCATTGCCTTAACGCCGCTTTCACCGTATTGGTCTTCCACTAAGTCAACATCATCAAACTCAATTAACATTAATACACCATGAGCAACCATTTTCTGATTATGGCTTAATCCGTCGAGACGATTTTGAAAGAATATCGGGTTGCCAATCTGAGTTTGTTTATCAAGAAAAGTGTCTTTACGAATAAATTGATCTAAGCGGCCACGTTCTTTATGAGCATCATCCAACTCGGCCAGCAATTTGCTGATCGCACGATTGATCATCCGTGGTTTGCCATTTGTCGGCATATCGGCAGCTTGCTTTAAATGTCCTTCTAAAATGAGTTTACTTCGTTGAGCAAGTTGTTCAATGCCATCTAGCTCTCTGGAGTACCATCCATAACCAAAACGGACAAAAATTCCGATGCTGATAAAACCAATAACCAGAATAATAAGCTCGTGCCAGCCAAGATCATGTAAAGAAAATGGCGGCGGCATAATTAATGTCATGGATAATTGGCCATGGCTTAATTCGCTCTTATAGAGCGTTAAACTACTTTTAACGATACCTGCTTGATCACGATGAAATTGATAAACTAATTGGTTGTCTTGCGACAGAGAGAATTCAACCGCTTTATAAGCGGTCAATAGAGGGGGTAACCAGGTAGAAAATTGACGACTACCGTGTTGTTGATAATCGTCGGCTAACATGGTTTCTAACTCAGCGACTTTTTGTTGCTGAAAAGTGTAGGTCAATTGGGTAAAGCCCATCACCGCACACAGTAAAAATACAAAAGCCACCGCAGCTAATGAAAGCAGCCAAAAACTGGTTAATTTTTTAGTAAGGATCTTGGTGAGTTTCATTTATCCGCTATCCTGCTGGATTTATTTATTTTATTAATGACTCCAATGTTATCCAGTATAACGATTGTGCTCTACAACTTCACTAATCGTTTTTAATCACGCTTATCTTAGGCCTATAAAAAAGGGGCAAAAGCCCCTTTTATTAACCTCATCAGGTTTATTATCCCTGTTAGGATGAATAAACCTGATTAGGTATGCTTGCTTTCTACACTTTGTATTCAGTCGGTAATGTGGTGATTTTTGCCACCCCTGAATCGATAGCCGCTTGCGATACTGCGCGAGCTACCAGCGGCAGTAATCTTGGGTCCATGGGTTTAGGCAACACATATTGCGAACCAAAACTCAATGATGACACGTTAGGATAAGCCGCTAACACCTCGGCTGGCACAGGCTCTTTAGCGAGGTTAGCAATAGCATATACAGCAGCTAGCTTCATTTCGTCGTTAATGACCGCAGCGCGAACATCGAGTGCGCCTCGAAAAATAAACGGGAAGCACAATACATTGTTCACTTGATTTGGATAGTCACTACGACCAGTACCCATAATTAAGTCTTTACGGATATTATGGGCTAATTCAGGCTCAATTTCAGGATCAGGATTTGAACAGGCAAAGATCACCGGGTTAGGTGCCATTAACGCAATATCATCGGCAGCCAATAAATTTGCACCCGACAACCCTAAAAATACATCGGCATCTTTAATCACATCTTGTAGGGTGCGTTTATCGGTATTGTTGGCAAATAACGCTTTATATTCATTGAGATCTTCACGGCGTGTATGAATCACCCCTTGCCTGTCTAGCATATAAACATTTTCACGCAATGCGCCACATTTAACGATCATAGTCATACACGCAATCGCAGCAGCACCGGCACCTAAACAAACAAATATTGCATCATCAATTTTTTTACCTTGAATTTCCAGAGCATTCAACATGCCTGCTGCAGTAACAATAGCAGTGCCGTGTTGATCGTCATGAAATACCGGAATATTGCATCGTTTAATCAGTTCTTGTTCAATTTCAAAACATTCAGGCGCCTTGATATCTTCTAAATTAATCCCGCCAAAGGTATCAGCAATAGATTCGACAGTATTAATAAAGTCTTCAGTTGTGCGGTGTTTCACTTCAATATCAATCGAATCAATATTCGCAAAACGTTTAAACAGAAGTGATTTGCCTTCCATAACCGGTTTTGACGCTAATGGTCCTAAATTGCCTAAACCTAAAATAGCGGTCCCGTTGGTAATCACCGCAACCGAATTACCTTTATTGGTATACCGATAGGCATTTTCAGGATTAGAAGCGATCTCTCTAACAGGCTCTGCCACACCAGGACTATAGGCCAACGCTAGATCGTGGCTTGATTGAGCCGGTTTTGTCAGGCAAACAGCGGTTTTACCTGGTACTGGGAATTCATGATAATCGAGAGCTTGTTGACGAATATCTGACATTTTATACATCCTGAAATGCGCTATCTATGAAGGAAAGTATGATCCATAGTTCACTTTAACCGTGAACTTGCAGGCCATCTAAAATTTTAATAACAATACGCTAATACAGGGATTATATACATCAAAAACTCAGTGATAGGAGGTGTTGTGAGTCAGAATAGAGGCTACGTTTTATAATTATAACTAATCGAACATGAATATATATAAATCAATAAGTTAAAAATGTAGGAAAATAACAAGATTTACGATAACAATCGGATATAGACGTCGATATTTGCAGTTTATTTTGTCTAAATAACAATAAAGCGAGGTTTGTGCTTTTTTGTATTGTTTACCACTAAAAAATTAGTTTTCGTTACAGCACAATACTGCTGTTGCCATATAAAAAACAAAAAAGGCGCCAAAGGCGCCTTATTCAAGTAAATTGCAATGCAATTACTTTTTACCAAGCATACCAAAACGCTTGTTGAACTTGTCAATACGACCACCAGTATCAACAACTTTCTGAGTACCAGTGTAGAATGGGTGACATGCACCACATACGTCCAAGTGTAGGTTTTTACCTGCAGTTGAGTTCACTTTGATGATGTTACCACAAGTACAAGTTGCAGTAATTTCAGCGTAATTTGGGTGAATACCTGTTTTCATTTTGGGCTACCTTAAATTGAAGGCCATGTCGCTCTCCCAACCCGAAGTTGAGCACCACATGCAGTTAATAACAATATGTTTTAGGCGCAAGATAATACAGTGTCTCTTATACACAAACAAGTAGAATTTCTAAGCGATACTACGATTGTCGATGTGTGCGCTCTAGAGTCTCATAGGTAATTTGTGCCTTAGATGAATTTTGATGTTGCTTTAACATCTCACTTGATGGGCACTGTAAACGGCTATCAGACATCAATAAGTAAATTTTACCATTGGCAAACGCATTAGGGTTTGCCTCATAAATCGCCAGCATTGCACCGTATACACTGATTTGCCATTGTCGATAATAACGATCGGCAACTCGCCATAACGTGTCTTGAGGAAATTTATCCATTAAACAGGTTTTATCTTGCCCATAAGTCGGTATCGATGACTTGGCTATATTATTGATTGGCAATGGCTGAGGCGATAATTTCGTTTCATGAATAGCGGCCAATAACGCATTACTTTCAGATTTTTTACTGTCCATATCATTCACTGAACCATTCATTGATACTGACTGAGTGGCGAGAACAGGCACAGGTAATGTTGGCGTTAATAGTCCTTGAGACTTACCGCGTTGACTGGCGACTAAATTGTCGAATGAGATCCTATCTACCGCGACATTTTGATAGCGCGAAAGCGTCTCCATTGATGGGCAGCGTAACGAGTGGCCTAATTGCAGTAGACTAATTTTATCTTGATAGAATGCAGAGGGATTTGTTTGATAAAGGGCAAGCATGGCGCCATAAATGTTTGAATTCCATTGCTTACGATAGCGAACCGCTATTTTCCATAAAGTATCATTCGGTAACTGATTGATCTGGCAATCATTCAAATTTTTTTGCGTTGTAACAACCTGAGGTATAACGCTGGCTTTACGACTTATAGGCGTAAGCATTGAAGTCGGTAATACCGAAGCTGACTTCATCGTTTTAATTGCTACTGGTTGGTATTGGCTCTGAACAATGGCTTGAGAGAATAAAGGTACCGGTGAGTATTGTAGCCATTTAGCATTACGGTATTCAGAAACAATGAGTGCCGCATCTTTATCGCGGATTTTTTCGGTACCACTTAATACAAAGACATCACGATCACGCTGTTCAACCTCAAGCTTTTCTAACACAATATTATCTTGATAAATTTGGCGTAAATAAAATGTCAGCCGCGATAAATCATGGTGATCGGTTATAACATTCACGGTGAATTGAGGAGATTGTCCGCTTTCAAATGGAATAGTATCAATACTGATATGACTGACTTGTGCAATCACAGTTGAAATACTATCAACCGCCAATAATGCTAATATTGCTAGCACCTTAAAGCTTTTCATTAAATCAATCCTTTCGATTATAAACCGCTTCAGCACAGCGTAAAACACGCTGTAAAACCATGATGTTAAATACACGTATACACTGACAAATAAAATGTTCACGCAAAGCTCATCAGGCTGTAATTTATTATTATTGTTTACTTTTTTAACCTTATCCTTGAGTTAAATCATAAGTATTAACACGGGCAACTATATAAACTAACATAAACAGCTGCAACTAATTACTGATAAACCAAAGTAAATACTCGATTTAGCACTACTTTTTATCACTAATTATGATCAGAAACCTTATTTAGCCGCATGCTTTGCTTCAATGACCTCAAAGACTTTCCTATCTACCGCTTTATTATTGTATTCAGCTAAAATAGCCTTCGATGGGCAATGCAACACAACATCTTTGAGTAATAAATGAATTTTCTGCTTGGAAAAAGCCACTAAGTTAGCCTCAAATATGGCTAACATCGCACCATAAACACTGGTATGCCATTGCTCTTTGTAACGGTTCGCAATACGCCATAATGTATCACTATTATCTCGCTCAATTACACAGATTGCCTGATGAGAGGATTCGGCTGTGGATGGTTCTGATAGTTCTGGTACTGATGATGCCTGCTCTAAACGCCTGTCATCTTGTTGATGTTTTTTGGATGCTTTCCCACTAATGGTGTCTTTTGCTACTGGCAGTACTCGAGACGTAACAACATTAGAGACTAAGGTGGCACTATTAACTGAGTACGGGGCATCAAATAAGGCCATTACTGCTAACGTAACCGCTCCTTTCGCAGTATCTTCGGTAACGATTAACTGTGCATTTACATCACTGATGATATCAGTACCCTTAAGCTGCAATAAAAAACGATTAATACTCTGCACTGCTAACTTCTGCTGCACAACCTTATTGCCAGCCAAGCTGTCATCCAACTGGCGAATATAAAAACCTAACCGCGACGCATCATCATTTTGTGCCACGATATTGATCTTTAATTGCGGAAGATTATTCAATTCAAATTGACGACTATTGATACTGACATGATTCACTTGAGCCATTGGCGTAGCAATATAGCCCAATAATCCAAATACTAGAATGATGACCTCAATAAGTCCTTTACGCATATATGTTGCCCTATCTCTTTGATGACACTTAGAGGTAAACTGATCCGCAATCCACTATCGAATTGAAAAATGATGAAGCCTTATGCCCGTGTTTGTTGAAGTCGCCTTACCCGTCCCGTTACGCAGAAACTTTAGTTATCGTGTAAAAGACGAACAACAAGCGGGATTACAAATCGGTCTTCGAGTCAAAGTCCCTTTTGGTCCTCAACAACTCATCGGCTTAATTACTGCTATTACTGACAGCTGTGACTTAGCACCGCAACAAATAAAACCAGTCACAGCTGTACTAGATGATGCCCCATTGTTACCTGATTCGCTATATAAATTAACCCTCTGGGCCGCCCGATATTACTTTACTACCCAAGGACAAATGCTCAGCCAAGCGCTGCCTGTCGCACTAAGAAAAGGCCTCGAAGCGGCGCCGCAAGCGGTGGTTGAATATCATTTGAGCCCCGAAGGACGCAATGCTGATTCTAGCGTATTAAAACGTGCCCCGGCACAGAAAAAGCTGCACGAGTTATTACTGGCAAACCCCATCAGCCAAGATGAGTTCACCACCCAACAATTAAGCAAAGCGGCATTAAAAGCATTAGAACAAAAACAATGGATTGAACGGCAACAAAAAGTACTCAGCCATGATTTAAGCTGGCGCCAACAGCTTATTATGAATGAGTCACCTCATAAGCTTAATAAACAACAAGCCGTTGCAGTTTCAGTACTCACTCAACAGCAAGGGTTTCATTGCACCTTATTAGAAGGGATCACAGGCTCTGGCAAAACCGAAGTCTACCTCACCTTGCTTGAGACAATTTTAAAACAAGGTAAACAAGCACTGATCCTCGTGCCTGAAATTGGCTTAACACCGCAAACCATTAATCGCTTCAAACGCCGTTTTGAAGTCAATGTTGCCGTGATCCATTCCGGATTAACCGATAATCAACGCCTAGAAGCTTGGCGTCAGGCTCGTGTCGGTGAAGCGGCAATTATTATTGGTACTCGCTCAGCACTCTTTACCCCAATGGCTTATCCAGGGTTAATTATTCTTGATGAAGAGCATGACAGCAGCTTTAAGCAACAGGAAGGTGTGCGTTATCACGCGCGTGACTTGGCAGTAATGCGTGGGCATCTTGAAGATATTCAAGTGGTATTAGGCTCCGCAACGCCATCATTAGAAACCTTACAAAATGCGCTATCTGGCCGCTATCATCACTTGGAACTGAGTGAACGCGCTGGTGCTGCGCAAAAGGTTAAGCAAGGTATTGTCGATATTACCTCGCAACCATTAAAAGCGGGCATGTCGACATCATTAATTAATGAAATGCGTATGCACCTTGATGCGGGTAATCAGGTACTGCTATTTCTAAACCGCCGCGGCTTTGCCCCGGCCTTGCTTTGTCATGAATGTGGTCATTTACATGAGTGCGACCGTTGCGATGCTTTTTTTACCGTCCATCAAGGTCTAAACGAGATTTGTTGTCATCACTGTGGCAATCAATACGCTATCCCGCGCCAATGTCATCAATGTGGTAGCACCATGCTAATGGGCCACGGTTTGGGGACAGAGCAGCTAGAACAAGAATTAATTAAACTGTTTCCCAAATATCCGGTTGTCCGCATTGACCGAGACACCACCAGACGTAAAGGCTCCCTTGAACAGCAGCTCAAAGGGATTTACATGGGTAAATATAAAATTTTGGTCGGCACACAGATGCTCGCCAAAGGACATCACTTTCCAGATGTTACCCTTGTTGGCTTATTGGACGTCGATGGCGCATTGTTCAGTGCAGATTTTCGCGCACCTGAACGTTTTGGGCAGCTATACACCCAAGTGTCTGGCCGTGCTGGCCGTGCAGACAAACCCGGTAAAGTGCTACTGCAAACCCATCAAAGTGATAACCCCATTTTACGTGATTTATTGAAACGCGGTTATGGTGAGTTCGCTCGTACTCAGCTGAAAGAGCGCCAACAGGCACTATTACCACCCGCTTGGCACATGGTATTAATTCGAGCAGAAGCACATTTAGCCGAAGATGCTGATGCGTTTCTCGCCCGCACCAGCGAGCTATTACCACAAGATAAAGACTTTGAAATTATTGGCCCAATTCCGGCGCCACTTGATCGTAAAGCTGGAAAATATCGACGCCAATTAATACTGCAAGCTAAAAGTCGTCAGCGCTTGCAAACCGAATTCGAACGCGTATTAGCACTCATTGAACAAATACCTGAAAGTAAGCGTTGCCGTTGGAGTATCGATCGTGATCCACAGGATTTAATGTAACACAGCGGCATTTTTACTAAGCCAACGGACCCTATATCTGTCATAAACTTCGCTTAGGTTGATAATCAGCATAAAAAAACCAATATTTCCGTTAAAGCAGATAGCAATCACCCCCCATAAACGGCTAAAATATGCGGTTCCGTCATGTCATTCATTTAACGAATTAGTGCAAGCAAACGCCCATGAAATCACATATTGAATCTTTACTAGAACAAACCATCGAATCCTTCAAACAGCAAGGAATTGTGCCGGCTGATTTTCAAGCTCGCATTCAGGTCGATCGCACTAAAGATAAAAGTCATGGTGACTTAGCGACTAACCTTGCAATGATGCTGACTAAAGTTGCTAAAAAGAACCCGCGCGAATTAGCACAGCTTATTATTGATACCTTGCCAGCATCATCTTATGTGGCCAAAGTAGAAATTGCCGGACCAGGGTTTATTAACTTTTTCATTGATGACAATGCATTAGCTAATCAACTACAGCAAGCACTGACGAGCGACCATTTAGGAGTGGCTTTACCGACTAAGCAAACTATCGTTGTCGACTACTCTTCGCCAAACTTAGCCAAAGAAATGCACGTCGGCCACTTACGCTCAACCATCATTGGTGACAGCGTCGTGCGCGCACTCGAGTATTTAGGCCATAAGGTCATTCGCCAAAACCACGTCGGCGATTGGGGGACTCAGTTTGGTATGCTGCTGGCGTTAATGGAAGAGTTACGCGCAGCTAATGGCGAACAAGCCAAAATGGAATTGTCTGACTTAGAAAGTTTTTATCGTGCTGCTAAAGTACGTTTTGATGAGTCTACTGAATTTGCCACTCGCGCTCGTCAACTTGTCGTCGCGTTACAATCAGGTGATGAGTACTGCAATAAGCTATGGCGCGAATTTAACGACATCTCATTAAGCCATTGTCATGATGTATATAAGCGTTTAGGCGTTAGCTTAACCCGCGCAGATGTTCACGGCGAAAGTGCCTACAATGCAGACTTAGCCCAAGTGGTTAAAGATTTAGATGCCCAAGGCCTGTTAAGCGAAAGCAATGGCGCTAAAGTGGTATTCCAAGAAGCGTTTCGTAATAAAGAAGGCGAGCCTTTACCGGTTATTATTCAAAAAGCCGATGGTGGCTATTTATACGCCACCTCAGATCTTGCCGCCATGCGTTACCGCTCAAACGTATTAAAAGCCGATCGCGCCATGTACTTTGTCGATTTACGTCAAGCCTTGCACTTCCAGCAAGTGTTTAGCCTTGCCAAACTGGCTAAATTTGTTCGCCCTGAAATGTCGCTAGAGCACACAGGCTTTGGCACCATGAATGGTGAAGATGGTCGTCCATTTAAAACCCGTTCAGGCGGGGTGGTTAAGTTAGTCGATTTACTTGACGAAGCCGATGTTCGCGCTCTTGAACTGGTTCGCAGTAAAAATCCAGATATGGATGAAGCTACCCTCACTGAAATTGCTCGCGTAGTCGGTATCAGCTCAGTTAAGTATGCAGATCTGTCCAAGAACCGTACCAGTGATTATATTTTCAGTTTTGAGCAAATGCTTAGCTTTGAAGGTAATACTGCACCTTATCTTCTTTATGCCTATACCCGCGTGGCAGGTATTTTTAAACGTGCAACAGATATTGATCTTAGCCAAGCTAAGATTGTGCTCGAGCATGAAAAAGAAAAAGACTTAGGCACTAAACTGGCACAATTTGGTGAGGTGTTAACTCGCATGACAGACAAAGGCTTACCGCATGTATTATGTGGTTACCTGTATGAGCTAGCGAGTGAGTTTTCGAGTTTTTATGAAGCTTGCCCAGTGCTTGCTGCCGAAACAGAAGCACAAAAGGAAAGCCGTTTATTGCTTGCACAATTAACCGCTAAAACCTTAAAAACGGGCTTGTCGCTACTTGGCATTGAAACCCTAGAGCGGATGTAATCATGAGTCGTGACTACGCAAATCGCAAACCTCGTGCGGGCGCAAAAGCCCGTGCGCCACAACGAAAAAAAGCACCTAAACGCTCTTTTCCTTACTTGGCTGTTTTTGTGATACTCACCTTAGTCATAGGTTTTGGTTATTTCTTATGGTCCATTAATGGCAGCTCCGACTCATCGGTCGTATCTGAGCCAGCTCAACAACCTAAAAAGAAAACGCTATCAACCGCGACCGTAGAAGCGCCAAAAAAAGTGGTCAAGAAAGATCCTAACGCACTGCCACCTAAGCCGCAGGAAGAATGGACTTATCTGGAAGAGCTTGAAAACAAGCAAGTGGAGATAGACTTACCTGAAACAGGTGTAGTGTCTAGTGGCATCTATCAAATGCAATGCGGATCGTTTAGGCAAGAGTCGCAAGCAAATGAAATGAAGGCCAGAATTGCCTTCCAAGGTGCTGAGGCACAAGTGCGCCGCAGCGAAGGTACCAATGGCGTGTGGTATCGCGTGGTATTAGGACCCTATCCGAACAAGCGCGATGCGGAACATAATCGTCATAAGATGCAGAACGCAGGGTTAAATGGCTGCATCATTTGGTTGTGGGAATAACGCTGCTCGTCTGATATTGCTGTATAAATCACTTTAGCCCTGTTCTCTGCAACAGGGCTTTTTGTTGTCCATCGCTTGATATCTGTCATTTTGTCCCCATATCCATTTTATCAATCAACAATTGCATTCACCCTAATGACCCGTTGATGTATTAGTGAAGAGGATTTACCGTGACTACTATCGTATCCGTACGCCGTAATAATCAAGTTGTCATCGCTGGTGATGGCCAAGTGTCTCTAGGCAATACCGTGATGAAAGGTAATGCACGTAAAGTGCGCCGCCTATACCACAATAAAGTATTAGCCGGTTTTGCTGGCGGTACTGCCGATGCATTTACTCTTTTTGAGCGTTTTGAAACCAAGCTCGAAATGCATCAAGGCCATTTATTAAAATCTGCCGTAGAGCTTGCCAAAGATTGGCGTAGCGACAAAATGCTGCGTAAGCTCGAAGCTATGCTGGTCGTAGCGGATACTGAAACATCATTAATTATTACCGGTAATGGCGACGTTGTTCAGCCAGAATATGACTTAATTGCCATTGGTTCTGGTGGAAACTATGCTCATGCATCAGCCTTAGCATTACTGCAAAATACTGAGTTAAGCGCGGAAGAAATAGCAGAAAAATCACTGACGATTGCAGGCGATATTTGTGTATTCACCAACCAATTCAAAACTATCGAAAAGTTAGACTACTAATTCGAGCGTTAATAAAGGAACAGTTATGTCTGAAATGACTCCACGTGAAATTGTTCACGAACTAGATGCACATATCATTGGCCAACAAAATGCCAAACGCTCAGTAGCCGTTGCATTGCGAAATCGCTGGCGCCGGATGCAACTTGAGCCAGAACTTCGTCATGAAGTCACGCCAAAAAATATTTTAATGATTGGCCCAACAGGTGTCGGTAAAACTGAAATCGCCCGTCGTTTAGCCAAATTGGCTAACGCACCTTTTATCAAAGTTGAAGCGACAAAATTTACCGAAGTGGGTTATGTCGGTAAAGAAGTGGAACAAATCATCCGTGATTTAACCGACTCAGCAGTGAAAATGACTCGCGAACAGCAAATGAAAAAATGCCGTCATCGCGCCGAAGAAATGGCCGAAGAGCGCATTTTAGATGCCTTATTACCTAAGCCAAAAGATGACTGGGATACCGACAAAAAAGATGACTCTACCACCCGTCAGGTTTTCCGTAAAAAGCTGCGCGAAGGTCAATTAGACGACAAAGAAATTGAGATCGATGTTGCTGCGCCTCAAGTTGGTGTTGAAATCATGGCCCCTCCAGGCATGGAAGAAATGACCAATCAACTACAAGGCTTATTTCAAAATCTTGGCCAAAGTACCTCTAAACGTAAAAAGCTTAAAATCAAAGATGCTTACAAGCAGTTGGTTGAAGATGAAGCGGCAAAGCTAGTCAACCAAGAAGACTTAAAAGAACAAGCCATCGAGCTGGTTGAGCAAAATGGTATTGTGTTTTTAGACGAAATCGACAAAATTTGTAAGCGCGGCGAAAGCTCAGGCCCAGATGTATCCCGTGAAGGTGTACAACGTGACCTACTGCCATTAGTCGAAGGCTGCACAGTTTCCACTAAACACGGCATGGTTAAAACCGACCACATTTTGTTTATTGCTTCTGGTGCATTCCAGATGTCTAAACCGTCTGATTTAATTCCAGAGCTTCAAGGCCGTTTACCGATTCGTGTTGAATTAGACGCCCTTACCGCTGCTGATTTTAAACGCATTCTAACAGAGCCATTTGCCTCACTAACTGAGCAACATGTCGCCCTGATGAACACCGAAGGCGTAACCATAGAGTTTACTGAATCAGGTATTGAGCGCATTGCAGAAGCGGCATGGCAAGTGAATGAGCGCACCGAAAACATTGGTGCACGCCGTTTACATACCGTGATGGAAAAATTGATGGAAGAGATTTCATACGAAGCTTCTGAAAAGTCGGGTTCTAAATTTGTCATTGACGCTGAATATGTCAATGACCACCTTGATACCTTGGTACAAGATGAAGATTTAAGCCGCTTTATTTTATAACCATTATTTGAATCAAGCGCCCTCCCATTTGGTTATTATTAATGGGAGGTCTCGTGACTTTTTGGTTTATGAATAAACATCACGAATGCAGGTTACAACAATAGGATTAACAGCAAAATCGCGTATGATGATAATCTGCGATTTAGCGTTAATCCTTTTTTTATAGGTATTCCCATGACCCAATCAACGCCTACCGTCACCGGCATTAAGCTTAAGCGTCAATCTAAGTTACTCGAAGTGACCTTTGATAACGACCAAACTTACAACATCAGTTGTGAAATGCTCCGAGTCTTCTCGCCATCGGCTGAAGTGCAACGTCATGGCGACCCAATATTGGTTACCCATAAGAAAGCTGTAAATATCAAAGCGCTCGAACCTGTTGGTCATTATGCGGTAAAAATTACCTTTGATGATGGTCATGATACTGGCTTGTATTCTTGGCAGGTGCTACATAACCTGTGCAGTAATCAAACTGAATTATGGCAACAGTATTTAGCCCGATTGCGGGCAGAGAAAGGCTCACGAGAACCACTGATTTCAATGAATATTAAGTATTCATGATTACGGTACGTTTTAACGATAGACGTTAATTTCAACACTATATTTGCATAACTTTACTCATTGCGATCAGCAATTGACACTCAAACGATTATGCTTAGTCATAGTCTTCACTCGTATCGAGGTGTGTATGAAACAGTCAATTCAATTTCCGATGATTAAAGTTATATTGGTCGGATTCGCTATTATCAGTTTAAGTGCTTGCGCCCCACGTGCTCATCATGGACACGCAAAAGCGCCTACTAATAAAAAGACGGTAACTAAAGTGGTCGTTGTTAAACCAGCGGCATATCGCGTCGTTAATGTTAATAACGTTCATCAAAAGGATGTTGTTATCATTCGAAAACGTTAAATGACTCTACTATAAGTGCCAGCTATTTTGCTGGCATTGTTGAATGATGAACTTAGTTAACTCGTGTTAACAATGGCCTGCAGCCACTAACGTCGTGGCGCTTGGCCCACACCAGACCAAGTGCTAAAGTTGCATTTCTGGCAATAAATTTAATCCAAATAAATCTCATTAACCTCGTCATCCCGGCAATGCTTTTGAGCCGGGATCCAGGTGTTTCGTTATGCTTAGCACTTATCCCTGATGGCATACGGCCACTAAGGTCGTAGCGCCTCGCCCACACCAGATTTTTCAAACTTCGTTTGAATTAACATCGCAAGGTTCCACCCTGCACCGGCCAAAAGGGGATCAACAGCAATCCCCTCTTGGATCACCCCTGCCGTTCCGGCAACATTTTCGCTATTTAACCAAACAACAGCAGCGAAAAATTGCGACGGAAATGGCTCTAGCTTTTGGCCTCTTTATCGTGTTCTTCGGACTTATTTGAAAATGCTAACGCTTCAGATGGGGCGTCCCTTCCCCTCTAAAGCTAAGCTCACATCCATGTGAGCTTCACGCTATTTTCTTCAACATCCTCAATAATATGAAACCTGAAAGAGTTTAATCAGTTCTAAACTTTAAATAACTGACAACCATAAATAACGTTAATCGAAGAGATAAAAATCACAGATTTAGATGAGTCTGCGAGTATCCAAAGCATGGAGGTTTTGGATACGTCCACATGGATGCTAATTTTTACATCAAGAGTCGGCGTCTCGCTGAATTATCTACACGATAACCTGCGACTGGCAATTGGTTAAATTGAATTTTTGGACTGCTATTTTAGAATCAACTTCAGGAATGGGGATGAAACCATAGATATCATAATTACTATAAACGTTATCCTTTAAGTACAACTATATTGTTCCATACTCGGAACAAGCATTCTATGCTGTGCGAAAGCACTTTTATATGTTTAAATTTGCCATCGGTAAACTCATCGGAAGAGGTGATATAAATGAAATTTAACCACAAGCTTACTCAGGCAAAACTGAGTGCTGTAACCTTATGCCTTGGGGTTTCATTTGGTATGTCTTTACTTATCGGAAGTACAGATCCTTTTATCGGTCTTATGTTGGGCATAATAACCATCGGAGTTTATATTATGATCTTATCGGGGAAATGGCATTCGAAGAACAAATAAATGATTTTACATCCCAAAAATGTCAGCATTTAATTTAACGTCGCTTGTCATCGGCTTCGGCCCATTTTTCAATAAAGAGTGTAAATGCTAATGCTTCCGATGGTACATCTGATGTCGACAGATTCACGAATGCCGTGATGACAGGACAATAAATAACGACTTTTTTACAGTAATAGATAGCCTGAATCTGATAACTAGAATGCCTTGAAGCACAAGGATGTACGTTAAAGGTCTGCCAGGCTCAAACATCCTGTTGTAAAGAGTCTTCAACGTCATTAAGCTCAATGATATCAATTGCTTGCCGATAAAATCTGATATGTAAATGAATATCAACATTATCAAACTCACATCCTTATCCCAGATGATTTATTCCGACTATTATCTCCAAGATTGTTTATAGGGACCACATTTAAAGCTAGGTAGCGGCTGAGAATACCCGCTCTGAACATAAATTGTTATATTGTTGCCCTGCACACACCATTGATGTTATTTAGCATTAGCCTCATAAAATAAATCTAAAAAGTGACATTATCAAGCGATCGACTCTTCTACAGGCTTTTTAGAAATTGCTCTGTTTGTGCATTTGCAGGATAGTAATGCTCCATCAACAATTCCGAGGCTGTTATGTCTAACGGCGTACCAAATGAAGTCAATGTAGTTAAAAAGCGCAGCGTTTTACCAGAGACCACTATGTCTAAATAGATAAAAGGTTCAGTCGACACGATAAGTGTTTTATCCGCTAATAAATTCGCTACGCCAGGATATTGATATAAAGATTGGATCAATTCATCATGACGTTTAGGGGCGTATTGATTCTCCAGATTCAAGCGTTGCAAAGTGGTTTTAGCCACTTCCTGCCAGTTGGTCATCACATGACGTAAACCATTAGGGTGCATTAGCCAGTGAGCAATATTATCCAACCAGATACATTGCGGGTTTTCAGCCTCCATTAAGGCAATTAATTTATCAAAGCCTTTATTGCGGATCACTACATTCCAGTACCAATCAACCACAATAGCTGGGAATGGTTCATGTTTGGCGACTATAAGCTCAAGAATACTCGCCACTTCCACTTTTTTATTATCACTCAGTGGCGTACGTACATATTGTTCAGCAAAGCCTGCTAACGTGATCAGTTCATTACGGTTTCTTAAGGGCAAACTAAGTACTTCACACAAGTTCATGACCATTTCTTTACTGGGTTTGGCGCGACCCGTTTCAATAAAACTAATATGCTTAGTACTCACGTTTGCTTCTAATGCTAAATCTAGTTGGCTCAAACGACGACTAGTACGCCAAAAGCGTAACTGCTGACCAAATTTATTCATGATGACCCTTGCTAACGTTTTATAGGACTATGTTACCGCGATTTAAATCAATGAACATTACCTCCGAGGTAATAGCTTTTATTACCTGCAAATATCAATATAGTTTACACACACAACAAAGAGTAAAAGCGATGACTAATTTTAGAGTGGCATTGTTAATATCATGGATATTAATTATGAGCATAACGGCTTACGCTATCGTACAAGCCGGTCCTAATTGGCCCGCTATCTATTTTGGGGATTTATTTTTAGGTAATCCTTGGCGCCAGCAGTTTAATACTGATTTTTTAATTCACTTATTCATTTTATGTTCATGGGTGTTTTGGCGTGAAGAATCGAAACTGAAAGGGGCAATTTATGGATTTTTGAGCATTATTATGGGTGGCATGTTTGGCTTTATGTACATCCTTTATGCATCGTATCAAACAAAAGGAAATGTTAGTAAAATCCTGCTTGGTCAGCATTGCCATAAGTTAAAGAAAGAAACATAACTGTTTGTTTTGAAAGGCTCACCGTAAATTATCTTATTGCTAAATATTACATTCTAACAAAGCAATATCTAATCCTACATAACTAAAAACCAAATAAAAATGCCAGCATTTCTGCTGGCATTTTTGATCAATTGTTAACTCGTTTAAGCTTAAAGCGCGGCTTGGAAAATCACGCTGTCGGCTTTCTTAGTGTAAGAATCGATTTGGTCGAAGTTCAAGTAACGGTAAGTATCAGCTGCTGTTGCATCTAATTCTTTAGCGTATTCTTGATACTCTTCTGCTGAAGGTAAACGACCCAATAACGCTGCTACTGCTGCTAACTCAGCTGATGCTAAGTATACGTTTGCGCCAGTACCTAAACGGTTAGGGAAGTTACGTGTAGAAGTTGATACTACAGTAGCACCTTCTGCAACACGTGCTTGGTTACCCATACATAGAGAACAACCAGGTATCTCGATGCGAGCACCAACACGGCCGAAGATTGAGTAGTAACCTTCTTCCGTTAATTGATCGCGGTCCATCTTAGTTGGTGGTGCAATCCATAAACGAGTTGGTAGCGTAGTAGCAAACTTTTCTAACATCTTACCGGTAGCACGGAAGTGACCGATGTTAGTCATACAAGAACCAACAAACACTTCGTCAATCTTAGTTTGTGCAACGCTTGATAATAATACTGCATCATCAGGATCGTTTGGTGCACAAAGGATTGGTTCTTTGATGTCGTTTAAGTTGATTTCGATAATTTCAGCATATTCTGCATCTTTATCTGCTTCCATCAACTCTGGCTTGGCAATCCACTCTTGCATCGCAGTAATACGACGTTCAATCGTACGACGATCGCCATAACCTTCAGCAATCATCCACTTTAACATCACGATGTTAGAGGTTAGATATTCAATGATTGGTTCTTTGTCTAGCTTAATGCTACAACCTGCAGCTGAACGCTCAGCAGATGCATCAGATAATTCGAATGCTTGTTCAACTTTAAGTTTTTCAAGACCTTCGATTTCTAATACGCGGCCAGAGAAAGCGTTGATTTTGCCTTTCTTCTCAACCGTTAGCAGACCCATTTCAATTGCTTTTAATGGGATAGCATGGACTAAATCACGTAAGGTAATACCGGGTTGCATTTCGCCTTTAAAGCGCACTAGCACTGATTCAGGCATATCAAGAGGCATGACACCTGTTGCAGCAGCAAACGCCACTAAACCAGAACCGGCAGGGAACGAAATACCAATAGGGAAACGAGTATGTGAATCACCACCAGTACCGACGGTATCTGGTAGTAACATACGGTTTAACCACGAGTGAATAACCCCGTCACCTGGACGTAAAGCAACACCACCACGGTTCATAATGAAATCCGGTAGTGTGTGGTGAGTCGTTACATCAACTGGCTTTGGATAAGCGGCAGTGTGACAGAATGACTGCATGGTTAAATCAGCACTAAAGCCTAAACATGCTAAGTCTTTTAACTCATCACGTGTCATAGGGCCGGTAGTGTCTTGTGAACCTACAGAGGTCATCTTAGGTTCGCAGTATTGACCAGGACGAACACCTGATACGCCACATGCTTTACCAACCATTTTCTGAGCTAAAGTATAACCTTTATCAGAAGCGGCGATATCTTGTGGACGAACGAATACCTTCGATGCTTCAAGACCTAAGGTTTCACGCGCACGGTCAGTAAGGCCACGACCAATGATCAACGGAATACGACCACCAGCACGAACTTCATCTAACAATACTTCGGTTTTAAGCTCAAATGTAGAGATCACTTCATCAGTGCCGTGACGCTTAACTACACCTTCATAAGGGTAGATATCGATCACATCGCCAGTGTCCATTTGATCAACGTTGAGTTCGATCGGTAATGCACCCGCATCTTCCATGGTGTTGAAGAAAATAGGTGCAATTTTGTTACCTAGACAGAAGCCACCAGCACGCTTGTTAGGTACAAAAGGAATGTCATCACCCATAAACCATAACACTGAGTTAGTGGCAGATTTACGTGAAGAACCCGTACCAACAACATCGCCAACGTAAACTAAAGGAAAACCTTTAGTTTTTAACGCTTCGATTTCTTTGATTGGGCCAACAACACCTGATTCATCAGGCACAATACCGTCACGCGCATTTTTTAGCATTGCTAATGCGTGTAATGGAATATCTGGACGAGACCATGCATCTGGCGCTGGAGACAAGTCATCAGTGTTGGTTTCACCAGACACTTTAAACACTGTTAATGATACTTTGTCAGCCAATTTTGGACGGTTTAAGAACCAGTCAGCATTGGCCCAAGCGTCGACAACTTGCTTAGCAAAGTCATTACCCGCTTGCATTTTTTCAACAACATCGTGGTATGAATCAAACATCAACAATGTATTTGAAAGTGCTTTAACAGATAGAGGTGCTAGTGCTGCATTATCTAGTTGGTCAATTAGCGGCTCAATGTTGTAACCGCCTTGCATGGTGCCAAGCAGTTTAACAGCGTGTTCTGCGCTTAAGATAGGAGATGACACAGTGTCTTTAGCGACTGCATCAAGGAAAGCGGCTTTAACGTAAGCAGCTTCGTCTACTCCTGGTGGAATACGATTTTCGAGCAAGTCGAGGATGAACGCCTCTTCACCTGCTGGTGGTGTTTCAAATAACTTAACCAGTTCAGCCACTTGTTGTGCATTTAATGGCTTAGGGACTACGCCCTCTGCAGCACGTTCTGCGACGTGTTTACGATATGCTTCTAGCACGGCAACATTCCTCTTTGTTTGGCGCCTAACGGCGAAACTCAGCGCCACTATGGTTACGCTGATAATTCCACTGGTTCGGGCTTGAAATCCGACCTCCAGTATACTACAGCTTTATAAAAGTATGAATCAGCTCACACTCTCAGAGGTATGAAATCAACGCGATTTATCAACCTAAAAATCAATTTAGCGCTAAGTTGAATAAAATAAAATTAGACAATAGTTTGAAACAGACGGAAAAACATTTAAATACATTAACTTATACAGCACCCACTGATTAAACTATATACAAAAAGATATCCCCTTTTTTAGATGAAATATTTTTTAAAAAGTGTGTTTTGATTGTGTCTAATCAACAACAACGTAATAATTAACACTTTACGTTGTGCCGTTTATGGAGTCAGTATTGTGTCAAACCAAATAAAAGCCGTTATTTTTGATATGGATGGAATTTTAATCGATTCCGAACCGGCTTGGCAGTTGGCCGAGCTGACGGTGCTAAATAGCTTTGGGCTTAACCTCAGTCTTGAAGAAGTAGAGCAAACCACAGGCTTGCGTATTGATCATGTTGTTAGCTATTGGTACCAACGTTTTCCTTGGCCGAATTACGACAATACAGCTACAGCGAATACCATCGTTAATGAAGTGGTAAGCCAAATAAAAGCCAATGGTGAACCGATGCGAGGCGTTATTGAGTCGCTAGAGGCGTGCAAACGTTTAGGGCTTAAAATAGGATTAGCCACCTCGTCATCGTCATTAATTATTGAAGCTGTGCTGCATAAGCTGGCCATTGGCCATTATTTTGATGCGATTGAGTCAGCTGAAAATCTCGATTATGGTAAACCACATCCTGAGGTATATTTAAATTGTGCTAAAGGGTTGGGCATCGCACCGGGACAATGTATCGCAATTGAAGATTCGTTTAATGGCTTAATCGCCGCGCGGGCAGCCAGTATGCAAACCGTGGCAATTCCTGCGCCTCACACTGCTACACAAGCTAAATGGGTGATTGCCCATCATCAGCTAGCTCACGCAGGATTATTACCCGCGCTGCTAGAGGCCTAGGCCGCTACGCGGATAGTCCGCTGCGCTTCTAGAGCGGACTTCGTCCTGCTAGGGACAGCTTCGCTGCGAGGACGATAACAAGCGATAACAGCGAACGCTGCGCTCACGGATAGGGCACTCTAGGCTTTTGGCTCGATTGTTATCTCTCATCATCGCTTGCCACCGCTCGTCACCAAGATTTTATAGCCTTTAGCCGCGCAGCGCTCTAGCCTCTAGGCTTTTAGCTCGATTGTTATCTCTCGTCATCGCTTGCCACCGCCCGTCACCAAGATTTTATAGCCTCTAGCAGCGAAGCGCTCTAGCCACTAGGCTTTTAGCTCGATTGTTATCTCTCGTCATCGCTTGCCACCGCTCGTCACCAAGATTTTATAGCCTCTAGCCGCGTAGCGTCCTAGCAGCGAAGCGCTCTAGGCTTTTGGCTTAGATAGACTGCCTAAAAGTTTTTACCGACAAACAAATAGAATGCTGTTTCACCGCGATCGGTAAAACCAAAACCTAATGCTGCCGGGCCCCAGTCGGTATCAGTACCTAAATACAAACTACTGGCGTAAATCAAATCATCTAAATCGACATCATCACGATCAAACCACACATTACCAGCTTCAAGACTGGTACCTAAATACAAAGGCAAGTCGGTGATCAGTACATCACGGCCGAGATCGTATTGATAAATCACGGCCCCAAACACTTTATGTGCACCAATTAAGGTGTCTTTACGGAAACCCGACAAATTCAAGAAGCCGCCTAAATCTGCCACATGCAAGGTAAAGTTACCGTCATTCTCAACAGTTGCCAGTTCCATCTTACCTACAATGGCGTGATTTCCGAGTTTCAACGCCCCCTTCCAATCCGCTTCAAATTGCCAAGCAAGATCATCACTAAAAGTCGTATCGACATTGCTTAGTCCATTGTAGGATTCATCTCTTAAGTAGCTGACAAAGGTAATTCGATTACCTTCCGTCGGGAAGCTAATGCTGTTTAGGCTGTCGTAGGCCACTTTCAAATAGCCACCCGTGGAATGATAATCTAGTGAATCAACCGAGCCAAATTCACTGCTAACCCGACCATCTTCACCGACAAAGCCTAATTCGATAATACCATCTGAATCAAAGTTATAACCGATCCCTAAAACGATTTGAGCAACATTATTTTCGAGTTCTACATAACGGCTATCTTGATCAATTAAATCCCAATCTTTCATTTCATACTGGAATCGCGCTAGGCTATAAAATGTTTGATCACGGTCTAATGGTTGATAAAACTCAGTGCCGACTAACTTTTTATACCCCAGTTCTAATTCGTTACGCCACTCACCACCATTTTCAGTTAAGTCGGTCATGGTGTAAGCCAAACTGAGTGTAATAGCCGAATCTAAGGTAAAATCATCTTCCCAGTTAAAGCCTGCTTGAAAGTAATTCGGCCCCCATGATTTGGCTCTGGTGGTAATGGTTAAAATTCGGCCCTGTTCAACATCTTCAAACTCGGCATCGACACGCTCGAATTTATTCAGTGAATACACTCGATTTAAGGCTAAATTTAACTCTTCTTTGGTCAGTACAACGCCTTCGGTAATCCCTAAACGCTCACGCAGTAATTTTTCACTGACTTTTGATTGATTGTCGAAAGCAATTTTATAAATGGGTTTTTTAAGCGGATCGATCCACAGTAAACTTTGTTGTAATTTATCCGCTTGATAAGCTAAATAGTCTTGCTCACTAATACCAAGCGCTTCCAGCTTCACTAACTCTAAATTGGCGGCATTTTCACCTAATTTGAGCGCTAATGGCATGATTGAAAAATCAGTGGTGCTTAGGCTATCAATGGCAGGACGAATGAGGATATCGCTAGACGTCAGTAAGGTTTTTTGGCGAGCTGTGCTCGCTTGAGTCAAAATAGTTGAAAGCTGCTCTAAAACCGCAATGGTACTGTCTAAATGTTCTTGTTTGGTCAGTGCGGAACCAATATCGACGGCAATGATGATATCTGCCCCCATGGCTTTTACCACATCGATAGGCATATTATTGGCAATTCCGCCATCAACCAGTAAACGACCGTTAATCAATGCTGGCTGCAATGCACCTGGAACGGTGGCAGATGCTTGCATGGCTTGTACTACACTGCCGCTGGATAACACCACTGCTTCACTGGTTGCTAAATCCGTCGCCACCGCTCGGTACGGAATCGCGAGTTCATCAAAGTCACCAAACTGTTCAACTAACCCAGTGGAGTGGCGCAGTAATTGAGACATGCTTTGGCCACGTAACAAACCACTAGGTGAGGTTAAGCTATTATTGTTATAACCCACGGTCAGTGGAATATTAAACTGATCTCGTTGCTGTTTATCACGGTAGCTTAATTTATCGCGCGGAATGGTGTCTGAGTAGCCTTTAGACCACTCACCACTAAGCATTATTTCTTCTATTTGATCGGCGTTATAGCCTAACGCGTACATGCCAGCAACATAAGCACCAATACTGGTACCCGCAATGTAATCAACAGGAATATGATATTTTTCAAGTACTTTCAACACACCAATATGAGCAGCACCTTTTGCCCCGCCGCCACTCAGCACTAAGCCAATAGTGGGCCTTTCTTTAGCGGCTTTTTTTGCAGCATAGACAGGTTGCACTACTAGACTAAAGCAAATACAGCTAGCCAAAAACCAGGTAGGTAAGTTAAGGCGCAAAATTTGTTGCATAAATCATTCCGAAAGTAGGTAAAAACAACTTATTCTAACAAAATTTAATCAATACCCATACTAATGGATAGCAGTAACAAGATTACCCTGGCATCACTAATGAACTCATCATTCATTAATCCCCATTTGTCGCTTAATATCGAGCTCAAGTTCGGCTTTGGGCATCGGCTTGGCAAAATAATATCCCTGAATAATATGACAACCACGCTTAACGACTTGTGCAAGTTGTTCAGATGTTTCAACACCTTCAGCCACGACTTCAAGCGATAGGTTACGTGCTAATTCAATAATACTGCTCACAATGGCTTGATCGGCTTGATGGTTGTCAATATGAATTAAAAACGAGCGATCTATTTTCAGAATATTAACTTGGAATGAACGTAAATACGCAAGCGACGAATAACCTGTACCAAAATCATCTATAGCAACATCAATACCTAACTGCTCCAACGCGAGTAAATGCTGGCTGGCGATAGCAATTTCTTTCATCAATACGCCTTCGGTAATTTCTACCGACAAACATTTAGCAGGCATGCCAGTTTGATGTAATGTTGCGGTTAAAAAGTCGATAAAGTCTGGCTGTCTGAAATGCATTGCAGACACATTAACCGACACTTTTATGTCGCTTTGGTATCGCTGATGCCAATCTGCACCGTCGAGACAAGCTTGAGTTAGCACCCAACGATCAATCTCAACAATCAAACCACAGGATTCTGCAATACCTATAAACACATCGGGGTTAACCATGCCATCTTTTGGGTGTTTCCAACGAATTAACGCTTCAACGCCAACAATACTGTTTTGTTGGTTAACATCTATCTGAGGCTGGTAATACAATTCAAATTCATTGCACAGTATCGCTCGATGCAAATCAGCCTCTATGCGTAAGTGATATAAGGCTTCTGCATTCCGTTCTGCTGAATAATATTGAAAATTACCACGGCCCTCCTCTTTAGCATGGTACATGGCTAAATCGGCGTTTTTAATTAAGGTTTCAGGCGTTTGATCATCGCCAGACCAAATGCTAATACCAATGCTGGTCGAAATAAAAAATTCTCGACCGTATAATTTAAAAGGCGTTTCGATTTGTTTTAATAACTGTTTGGCAATGTGGTTAATGGTGTCGACGTCTTTTGCATCACGCAGCAAAATAACAAACTCATCACCACCAAAACGACACAATAAATGTTCTTCAGACAAACAAGACTGTAGTCGACTTGCAGCTTCAACGAGTAATGCATCACCCATACTGTGACCGTATGAGTCATTAACATGTTTAAATCTGTCGAGATCTAAAAACAATAACGCTAGGGTTTCTTTATGCTGTTTTGCTATTTCAATAACCTGGCCCAATCGGCGCGAAAACATCGCTCGATTAGCTAAGCCGGTTAACATGTCATTGTTTGCTAAGCGGCGCAGATGTAACTCATTATGCTTACGTTCAGTGATATCAGAAAACACCACCACATAATGTAATGCCGAACCATTCATATTGAACATGGTCGATACATTGATCCAAACAGGGCATCGGCTACCATCACTACAATTAAATTCACATTCTCCGGTCCAAAAGCGCTCCTTATCGAACACATCGTCCATATCAAAAGGCTCTACAGTCTCAAACACTAAGTCGGAAAAAGGTGTGCCGGCCAAATCACTCTTTTTAGCCACTAGAATTAAATTAGCCGCAGCATTGCTAATTTTGATGTTCTTTTTCATGTCTAATATCAACATGCCTTCGGAAGTATTTTCAAATGCTTGGGCTAATAAATTAACCTCACTTTCAAGGGTTTTTTGTTGAGTGATGTCGGTATACATCCCTGCAGCATAAATTAATCTTCCATTGCTAAGATCTACCTCAATAGCACGGCCTTTAATTCGTAACCAATGCCACTGATGATCATGCTGATTACGATATCGATACTCGGCATCAATCATCTCGACGTTACCGTTAACAAGGTCCTGCCAAACCGATGTGATTCTCTCAACATCGTCTTGATGAATTGGGATCTCTTCTAGTTTAACGTCAATCTGCTGCTCTGGTCCTAATACACCACCGCGATTATCGAGTGACAGCACTTGTGTTGATTTATGCCACTCCCATAGGTCCGAATCGCTGCCTTTTAACGATTGACGTAGGCGTTCATCACTTTCAACCAAAGCATGATTCATTTGCTTAAACCGATGAATTTGCCGCTGTCTATATAACAATATAATGGCGGCTATCAGTAATATGCTAAAAATCAATGCGCCTTTAAATTGTTGTGAGCGCCACCAAAACTGCTTTACAGTAAATCGATATTGAAATGGCTCATTCGACCACACGCCATTTCTTTTATATAAAAGCTCAAGTGCATACGACCCAGCGCTTAAACCGGTAATATTAATCTGTGACTGGCCTTCTAATAACACGTAATTGCCAGAGTCTGTGCCATCTTTGACCAAACGATACTGTATGGTCATTGGCTTATCATCAAGGTAATCGAGCACGGCAATTTGAAAGCTAATTAAGCTGGCACCCGGTTCGACTTGCGACAATTGACTTGGAATGAGATAAACCTCGGTATTGTTTTCATAAAATACCGACACAGATTCAAGTATCACTTTGTCATTTACAGTCCGCGGCGCCAGTTTATCGAGGTCGATTAACATCGCTCCGTCTGGCGTACCCACAAAAAAGCCTTTTGCAGGGTCATAAAACTTTGCCGACTCATTAAATTCATCGGAAATAAAACCGTCTTTATGGCTAAACGAACTGACTTTACCTGTCGCCTTATTAACCTTAATAATGGCACTGGCACAGCCAACAATATGGTCTGTTTCAGTGTCCTGTAAAAAGAACACCACTTTACAATCAATCTTCCACTGTTGATCCAGCGAAATAAGCTCATCGGTTTGAGTATTGAATTGATATATACCTTGCTGGGACGTGCCTAGCCATATAACCCCCGGCGCCACTTGCATAAGACTATTCATGGTTGGGACATTTGTAAAATCAGCAAATACATCCACTTTAGAAATATATTCACCCGCAGTGGTTAAATAGCCAAAATGTTTACTGCCACTAATCCATAAATGATCAGCATCATCCCTTAATAAGGCTTTATATAGCGTATGACTTAATGACTGCTGGCCATCTAATAAAACTTGTAACGTCAAATCAGTATTACCATCTTGCCAATAATACAATCCTTTAGTGGTGGTAAACCAAATCACATCACTCAGTAACTCGTCACGATAAATCCCAATGACGATTCTATCGTCCAGTGACTCTTTACCACCACTCCATGTCGCAAAGTCGGTACTGGCATTAGTCAATTTATTAACAACATATAAGCCACTGGTCGTGGCCAACACAAGATGCTGTGCGTTTAAAGACTCAATTCGATAAATACTGTCACTCAGTTCAAATCCTTTGGGGATTACCATGGTTGAGGTTTGGCTCTGAATGTTAACGACAGACAAACCACCATCGGTGCCTAGCCACACCTTATCGCCTTCGCTGTATACCGACCACACCATTTCATTATCAAGTTGATAAGGCGGCTTTTTAGAATAATCTTCAATTAAAAAATGAGGTTTACCCGCTATCACCGCTAACCCATCACCAGAGCCACCAACCCACAGTAAACCTTCAGAATCCACAGCCATATCATGAATGTAATCAATGTTAGCTCGCTGTTTAAGCTCGTCATGGTATACGGTTAACTTGTTGTTTTCTGGACTCCAAAAAATCAATCCTGCTCGGCTTGAAATCCACAAGTCACCATTAAGATCTTGCTCCATTTGGTCAACATAATAGGGAATCTCAGGCACAGATTGCACCGTAAGCGTTTCGGTATTGACCTTAAATAAACCTTTCGATGTCAACATCCACACTCGTTGTTGTCTATCTTGAAACAACTTTCTGATGGAATCATTTTTATCAGACAACGAAAATAGACCAATGAAGCTACCATCGGCTTGGTGAAGTTGAAGCTCGTGATTAGTTGAAAACAAATACTGGGAATTGTGCAATTCAAGCGCATTGCGCCAAGGTAAATTATGGTCTAAAGAATGACTTGGAGATAAAGACAATTGCTGAGAAGCATCATCAAAATAATACACTTGACCAGAATAAGCGAGTATCAGCAATCGTCCATCAAGCTGACGCTGAGTTGCCGCCACGCGAATACTGTTATTGATATTAGTCGCATCATTATCTTCAGGTTTAAGCAATAAACTGAAGTGATTATCTAAAATACTGTAAAGATATAGCGAGGAATTGGTGCCAACAAGTAAATGGTCTTGGCCAGAATTAACTACTGTTGTAATCAGTTCGTCATCAAGTACCGAATCAAAACCCACTTTATCAATACGTCTTACTTTACTATTACTAACGCGATAAAGACCTTGCTGAGTCGCCAGCCAAACATAACCATAACGGTCAAAACTAATGTCTTGAATCGTCGCATTAGCTAAGCCATCTTTGGCGTTAAAGACTCGCTGAACAATGTCTGCACTGCACGCAGGCAATACAGTAAATAAAGACAATATAAAACAGCCTAGGCTCACCAATACTGCTCTGGTCATAAATTCAGTTTATCCTTTACGTGATCAAATGCAGGCAAGCCCCACACGTAGCAAAAAACAGGCTTATCATCATCGACACATTAATCATCTTGGTGTTGTGATGGATCGGTTACTAGCCAAAAAAGTTAATATCACTTATTTTTATTGTTAACGACTTGAATGCGATTTTTATAAGTAATATTAATGTTTTAACATTATTTTAGTAGGAAAGTCACCCCCGATTGAATCATTATTCGATTCGCTTTCTATTCTGCTAAATCAACATGTTGTGAAATGCCCTATAACGTAATATAACTTACACATATTAATCATTAAGACTAGCCTAAAATATCAGAAAAAAGACAAAAAAAAGCACCCCAAAATGGAATGCTTTTTTAAGGCTATTTAGTCAGTGTAAGTTACTTCTTCTTAACCGCTTTAGGGTTAGGTAAGTCAGTAATTGAACCTTCATACATTTCAGCCGCTAAGCCTACAGACTCATGTAATGTTGGGTGAGCATGAATCGTTAATGCGATATCTTCAGCATCACAACCCATTTCAATTGCTAGGCCAATTTCACCTAATAATTCACCGCCGTTAGATCCAACAATAGCACCACCGATCACGCGATGAGTCTCTTTGTCGAAAATTAACTTAGTCATACCTTCACTGCAATCTGAAGCGATTGCACGGCCACTTGCAGCCCAAGGGAAAGTCGCGGTTTCGTAAGCAATACCTTGCTCTTTCGCTTCTTTCTCAGTTAAACCGACCCATGCTACTTCAGGATTAGTATAAGCAATTGATGGAATCACTTTAGGATCGAAGTAGTGCTTCATGCCCGAAATCACTTCCGCAGCAACATGACCTTCATGCACACCTTTATGAGCCAACATAGGCTGACCAACGATATCACCGATAGCATAAATATGCGGTACGTTAGTACGTAACTGCTTATCAACGTTAATAAAGCCACGTTCATCAACATTCACACCTGCTTTTTCAGCAGCTAAAGACTTACCATTAGGTGAACGACCAATTGCGACTAAAACAGCATCGTAACGAACAGGTTCGGCAGGTGCATTCTTGCCTTCCATTGTTACGTAAATACCGTCGTCTTTTGCTTCAACTGCGGTCACTTTAGTTTCAAGAATAAGGTTAAACTTCTTCTTGATTTGCTTAGTGAATACACGGACAACGTCTTTATCTGCAGCAGGAATAACTTGGTCAAACATTTCAACCACGTCAATTTTGCTGCCTAAAGATGAATACACAGTACCCATTTCTAGACCAATAATACCGCCACCCATCACTAATAACTTACCAGGCACTTCTTTCAGTTCAAGTGCATCAGTTGAGTCCCAAATACGTGGGTCGTCATGTGGAATAAACGGTAATTTAATTGGACGTGAACCCGCTGCAATAATGGCTTGTTCAAACTGAACAACTGTCACAGTGCCATCTTCAGCAGTAACTTCTAAGCTATTAGGGCCAGTGAACTTACCAAAACCATTAACCACATCAACTTTACGCATTTTAGACATTCCGCCTAAACCGCCTGTTAATTGGCCAATGACTTTATTTTTAAAGCTACGTAATTTGTCTAAATCAATCTTTGGCTCACCAAAAACAACACCATGGTCAGCAACAATTTTGGCTTCTTCAATGACTTTTGCTACGTGCAATAGTGCTTTTGAAGGAATACAACCAACGTTTAGACACACACCACCAAGGGTACTGAAACGCTCAACAATTATGGTGTCTAAGCCTAAGTCAGCAGCACGAAACGCCGCAGAATAACCTGCTGGGCCTGCTCCTAGTACGACTACTTGAGTTTTGATTTCGTTACTCATGATTTCCTCTAATCTTGTTCATTCCGTGTGAAAGACGGATCGGCCCAAATGTCGATGTCGCCAGCTTGAAACTTACGTTTCACTTCCAATTTCTTTCAATTGTGGACTAAAAAATTGGGATGGGCGCATTTTATACTCAAATCAATTTGTTTGAAACCGATCACAATAAAAAGGTCGCTCATATGAGCGACCTTTGTGGTTATAAAATCAATGTACGAATGTCTGATAGTATCGCAGACAAGGTCACACTAAAGCGTGCAGCCATTGCGCCATCAATAACGCGATGGTCATATGACAACGATAACGGCAACATTAATTTAGGTTCAAACTCTTTACCATTCCACTTTGGCTTAATTTCAGATTTTGATACACCTAAAATAGCCACGTCTGGGTAGTTAACAATCGGCGTAAACGCCGTACCGCCAATACCACCTAAACTTGAAATGGTAAAACAGCTACCTTGCATGTCAGCAGACTTAAGTTTGCCGTCACGAGCACGGATAGAAATGTCGGTTAACTCACGCGACAATTCAACAATGCCTTTCTTATCAACGTCACGTACCACCGGAACCATTAGGCCATTTGGCGTATCAACAGCTACACCAATGTGGAAGTACTTCTTCTGAATAAGCGACTCACCATCAGGGCTCAAACTAGAGTTAAACACTGGGAACTCAGCTAATGCTTTGGCGACAGCTTTCATCATGAACACTAGTGGAGTGATCTTGTAATCCGCTTTCTTCTTCGCGGCAAGGTCGTTCTGCTGCTTACGGAATGCTTCCATCTCAGTGATATCAGCTTCGTCAAACTGGGTGACATGTGGAATGGTTACCCAGTTGCGATGCAAGTTAGGACCAGAGATTTTCTGGATACGGCTTAGTGGTATTTCTTCCACTTCACCAAACTTACTGAAATCAACTTTAGGCGCTGCAATCACGTTTAAGCCACCAGCACCACCAGAAACCGCTGTAGCAGCAGTTGCTTTAGGGCGTGATAATTCGTATTTCACAAACGCTTGCACGTCGTCTTTTAAAATACGCGCTTTACGGCCAGTACCAGAAACCTTGGTTAAATCAACACCAAATTCACGCGCTAAGCGACGTACCGCAGGCGAAGCATGAACAACGCCAGTTGATGCAGTCACTGCAGCACTTGGGTGAAACGGCACTGGTGGAGTGGATGGACGATTAGCCGCCATAGTTGGCGCGGCTGCCGCTGGAGCGGGTTCTGCTTGAGCAGGAGCAGCTTGCGCTACTGGTGCAGAGCTAGTGGTTTCAATGGTCGCAATTAAGCTACCTTGAGACACTTTATCGCCCACTTTAACCGTTAACGACACTAATTTACCGGCAAACGGTGCTGGTACTTCCATCGTAGCTTTGTCTGTTTCAAGGGTAATTAACCCTTGATCTGCAGTGATTTCATCACCAACAGCAACCAACACTTCGATAATATCAACATCATTGGCGTCGCCAATATCAGGCACATGAATTTCTTGTACTTGAGTTGTCGTTGCGGCTTGTGCTGCAGGAGCCTGAGCCGCTTGAGCAACCGGTGCAGCGGTTTGTGGCGCAGATGCAGTAGGTGCAGCTGCAACAGGCGCAGAACCGGCAACTTCTAGCGTGATAACCAATGAACCTTCAGACACTTTGTCGCCAACGGCCACTGTTACTGATTTAACCACACCCGCTTTAGGTGACGGTACGTCCATGGTTGCTTTATCGGTTTCTAAGGTAATTAAGCCCGTATCAACGTCAATGCTATCACCAACAGCAACTAATACTTCAATGACTGACACGTCTGTGTCTCCGCCGATATCAGGTACTTTTACTTCAATCACTTCTGAGCTACCAACACTTGGTGCGGCAACTGGCGTCACTGGTGCAGGAGCTGCTGCTTGTGCCACTGGCGCTTCAGCTTTAGGTGCTGGCGCAGCTGCTTCGGCTTTAGCCGGTGCAGCGTTAGCTGCACTCATCATCGCAATCAAGGTACCTTCAGAAACGGTATCACCGACAGCGATTTTTAATTCTGCTAACGTACCAGCAAAAGGTGCTGGAATGTCCATGGTCGCTTTATCACTTTCAACTGTAATGATTGATGCTTCTTTTTCAAGATAATCACCAACCGCAGCACAAATTTCAATAACCTGTACTGCATCAGTATCGATGTTAGGAACCAAAACTTCTTTTAATTCAGCCATTTTGTATCCCCTTACGCGAACTGTGGGTTAATCTTGTCAGCATCAATACCATATTCAGCGATGGCTTTCGTCAACACATCAACAGGCATTTCATTACGATCAACAAGAGACTTCAGTGCCGCTATAACAATAAACTTAGCGTCTACTTCAAAGTGATGACGTAAGTTTGCGCGGCTATCGCTACGACCAAAACCATCAGTACCAAGTACTTTATAGTCTGTCGGTACGAAAGCACGTAATTGCTCGCCGTATATCTTCATGTAGTCAGTAGCCACAATCGCTGGCGCGTCTGCAGATAATACTTGGCTAATATATGCTTGCTTAGGTTTTGCTGTTGGGTGCAACATGTTCCAACGCTCAGCAGCCTGGCCGTCACGAGTTAACTCGTTAAAGCTAGTTACACTGAATACGTCAGCGCTTACGCCAAAGTCTTTTGCTAATGCTTGTGCAGCTTTACGCACTTCTTCAAGTATCGTACCGCAACCCATTAACTGCACTTTACCTTTACCACTACCGGCAACTGTTTCAAGCTTGTAAATACCTTTGACAATACCTTCTTCGGCACCGGCTGGCATTTCTGGCTGAACATAGTTTTCGTTCATTGTGGTGAGGTAGAAGAAGATATCTTCTTGATTTTCGCCATACATACGACGAATACCATCTTGTACTACAACTGCAATTTCATAACCGTAAGTTGGATCGTAAGAGATACAGTTTGGAATAGTGTTAGCCAATACGTGGCTGTGACCATCTTGATGCTGTAAACCTTCGCCGTTTAATGTTGTACGGCCTGAAGTACCACCGACTAAGAAACCACGAGCGCGCATGTCGCCAGCAGCCCATGCCATGTCGCCAATACGTTGGAAACCAAACATAGAGTAGTAGATGTAAAACGGAATCGTTGGCATGTTATTGACTGAGTAGCTAGTTGCAGCTGATACCCAAGATGACATTGCACCTAATTCGTTAATACCTTCTTGTAAAACCTGACCGGTTTTATCTTCACGGTAGTACGCCACTTGATCAGAATCTTGTGGGATATATTTTTGGCCTTCGTGAGCATAAATACCCACTTGACGGAATAAACCTTCCATACCAAAAGTACGCGCTTCATCAGGAATAATCGGCACAATACGCTTACCAATACCCTTGTCTTTCAATAACGCGGTTAATACCCGTACAAACGCCATGGTTGACGAAATTTCACGGCCATTAGAGCCTTTCAAAATCGAATCAAAAATTTTCAATGAAGGAATTTCTAACTCTTCAGTGAACTTTTCACGACGTTGCGGTAAATAACCTAATAATGCTTCACGGCGACTCTTTAAGTATTTCACTTCTTCTGAGTCTGGACCTGGATGGTAGAAAGGCAAATCTTCTAGCTGGTCATCAGGGATCGGGATATTGAAACGATCACGGAAGTAGCGAATAGATTCAGCGCCCATCTTCTTCACGTTGTGAGCGATGTTTTTACCTTCGCCTGCATCACCTAAACCGTAACCTTTAACAGTTTTAGCTAAGATAACGGTTGGGCGACCTTTAGTTTTCTGTGCATGTTCAAGTGCAGCGTAAACTTTAACAGGATCATGACCACCACGGTTTAAACGCCAAATGTCATCATCTGACATGTTAGCAACCATTTCGGCAGTTTCAGGGTACTTACCAAAGAAATGCTCACGCGTATACGCGCCGCCTTTGGCTTTACAGTTTTGGTATTCACCGTCTACGGTTTCTTCCATTAACTGTAATAATTTACCGCTAGTATCACGAGCCAATAACGGATCCCAATAGCGTCCCCAAATCACTTTAACCACTTCCCAGCCTGCGCCGCGGAATTCGCCTTCAAGTTCTTGGATAATTTTACCGTTACCACGGACAGGACCATCAAGACGCTGTAAGTTACAGTTAACAATAAAGACTAAGTTATCTAATTCTTCACGAGCAGCTAAACCAATAGCACCTAATGCTTCTGGCTCATCACACTCACCGTCGCCTAAGAAACAGTAAACCGTCTGCTTAGAACAATCTTTTAAACCACGGTCAGTTAAATACTTTAAATAGCGTGCTTGGTAAATCGCTTGAATAGGACCTAGACCCATCGATACCGTCGGGAACTGCCAGTAAGTAGGCATTAACTTAGGGTGTGGGTACGAAGAAAGTCCTTTGCCATCAACTTCTTGACGGAAGTTAGCCATTTGTTCTTCAGTAATACGGCCTTCAAGGAACGAACGCGCATAAATACCAGGTGCAATATGACCTTGGAAATACACCAAATCACCACCGTCATGCTCATTAGGCGCACGGAAGAAATGGTTAAAACACACATCGTAAATTGTCGCACTAGACGCGAAACTTGAAATATGGCCACCCAGCTCTAAATCTTTCTTAGAACCACGTAACACCATAGCCAAAGCATTCCAACGAATAATCGCCCGAATACGGCGTTCCATTTCTTGGTTGCCAGGCATGTTTGGTTCTTGCCCTGCTGGAATAGTGTTTAAATACGCAGTTGTCGCGTTATACGGTAAATGAGTACCGTTACGGCGAGCTTTGTCGATTAATTTTTCGAGTAAAAAGTGTGCACGTTCAGGCCCTTCTTGCTCTAACACAGCTTGTAGAGCATCAACCCACTCTTGGGTTTCTGATGGGTCTAAATCTTGAAGCATATCTTCAGACATCTCGCAGTCCTTCTCTATATACGGATTATATTTCGGCTTTTTGCTGCTTGTTGACACAGCAAAAGTGTATTCTTATTCAAAGTGACAAGTGCTACACGCCGCTCTTTAAACGGCGCAAACTACGTTGCAACCGACTGTCTTCTTCCCTTACTGACAACATGACTTCTTCGATGTAGCTTAAGTGCTCATTCGAAGCTTCACGTGCAGCGTCTGGGTCCCGGCGTATAATCGCAGCCAGTAACGCGCGTCTGTGATCATTTGCCATGGTGGAAGCTTCTTCGCGTATGCTTAAAAGCTCCAGATTTTGTGCGACATTTTTGTGCAGCACAGGGGTTAAACTTAATACTAAATGCAACATAGCAACATTGTGTGACGCCTCAGCAACCGCACGATAAAAACGTACAATGGCAGCAGCTTTGGCCTCAATATTCGTCGCAGCTTCTACTTCAATAATTCGTTTTTGAATATTCTGCATATCCGAATCGGTGCCGCGCAGCGCAGCATAATACGCCATCATGCCTTCAGTGGCGTGACGGAATTCGAGTAAGTCATACTGACTTTCAGAGTCGTTATGCATTAATTCAACGATAGGATCGGCAAGGCTTTGCCACAGTTGTTCTTTAACATAGGTGCCACCGCCTTGACGACGCATGAGCAACCCTTTAGCTTCTAATTTTTGAATCGCTTCACGTAAAGAAGGACGAGACACTTCAAATTGCACCGCGAGTTCGCGCTCAGGAGGTAGTTTCTGACCAGGCTGCAAACTGCCTTCTAGGATCATCCGCTCTAATTGCTCCATGATCACATCAGAAATTTTTGGCTGGTTAATCTTAATATAAGCCATGTAGCGCTCTGCTCCCTAAACAAGCAATTGTCAATTGGTCTTACCAATTAATATGAGAGAGCGCACTTTATCAAATCATACAAGCCGTGTCTAGTTATCAGCATACCGACAAAAGAACACCGCTTTGTTTAAAACGCTCAAGCCCAGAGCATAACCGATATTTATGCTTAAGGGGTCAGACCATTTACCCGAAAGTCCTAGAAACTAGAGCGCTACGCTTCTAGAGGCTATAAAATCTCAGCAGCGAAGCTGTCCTAAAATCTTAGCAGCGAAGCTGTCCTAGAATCTCAGCAGCAAAGCTGTCCTAGAATCTTAGCAGCGAAGCTGTCCTAGAATCTTAGCAGCGAAGCTGTCCTAGAATCTCAGCAGCGAAGCTGTCCTAGAATCTTAGCAGCGAAGCTGTCCTAGCAGGACGTAGTCCGCCCTAGAAGCGCAGCGCCCTATCTGCTTAGCACCCTAGAGTCTAACTAACAAATCCAAAAATGGTTAATACCGAAACCATGGTTAGCAGTAATACAAAGTTACGCTTACTTAATGCCAGTAATGCCAAGGTAGATTGCACACTCAACGGCGCATCTCCAACTTCAGGTAAAGACTCTGCCGCAACAGCAGTATGGGTCACTATCGTTTTAGCATCGGTATTGACACTTAAACCATATTGTCGCCAAACGCTTAACCCTGAACTAAACTGACCACTTAACACATAACCAAAACTAAACACTCTGCTTGGCAACCAATCAAATATCATTTGTAAACGGTCGACCAATGGCATTTCAAGCTTATTCTTACTGTTGTACTCACTATAAAAACGCACTGTACAATATAAAACTGCACCTACTGGGCCTAAAAATATCAAATACAACGCCACAGCACCGTAATAGCGGTAATTAATCCACGCCACCATTTGGCCCACTTTGCGGCCTAAATCCTGTTCGTCCACGACATCCAAATGCTCTGTAGAGTCCAACTCGCTAGCGTAACAGTAACAGGCTTGTACATCTCCGCGGCATGCCGCTTGAATATACTGTTTAAACACAATTCGTAATGTTTGGTGACTAAAGCAAATAATCGATATCAGCACCCAAAACAACAAGCTCAATAAATCAAAAAAAATGCCATCAAGCAGAAAACAGATCAACAACACTAATAAAGCAGGCAACACGATGGCAATCACCACACCGAATGGTGATTTTAGCGACTGGCTATCCCAAAACTGCTTTTGGTAACGCGTCATCACACTATCGAACTGCCAACCACTCGGCAGAAGCTTCATACGCTCAACTAGAATTGCCACTAATAATGAAAATAACGCCATGAATATCCTTTTAACTTCAATTCAGTTGTTGCTATCGCCATTAAAGAACCGTTTTTACGTGGGCGATGGCTACAAATGCTCTCAGCAAATGAGATCAATAAATGCGACCAACAACAGTTATGTCCACAAGACTAGCCTAAGCAACGGCAATGGCTTGCTTATATCGAGGCCAATCAAAACTAAAACCTGGGTCTGTTTTACGCCCTGGTGCGATATCACAATGGCCAACAATATTATTTACGTTAATCATAGGATACTGCGCCATTAACTCAAATGTTAACAGCATTAATTGATGATATTGCTCATCGGTATAACCACTACTATCGGTGCCTTCTAGTTCAATACCAATTGCAAAGTCGTTACAGCCCTTACGCCCGTTAAACTCAGAGATACCAGCGTGCCATGCTCTGTCATCACAACTCACATACTGCACCACTTCACCATCGCGGCGAATTAAAAAGTGTGCCGAAACTTGCAAACCTGCCAACTCAGCAAAACTGTCGTCAGCCTCAATATCTAAGCAGCCTTGAAAAAGTGCATCAATGTGCGGTAAGCCAAAACAACCCGCCGGTAAACTAATATTGTGTATCACCAACAAACTCACCTCATCTGTTGGCCGTGAATTAAAATGGGGCGAAATACACTTTCTAGCGCTGGCTAACCAACCTTGTTTTAATAAGCCTTTTGCCATATTCATCCTTTAAACATAACGACATAACCTCAACCAGAGTTAACAATAGGATTGTAAGCCAAAACTAGCATAATTGGCCTATTGGATATCAAACTTGTCATTTGCTTAGTTAACAAGGTGCTGCCACTTATCATTAGCAGTGCCAGTAGCTGGTCTATTGTAAGTCAATGCAACACAGTTAGCGGCTCAAAGGACAGTTCGATAACCGTTTATTATCCCAAGCTAAGGTTATTTAACCATTATCAATCTGAATTTAACAGTATTCAACGGCCATACCCATGCTGAAAATTGCCGACTGGGTAGTGTCAGTATCTAGCCAAGTTATGGTAATCTTTAACAAATGCATTCTGTAACAAACACTCCGTTGAATGCAGATACTGTTTAGCCTTATTACACTCTTTAGCAAGGATTTTGCTTATGTTAGAAAACGACATCCGTCATGCAGTGCAAACAGCGCTTGATGAAGACTTAGGTCACACAGCCCATAATACCATTCACGATATGCTCAATGCTGATATTACCGCTCAGCTTATCCCTGCAGACAAACACGTTTCCGGCGCGTTAATCACCCGCGAAGATGGGGTGTTTTGCGGTAAAGCGTGGGCAGAGCAAGTATTTAATCAACTGGGTAGTGAAGTCGTGCTGCATTGGCATGTTGATGACGGTGACTTAATTGTAGCCAATCAATTGTTATGTGAACTATCTGGCCCTGCACGCGCTATTTTAACTGGCGAACGTACAGCAATGAACTTCATTCAAACCTTGTCAGGGGTAGCCAGCTTAACCAAACTGTACGTTAATAAGCTTGCAGGCACCCATACTCAATTACTCGACACCCGCAAAACTATCCCAGGTCTTCGCACCGCCCAAAAGTACGCAGTCACCTGCGGTGGCGGCAAAAACCATCGCATTGGTTTATTCGATGCCTTCTTAATCAAAGAAAACCATATAATGGCTTGCGGTGGCATCTCACAAGCCATTACAGCAGCGCGCGCTTTAGATGGTAACAAGCCGGTAGAAGTCGAAGTAGAGTCTCTTGATGAGCTCACCCAAGCACTTGATGGCGGAGCCGATATCATTATGCTCGACAACTTTGACGTCACCATGATGGTCGACGCAGTCAGCCTTAATAATCGTTATAAAGATCAAGCTAAAGGCGCAAAGTTAGAAGTTTCAGGCAATGTCACGTTAGACACCCTAGCCACCTTCGCACAAACTGGCGTTGATTATATTTCGGTAGGTGCCTTGACGAAGCATGTCAAAGCATTAGATTTATCATTGAGATTAAAGGCTTAATACTTAGATCTGCTAGGTTCTAGAGCGGACTGCTAGAGTCGCAGCGCTACTAGAACCTAGACTTAAGACTTTTAGCTCGCATGTCATCGCTTGCCCCCGCTTGCTATCTCTCGTCACCGTATCTCATCACTTGCTATCTTTGGTCACCGTATCTCATCGCTTGTCACCGCTTGCTACCTTTCGTCACCGTATCCCATCACTTGCCATCGCTTGCTATCTTTCGTCACCGTATGTCACCGCTTGTTGCTAAGATTTTATAGCATCTAACAGCGCAGCGTTCTAGAACCTAGGCTTTTAGCTTAGCGATAAACCTGCCACATCGGCCATCAAAAAAAGCGCCAACAAACCGACATTGTTGCATTTTTGTCAAATAATTTTTCCTCTATGCCTAGCACGTCAAAAAACATATAGGGTATAATGTGCGGAAAATGTGAAAGCAGAGCATTTTTAGACATTTATTTTTAATTTGTATCATAAAACTATTCCTTTTTTAGGCGGTTTATACTAACGTCTAATGTAGGCGAGTTGGCCTTTCGGCCATGTACTGCAATACTAAAGTTGCAAAAAACGTCTATTTTTTATCAATCACGTAACATTGATTCAACGGCTTGTTAGTGATATTAATATTACCGATTAATAAAACGAGCGTTTACACTAGCATTGCAGCTCAGCCGAAATGCAATACTGACACAATAAAGTAAGTAGCTTGTTGCTATCTATAAGTGATGAAATTTACTGTCCAATGGATAACAAACATAGCGATGGCTAAACTATAAAACTTGTTATACTGAAAATGTTTCATAGGTTTAGCCCTCTAAAGCACATTTTAGAAAAAAGAATTAACAAACCTTGTCATCATGGACACATAAAACTTAAATCATTGCACACTATGGTATGAGTAATATGCACAAGCGACGACATAAACGACATCGTGACAATTATTGTCACATATTTGTGTCTGTAAGGCCTTAGGCATATGGATTGCCATTTAGCACACTCAACTATAAACAAGTGTGCTAAAACTCTAGGATTGAAACTGCCACAGCCTATTTTACGGAGAGAAAAATGAAAGGTATTAACCAAATCAAAAACGCTAAGGGTTTCACCCTTATCGAATTAATGATCGTAGTCGCGATCATCGGCATTCTTGCAGCAATCGCATTGCCTGCTTATCAGGATTATACAAAACGAGCACATGTTACCGAAGGTTTAGGTTTAGCTTCAGCGGCTAAAGCTGCTGTTACAGAATATTACTCATCTCAAGCAGCATTTCCAGCTAACAATGCAGCAGCAGGTCTAGCTACAGCAACAGCTATTTCAGGTAATGCAGTAACAAGTGTAACAGTGGCAGCTAACTTAATAACCGTTGTATTCAATGCTAAAGTTGACAATGGTAAAACTATAATTCTTACTGCAGCAGCACCAACTGCAGCAGTAAACACAATAGTTTGGACTTGTACTGCCGGTACTTTAGACGATAAATTTAAACCGGCAAACTGCCGTTAATATTATTTTATATACTAAAGGCAGCATCTTGCTGCCTTTTTACTTTACATCATTCGAGATGTAGAATTATTATATTTGGATAGGTAACTTACATGTCATCAGCTGTAATTCATTTAGGTCTATCGACTTTATTTATTCGTAAAGGTCTCCTAAGTGAAGAGCAAATATCTATTTCAATTTCTGAATCACGTAAACAAAAACAATCTTTAGTTACTACTATCATTAATACTAAACAACTTTCCGCCCGTGAAATAGCAGAACTGTGCTATGAAGAATACGGAACGCCATTACTTGATTTGGCTGAATTCGATATTTCAAGTATTTCAGAAGAGCTTCTCAATAAAAAACTAATCGCTAAGCACAAGTGTTTACCACTTTATAAGCGTGGTAATCGACTTTATATCGCAACATCAGATCCGACCAATATTGCAGCACTTGAAGATTTTCAATTCAGTTTAGGTTTACATGCCGAGGCCATTTTAGTTGAAGATGATAAGCTAAATAAAACCCTTGAAAAAATACTTGAAGAAGACATTAGTGGTCTTGGATTAGAAGGTATTGACGAAGAAGCTCTTGCTGGTATTGAAGTCACTGACCCTAGTCGTGACGATGAACCAAGCGGTGATAGTAGTGACGATGCACCTATCGTAATCTATATTAATAAGATTCTTACTGATGCTATTCGTAAAGGCGCCTCCGACTTACATTTTGAGCCTTACGAAAAACGCTACCGGATTCGCTTCCGTATTGACGGTATCTTGCATGAAGTATCTGAACCGCCAGTCAATCTCTCCAATCGTATTTCAGCCCGTTTAAAGGTAATGTCAAAACTTGACATAGCAGAGCGAAGAGTGCCGCAAGATGGCCGCATTAAAATGAAGCTGTCACGCACCAAGTCAATTGATTTTCGCGTCAGCAGCTTGCCGACCATCTGGGGTGAGAAGATCGTAATGCGTATTTTAGACTCATCTTCCGCCCAGCTGGGTATTGAAAAGCTCGGTTATGAAGATGATCAACGCTTATTATACGAAGAGATGCTCGCCAAACCCCAAGGGATGATTTTAGTTACCGGCCCCACAGGTTCGGGTAAAACCGTTTCCTTGTATACCGGTCTCAATATTCTTAATACTGAAGAGCGTAATATTTCAACCGCCGAAGACCCTGTCGAAATTAACCTCGAAGGCGTTAATCAGGTTCACATTAATTTAAAAGCCGGTTTAACTTTCGCATCAGCTCTACGTTCATTTTTACGTCAAGATCCCGATGTAGTGATGGTCGGTGAAATCCGCGATTTAGAAACTGCAGAGATCGCCATTAAAGCCGCCCAAACCGGTCACTTAGTGTTATCAACATTGCACACTAACTCGGCTGCAGAAACCTTAACCCGTTTAATCAATATGGGTGTGCCTGGTTATAATATTGCCAGCTCGGTCAATTTAATTATTGCTCAACGACTTGCCAGACGCCTGTGCCCAGCATGTAAACATGAAGAAATAATTCCAGTTGCAGAACTGCAACGGCTAGGATTTAGTGAAGCTAATATAGCCAAAGGTTTTACCGTGTTCAAACCTGTCGGTTGCGAGCTATGCTCCGGTGGTTATAAGGGCCGTGTCGGCATTTACGAAGTGATGAAAATGAGCGATGAAATTGCTCGCACGATTATGGAAGGTGGTAACTCGCTCCAAATAGCTACCTTAGCCAAGCAACAAGGCATGCGAGATTTACGCCAATCCGGGTTACTCAAGGTCATTCACGGCGTAACCAGTATCGCGGAAATTAACCGTGTCACCAGCTTTTAAATCAGCTATAGTCAAATCTGTTAGAGTATATCAACTATTTGATTTCTTTCTATTAACAATAATATTTTTACGTGGTGCAGCAAAAAATAAAAAGGATTGGCTAAATGGCCACAACAGCAAAAAGAAAGCCAAAAGCGAAAAAAACTACCAAACATCAGCCTAAGGTATTTACCTTCCAATGGAAGGGTACTAATCGTGATGGCCAACGTACCTCGGGTGAACTCAAAGGCTCAACAATTGCTGAAATTCGCAGTGTCTTAAAAGCCCAAGGAGTCACCCCCAAAGGCGTACGCAAGAAATCCGCACCATTATTTAAGTCTGAAAAAAGCATCACCGCAATGGACATTGCGATGATCACCCGCCAAATAGCCACTATGTTAGCGGCTGGAGTTCCCTTGGTAACAACCATTGAGCTTCTAGGCAGAGGTCATGAAAAAGCCAAAGTACGCGAATTATTAGGTACAATTCTATCCGATGTCCAATCTGGTATTCCACTTTCAGATGCATTAAGACCTCACCGACGCTATTTTGATGATTTATACGTAGATTTAGTCGCTGCCGGTGAGCACTCAGGCTCACTCGATGCGGTATTTGACCGCATCGCTACTTATCGCGAGAAAGCCGAGCAATTAAAGTCAAAAATCAAAAAAGCCATGTTTTATCCCGCTGCCGTTGTGATTGTTGCAATACTAGTGACATCACTACTACTATTATTTGTAGTGCCACAGTTTGAAGATATTTTTAACGGCTTTGGCGCTGAACTGCCCGCATTTACCCAATTTATTATTGGCATATCACGTTGGTTGCAAGCTTCATGGTATTTCTTTGTTATAGCCATTGTTATTGGTATCTGGCTTTTTAAACGAGCCCATCGTACTTCTCAAAGTTTTCGCGATCGAATAGATCAAATGGTACTTAGAATCCCTATAGTTGGCGATATTCTCCACAAAGCGGCGATGTCACGTTTTGCCCGTACCTTATCAACTACTTTCGCTGCTGGTGTACCGTTAATCGATGGCTTAGAATCTTCTGCTGGTGCGTCAGGTAATTATGTTTATCGCAAAGCATTACTAAAAGTCCGCCAGGAAGTGATGTCTGGAATGCAAATGAATGTCGCGATGCGTACTACAGGTTTATTCCCTGACATGCTGATTCAGATGGTTATGATTGGTGAGGAATCCGGCGGTTTAGATGAAATGCTTAATAAAGTGGCCAACATTTATGAAATGCAGGTTGATGATGCAGTAGATGGTTTATCAAGCTTAATCGAACCGATTATGATGGTCGTCATTGGCACTCTAGTCGGTGGTTTGATCGTCGGCATGTATTTACCTATTTTCGAAATGGGTAATATTGTCGGTTAGAATTCAATAACACTTTACATAATAAGAACAAAATGACTGAATTTATCACAACTTTTATTACAACAATGACTCAATACCCTTGGGTATTTATCGCAATTAGCTTTATTTTTGCTGCCACCATTGGCAGTTTTCTTAACGTCGTGATCCACCGTTTACCAGTGATGATGAAACGTGAATGGCAAAGCGAATGTAACTTTTATCTCAACGAATATCATCCTGACATTGTCAAACAAGTAGGCAGTGAGCGTTTACAGAAAGCCATCGATCCCTTTCCTGAAAAGTACAATCTGGTAGTGCCAGGTTCTGCATGCCCTAAATGCAAAGCCAATATAAAGCCTTGGCATAATCTGCCAATATTAGGTTGGTTGATGCTCAAGGGTAAATGTGCCGATTGCAAAACCAGCATTTCAAGCCGCTATCCCATTATTGAACTGTTATCCGGTGTATTAGTTGCCGCATTAGCCTGGCATTTTGGCCCTACATGGCAATTTGTGTATGCCAGCATTCTAACGTTTGTGTTAGTGGCATTAACAGGCATCGATTTAGATGAAATGCTGTTACCAGACCAACTCACGTTACCAATCCTGTGGTTAGGATTAATCATTAACCTTAAAGGTATTTATACTAGTCCGGAAGACGCGATTATTGGCGCTGCTGCAGGGTATTTAAGTTTATGGTCGGTATTCTGGTTATTTAAATTAGTCACTGGTAAAGAAGGCATGGGATACGGTGACTTTAAACTATTAGCCGTTTTCGGTGCTTGGTTAGGCTGGCAAATGCTGCCATTAATTATCTTACTGTCTTCACTAGTAGGGGCGGTAGTGGGTATAACCATGATTATGACTAAACAACTTAATAAAGGTAACCCAATCCCTTTTGGTCCTTATATTGCTGCTGCAGGCTGGATAGCGTTAGTATGGGGACATGACATTCTTAATTGGTATCTTAGTACGTTATGAGATTAAACAAGTATGTTGTAGGGTTAACAGGCGGCATAGCCAGTGGTAAAACCACCGTGGCTAACTTATTTGCAGAATATGGCATAGACTTAGTGGATGCCGATGTTATTGCCCGAGAGGTGGTATCAATAGGTTCTGATGGACTCAAAGCAATAGTGCAACACTTTGGTCAGTCACTGCTATTAACCGATGGTAGCCTTGATAGAGCAGCTCTACGAGCACAGGTATTCGATAATCCTCAACAACGTTTATGGCTTAATAATTTACTCCATCCAATGATCCGCCAAAAGATGCTCGACCAAGTGCAAGCATCGACTTCTGCATATGTAATAATGGTAGTGCCCTTGCTATTTGAGAATCATTTAGATAGTTTAGTTAATACTACTTTGGTTGTAGATATAGCATCAGAGTTACAGATTTCAAGGACGATGCAACGTGATGGTGTCAGTAAACAACAGGTAGAGCATATTCTGGCGAGTCAAATGACTCGAGAGCAACGACTTGCTAAAGCTGATAACATTATTGATAATCAAGGAGAATATGAGCTGTTGCGCAGTCAAGTACTTCGTCTGCATCAACAATACTTACAACAGGCAGCCGATTTAGAAACTAACGTCAATGACTGATTTAATTTATGAACAACCATTAAATGAAAAAATACGCAGTTATTTACGTATAGAAAACCTTGCCCTACAGTTGCAACAGCATGCCGAACAAGATACTCAACATCAATGTTTTAGCCCTTTATTTGCTCTTGCCGAACTAACTGAACGATGTGATTATCGCACCGATATTTTAAAAGATATTGAAAAACAAATTCAGATAATTTCTCATTGGCGTGCCCACTCAAATGTAGATAATGCTCAAGTGGATCAACTCACCCAAAGACTTATCGCGCTAAAATTACCACTGCAAGCACAAGAAAGAATTGGCTGTAGCCTTAAACAAGACAAATTTATCTCTGCATTACGACAGCGCTTCAACATGACTGGCGCATACTGTAATTTCGACTTTCCACAGCTGCACTTTTGGCTTGGCAAAGACTGGCAACATCGACAGCAAGATATCAAAAGTTGGCTTATTCAATACCAGCCTCTACTAGCCCCAATCACATTACTTCTGGAACTGATTCGAACGACAGCAGATTTTGGTTTATGCCAAGCTCCAGTGGGTTTCTACCAAGGTAACTCAGTTCAACCTCTGTCATTAATTCGAGTACAAATAAATTCCAATCAAAACTGCTATCCTACCATCAGCGGCAATCGAAATCGTTATGCCATTCATTTTGTAGATTTCGATTTACATCGTCATACCAGTGAAACTGTTGAGTTCTCACTAGCAACCTGCACATAAACACTTTAACATCACTAGTAATATTAATAACCAAGAATGATTATGCCTTTAACAGTAGTAAACTGCCCAATTTGCAGAACCAAAGTTGAATGGAAAGACGAATCCCTATTTAAACCTTTTTGCAGCGAACGCTGTAAATTGATCGATCTTGGCGACTGGGCCAGCGAGAAGCATGCTATTCCGCTGAAGAATAGTATCGATCCAGATATGCTTGATGACATTGGTTTTGATGAAGGTGACTTCTTTAAACAATAAGTTCAAATTATAAAGGGGCAAACATGCAAAAAAGAATTCATGTCGCTGTCGGTGTCATCATTAATCAAGATAGGCACATTTTACTGGCTAAGAGGCTAGGACACCTTCATCAAGGTGGAAAGTGGGAATTCCCAGGCGGTAAGGTGGAAATTAATGAAACGGTTACTGAAGCGTTAATTAGAGAACTCAAAGAGGAAGTTAATCTTGATGTAGCTAATTCAACTCCCTTCATGGACATCAGTCATGATTATCCAGATAAACACGTCAGACTTGATATTCATTTAATTACTGAATTTTCAAACCAAGCGCAAGGTATGGAACAACAACAAATTGAATGGGTGCCGATACATAGTATTGCAGAATACGACTTCCCAGAAGCCAATCAGCCTATCGTAGAAAAGATATTAGCTGAACTCTGAAATTGTCCCTCCCTATTTGTATACCGATCTGAAACAATAAGTCCATTGCTAATAAAGTAATGGCCTTAAAACTGATATTGTCCTGCCTTGAAAAAATTCACAAATACTCCTTCTCTATCAATATTCATTGGAGCATTACATAGCGCCGTAATTAACCGTTGCTTAGTCATTTTAAAACGTTAAGTCGATAAAAACGTGGTCATAGTTATAACGACTATCTGACTACATCAATAGCCGAAATGACAGCCTAAACACGTGCCCCTGTTTGGAGTGCAAATTTAATTGACCAGATCAATATCGTCTGCACTATGATGGATGCTATCAACCACCATACTCTCAAATTTTGAACAAAAAAAACCGCTATATAATAGCGGGCTGTTTCGCGACTCTCTAAAGTCAATTAGGCGCCTTGAAATGACCTACTCTTTTATCCCCGAAGGGGACGCATGGGCATATTCGACAAACTGCTGTCATGTTTTGGCCAATCACAAACTCTACACTATAAATTGCAGACGTAAAAAAGCCCGTTACGTTAGTAACGGGCTTATCACTACTCTTTCGAGTAATTAGGCGCCTGGAAATGACCTACTCTTTTATCCCCGAAGGGGACGCATGGGCATATTCGACAAACTGCTGTCATGTTTTGGCCAATCACAAACTCTACACTATAAATTGCAGACGTAAAAAAGCCCGTTACGTTAGTAACGGGCTTATCACTACTCTTTCGAGTAATTAGGCGCCTGGAAATGACCTACTCTCGCATGGGGAGACCCCAAACTACCATCGGCGATACTGTGTTTCACT
>NZ_JBEOPJ010000010.1:0-185446 GCF_040309945.1 Shewanella sp. AC34-MNA-CIBAN-0136 | reverse complement strand
TAATCCAATAACGTCATTTTTATTAAGGTGTTTTACGGATCTAAATATCAAAACCGTTTTGGCAAGGATGTTTGACCATGTTAACAACGCGTCCCCAAGCAAGTTGATAACGTACAGCAACAAACATTCTAATAATAAGCGCAAAATATCTTGCATCCTTGCCGCTTTATCGCTCTACCGTTAGTAGTCAAGAAGACAGCTAACATAACAGTTCAGGCGTTATTGGGTCCCCAGACTCTATAATCCAATAACGTCATTTTTATTCCAGCCTCTGGCTGACAAGCTCAAAACAATAATAATCACGAGCTTGATAACACTCTGGAGCATCAATGGGTACAGGTTGATAGCATTGGAGTGTTGGATACCCTAGTGGCATAAATATAACCACAGACAATGCAAACAAAAGCCCCAACGCAAAGGATGCAATGGGGCTTTTTCATTTCTATTAACTCAAAAACAGCTTAAGCTTAACTGAATAAGCCACCGCTTATTCATCGACGGAATTTACACCTTTAACACATTTACTGCTCTGCGATATGAAGGCTTCAAAATCAGTGCTATTGAGTGGGCGACTAAACAAATAACCTTGACCCATAAAACATCCTAATTCAACTAATGCGTGGCTTTGCGCTTCAGTTTCAACACCTTCGGCAATTAGCACTAACCCCATCGACTTACCCAACGAAATAATCGTCTTCACAATTTCATAATCATGTTTATTGTTGAGCATATCTTTCACAAACGACATATCAATTTTCATTACATCAACATTAAACTTTTTCAAATAGGCCAAGCTGGAATAACCAGTACCAAAATCGTCAATAGCAATCTTAATCCCTAATGATATTAACTCACTCAACTTGTTTTGCATGTCCGCTGCATCAATCATCAATGCAGTTTCGGTAATTTCCAATTCAAGTAAATGTGCCGGTAAATTATGCTCCAATAGTGCTTTCTTGATCATATCGGCTAAGTCGGGATCAGCAAACTGTGCCGCGGCCACATTTACCGAAATAGGAATCGTATAGCCCATTTCTAACCAACGTTTAGCTTCAGCACAGGCCTTATTAAGCACTTGTTTACCTAGCATAATAATTAAACCGGACTCTTCCGCTAATGGAATAAACTCTGCGGGAGAGATAAGCTCACCCTCATCATTGGCCAGTCTAACGAGAGCCTCAGCACCAATAATAATGTTTGTCTGTAAATCAATTTTAGGTTGATAATGCACAAAAAGTTCATCATTAATTAATGCTTTTCTTAAACGAGTCTCTAAATGATGGCGCTCCATAAGCGAACTTTCTAAATCATGCGAGAAAAAGCAGAAGCGATTTCGGCCTTCCTGTTTGGCACGGTACATTGCCACGTCCGCATGCCTCATTAACTCCTCGGCATCTAAAGCATCATTTGGGAACACACTAACACCAATACTTATCGACACATTAAACTTCTGATTATCAAGAATAAAAGGTTCATGCATCGCTTCAACTAATGTAGATGCTAATTGCGAAGAGGCCTCAACAGAGCGAGTCTCGCTCATTAAAATCACAAATTCGTCACCACCTAATCTCGCTAATGTATACGATGCAGGTATTAACGAGCGTATTCGTCTTGCCATCATACAAATGAGCTCATCACCATATTGGTGGCCTAAGGAATCATTAAGGTATTTAAAATGATCAATATCGATTAATAGTGCAGCTGCTTTGGTGCCATAAGATCTTGCTGTAGAACACGCCACGCTCAGTCTGTCCTGGAGTAATATCCTGTTTGGTAAATCAGTTAACTGATCATGGTTGGCTAAATGGCTCATTTTCATCGCCATCGCCATCGCTTCACTCACATCATGAAACACCATAATGGCGCCAATCATTTCACCATTCTCATTACGGATTGGCGCGGCTGAATCCTCCACATAAAAAACATGCCCTCCACGTGACGTAAGTAGGCTGTTTAGCGCCATTGCCACAATGCGCTGCTCGCGAAGAGCTAAATATAACGGGTTCAATAATGGCTGCTGAGTATCAGAATCTTTCAAATGCATCACATTTTCAATTTTTTGATGTAATGCCTCTTTTAACCGCCAACCCGTCATGCGCTCCGCAATTGGGTTCATAAAAGTAATAAGCCCTCTTGTGTCGGTCGCAATAACAGCATCACCAATAGAATTGAGTGTTACTCGAAGACGCTCCTTTTCAGAGTACAGCGCTTGCTTAGCATGCTTTACTTCAGAGACGTCAACAACAGTAACCAAGTAGCCATCGACTCCAGCACTTGATTTCATTTTGGACTGAAAGACTTCATAAAAGCTCATACCGTCACGGTTAGGGACTGTGACAATGTACTTTAATGCATCTGAGGTAATATGACGGTGATGATTTAAAATTGCATTACTGAGCGCTTCAGGAAAAATAGTCGAAATATGCTTGTTTTTAACATCACCGACCAAGCTATCAAACCACAAACCAGTGTTGTCATTACTAAATAAATTCTGACCTAAATCATCCCAATAGGTAATAAGCATTGGGACTTGATTAACTAATTGTTGTAGCTCTTCTTTAGCTTTAATAATTAATTGGTTTTGCTGCCTAAATTTAAGTTGTGTATGGACTCGTAAACAACAAATAGAAGCGTTAAAAGGTTTAGTAATAAAATCGACCCCACCACTTTCTAGCGCCAATCTTTCAAATTCAGGCTCAGTGTGGCCGGTAATAAAAATAATTGGAATATCGCTAAATAATGGATTAGCTTTGAGTGCACGACACACTTCCCATCCATCCATGTCAGGCATCTCAATATCGAGTAAAATGACATCAGGCTTAATTTTATCCACTAACGCGAGTGCATTAGTGCCAGACTCTGAAAAAAAGATATTACCAAGAGGCGACAAAATATCTTCCAGCATAAATATATTTTGAATATTATCGTCAATAATCAAAATTTTATAAACAGTATTGGATAAACCCGATAACAACATAGAAAAATAACTCCCTTATTTTCAGCTAGATAACATCCATTTAATCTTAAGGTTATCTGTAACCAACATACATTTATAATAGCTTAATTTTTTTACGTCTATCAATAATAGGCAGCAACGTAACCCACTACCTTAATTTAATGAAAACAACACCTACATAATAAGTACATTATGTTAACTTAGTCGATACCAAATGTGCTTGATCATAAAAGATATGAATACGCGAAAACGACATAAACACAAAAATGGTACACAGTTTCGTTAAGTAATATATTTGCACAGCATGTATCCAACGTGCATCTTAATATCTGCCTACATACTAGCGCGACCATATTCAGATAGACAATTGAGTTATCGTTATTGAGAGGCTGTTGAAACACTCATAGGCAATACAGGTAGACTAATTAGATGAGTTTGAAATGAACATGAGTAATACTGAACGACGTATCACGCTATTTTGTGCAGAACATCAGCTTGAATATCATCAGGCTGTTAATCGTTTTAGCGGCAATAAAGCCACCTATTTTAAGTCTGTTCAGCTGTTTATTAATGACTTAACCTTGTATATCCAACAAACAATGGCTTCACCGAACATTCCGGCAGACTTTGCACCTATGCTGCATACACTAAAAAGTTCTGCTGCTACTTTAGGTTTCACCGAATTAGCCTGCTACGCACGAAACCATGAAATTAAACTAGCACACTACTCTCCTACTGAATTTAGCCAGTTTCATAAGATATTATTGGCAAAATTAACCACGAATAAAGATCTAGCGATAATGCTAGCCTCCTTGCTAGAAATGGAATTACAAGCATCAAATAGCCAAGAGAACATACCGATATTAGCAGTGAACAGCGAATTTATTATGATATATGACACGCTAATGGAAGAAGTTAATCACTATAATATGAATGCCATTAATACATTTGCCAAAATAGCCAATACACTTAACCTCATTGCACCACAACATATTGAATTATTAACACAATCAATTAACCAATTAAAGTTTCAACAAGCAGAAAATATATTAGCTGAGATATATCCCCGCATATTGAATATTCAACAGTGACACAGACTCATCAGGAAAATCATAATGCATTGAAATTAATAAACAAATAAAATATAATCTTGCTTTCCCTATTGCTCACTATAAATAAATTAATGTCATCACTCATACCTTAGTACTAACGCTATTGATTGATATTATTAAAAAATCTTTTGTTTGCAAAAATTTAACATCAAAAAAAAATACATTCGCTACACTTAACCTTATTCACTCCTTATTGAAGTATCTTTATGATCAAAGTGTTGAACATGTTTATCTTAACTTTCATATTAATCGGCATTGTCAGTTGTGACCTTGGCACAAGCAAATCACTTACCGCTTCCGCCCTAAAAGACCCCATTAAAATTGCGGTATCTGGCACACCTCTTTCTGCACCTTTTTTTATTGCACAACAACAAGGTTACTTTAGAGCGAATGGGCTTAATGTTGAGCTAGTGAGATTCGACAGCGGAGTGAAATGCTTTGACGCCCTTAAGAATAAACAAGTTGACCTCGCCACGGCCTCAGAAACTGTGGTCATGTTTAATAGCTTTAAACAAACAAACTTTTCTGTATTAGCCAGTTTTGTCGAATCAGATAATGATCTAAAATTACTGAGTTTAACACCGCAAAAATATCAACAACTGGATAATTTAGCCCACGCACGCATAGGGATAGTAAAAAGCAGTGCCAGTGAGTTTTTTTTCGATAGTTTATTGATTATGTATAACAAAACTCAGCAGCCAATCGAGCGAGTATATTTACCTGCGGAGCAGCTTATTCCGGCGTTATTAAATAATGAGGTTGATATTATTTCAGCTTGGGAGCCCTTAAGTTATTTGTTAACACAACAAGTCCCCTCAAATACCAACGTCATCAGCAGTCGCGGCCTATACCACTTATCGTTCAACTTAATCGAGCTTAAAGAGACAAGGCTATCAACTACAGAAAAGTTAGCGCTACTCAAATCAATTAACGACGCAACCGATTATATTCATACACACCCAGATCTTGCTCAGACGAAAATTAGCCGTGTATTAGATATCGATCAATCCCAACTTAGTTATTCCTGGAATGACTATACTTTTCGGTTATCACTCAGTAATGCACTCTTTTCTAACATCCAAACTCAAAGCCAATGGGCAATTGATAATAAATTAGTCTCTGAAGAGAATAGTGTTGATTTTAGGCAGATTCTTGACCGAAAATTGTTTGAAAAGTTCACCAGTTTAGAGGCGGGATGGTAATTTATGATGTTATCTAAACGTCTAAAACTGACCGCAACACTCTGTTCACTGCTTACATTGATTGTCGGCTTGTCATTGATACAAGTTCACTATTATCAACAACAAATATACCGCCAACTCAATTACTCAATGAAGTTACAAATCAACATTGATAGTTTGCGTAGTCAACTGTGGCTTTACCAAGAGTATACAGATGACCAAGGGTTATCAGAGTTAAATATACGCCAAGCTGAACTGGCCAAAAACCTCTCAGAAGACATTCAATGGGGTACGCAACAAAAACTCATTATTGGAAACCTGAATAGACTGAATACCAATATTAGAGCACTTATTAATACTCAAAATAGCTTTCATAGTAAACAAGTCGATGTGTCATCCACCCTCACAGCAGAACGGTTATTTAAAGCAAAATACAGCATGGTTATTGAAGAGATGACTGAAGAAATGTTTAATCTTCATCAATTATCGATTAAACAAGCGAGCCAAAAACAACAAACGTTATTATTCCTTGTCGGAATGGTGCTATTGATATTAGCGATTCTGGTCACCGTATGGTCATTTATGACACTCATTCGATTTAAGAAAGGGTTAGCCTCACTCAACCAAGGGATGGAAGCACTTGCGGCTGGAGACCTAAAGAGTCAAATTAATTTCAGTGATACCGATGAGTTATCTGCACTCGCCCATAACTTCAATAGAATGAAGCTTTCACTTGCTCAAATCACCATTAAAAAGGATGAATTAAAGCAAGAAGTAGACAGCCAAACCCGTAAATTAATTGAACAACAAGACCAACTCATTTTCTTAGCTGAACATGATGAACTAACCGGTATTTATAACCGTCGCGCATTCATAAAACAAATTGATACTGCTATAGCAAGGGATTTACGCGGAGAAAATCAAGCGGCACTATTATTTATTGACCTTAATAAATTTAAAAATATTAACGACACCCTGGGCCATAGTATTGGTGATGAAGTGATCATGACCATTGCAAAACGTTTGGTTAATAGTCTACGCGCTACCGATATAGTGGGCAGACTCGGCGGCGATGAATTTATCGTTTGGCTTGATATGCTTCCTGAACCAATTGATATTGAACATAAAATAAACCAGCTATTAGCCAGTATTAAGCAACCGATTATTATTGGGAAGCATACCTTAGAAGTTGGCGCCAGTATCGGAATTAGTGTACTGCCAGAACATGGTTTAAATAGCCGAGAACTCATCACTGCAGCCGATACAGCGATGTACCAGGCTAAAGCAGACCATAGCATTGAGTATTGTTTCTATGCAGGCAGCTATGGAGCCTCTACTTTGGCTACCTCATAGGTTTGAGTGTTCCAGTCAAAATAATATTCAACGCCTTGCCATTCATAAACGGTACCGTTCGCGCGCTGAATCACTTTGGCATTTTCAGGTAAACGACTTAACCCAGAAGCATATTGAACTTGAGTAGTCGTTCGCTGCGGCGCAGATATCACTGCAGGTTCAACGACTTGGTAGCTTTGGCGAGGTGCAATATTAACCGTTCGATAAGGGTAATAATTATCGTTGTTGCGACGATATTCGTCTATACCCCAGCGATTGTCATATCGACTGCCATAGCCATTATATCGACTAAGCCCAATCGTCGGCCCCCAAACACTATTCCAACCAAATCCCCAGCGCCATGGGTCACGATAATGCGAAGAATGACGTCGACCTTGATGTTGATAACCTACCGAATGTGACACTCTATCGCCTAGAGCAATATCCAATGGCACTTTCGCCTGCACAGACAGAGTCAAGCTGCATAGTAAACAAACTCCACTCCCAAAAGACCATAGCAACACAGGGAATCTATTAATCGGCATACATCACCTCCAGCACATTATCGACACCCACCAGTTTACGCTAAGTCGAGTTAAAGTCGATATCCGTTATGGCTCTGAAATGATAGGTCTACTCAATTATTATTCACACCTATAACCATCATTCACTCCAATAGCATAATCAAACGACTTAGAGAATTTCATTCACTCGATAAACTCTCAATTGATGCCTCCTCAATTGATGTGATTATATTATTGGTATTAACGCTTATAGCCTTTCAAAATGATTAGTTAATAATCAATAACAGTTAATGGTGTGGCACAATAGCCTTAGATAGCTGACTACCTGATGAACTGATTAAATGACATTCAGATATTTACTCTCAAACGAAAAGAACTAATATCCAATCTAACCAGTATTGAACCCCGCAGAGCAATACCAATTTATATGGATTGGTATTAACCCTATATTAGAAAAATGCTATAGTGCGCGCCATATTGGTTTGGATTTCATTTACAGGCGGTAAACATGAGTTTTAAAGATTTACGCAGCTTTATCGATCATTTGGAAAAAAATGGCGAGTTAAAGCGCATTAGCTACCCTGTTGACCCTCATTTAGAAATGACAGAGATCGCCGATCGTGTTTTACGATCTGGAGGCCCCGCACTGTTATTTGAGAATCCGACCAACCATACCATGCCAGTACTGGTTAACTTATTTGGCACGCCTAAACGTGTTGCTATGGCATTGGGTAAAGACGACCCTTTGGCTTTGCGTGAAGTCGGTGAATTATTAGCATTCTTAAAAGAACCTGAGCCACCAAGTGGCTTTAAAGATGCCATCGCCAAAATACCTATGTATAAACAGGCATTAAATATGCCGCCTAAAACAGTGCGTAATCCGCCTTGTCAGCAAGTGGTTAAAACCGGTGATGAAGTTGACCTAACATCGTTGCCAATCCAACATTGCTGGCCTGGAGATGTCGCCCCATTAGTGACTTGGGGACTCACCATCACCAAAGGACCGCGTCAAAAAAGACAAAACCTAGGTATTTATCGTCAACAGTTATTAAGTAAAAACAAGCTGATTATGCGCTGGCTTGATCACCGTGGCGGAGCCTTAGATTTTAAAGACTTTAAACAGCTTCATCCGGGAGAGCGTTATCCTGTCGTAGTGGCATTAGGTAGCGATCCGGTGACCATTTTAGGGGCTGTCACTCCTGTGCCAGACTCCATGAGTGAATATGCTTTTGCAGGTTTACTGCGCGGCGAAAGAACTGAAGTCTGTAAAGCCATTAGCTGCGATCTTGAGGTGCCAGCCACCAGCGAGATTATTCTTGAAGGTTATATTGACCCAGATGAGACAGCAGTAGAAGGTCCATATGGAGATCACACTGGCTACTATAACGAAACTGACTCATTCCCAGTATTTACCGTAACTCACATTACTCATCGTAAAGACGCCATTTATCATAGTACCTATACCGGTCGTCCACCTGATGAGCCGGCCATGTTAGGCGTGGCGTTGAACGAAGTATTTGTCCCCATTTTACGTAAGCAGTATCCAGAAATTATTGATTTTTATCTGCCGCCTGAAGGTTGTTCATATCGTATGGCTGTGATTTCAATCCGTAAGCAATATCCTGGTCATGCTAAGCGTGTCATGATGGGGGCCTGGTCATTCTTGCGCCAGTTTATGTATACCAAATTTATCGTTGTTGTTGATGACGATGTCAATTGCCGTGATTGGCAAGATGTTATTTGGGCCATTACTACACGAATGGATCCTATTCGCGATACCATGATGGTAGATAATACTCCAATAGATTATCTTGATTTTGCCTCACCCGTTGCTGGTTTAGGATCTAAGATGGGTTTAGATGCCACTAACAAATGGCCTGGTGAAACCACGCGAGAATGGGGAACCCCTATCGTGATGGATGAAAAGACAAAACAGAGAATTGACCAAATTTGGGATGATCTCGGCATACAAGATATGCCAACATTGTAACTACAGCGATCCGATCCGGGCGTAAATAGCTATAATTAACTCGTTGATAAAAAATTATAAAAGGGTTTAAAGGACGTTAGATGAAAACCATTCGTTGTCAGATAGAAAAAGTCACCCCGTTTAATGACGCTGTATACCAAGTGTTCCTTAAACCCGAAGCAGCCTTTGACTTTAAGGCTGGCCAATACCTAACTGTGGTCATGGGTGAAAAAGACAAACGTCCTTTTTCTATTGCTTCCGCGCCTAATGCAGCGTTAATTGAGTTGCACATTGGTGCCGCGGTTAGCGAAAGTTATCCAATGCAAGTTGTTGAACGCTTACAAACAGCGACACATATTGATATTGAAGCACCTGCTGGCGAAGCTTTTTTACGAAGTGAGAGCCATCGACCACGCATCTTAATTGCGGGCGGCACGGGTTTCTCATACATCAAAAGTATCGTTGAAGCACAGATTGCTAACGGCGAAACCATTAATACTAAACTGTATTGGGGTTGTCGTAACGAAGAAGCTATGTACTATCAAGACATCGCTCGTCAATGGCATGCCGATCATTCTTGGTTAGAGTTTATTCCAGTAGTAGAACTTGCTGACGGTAATTGGGAAGGTAAAAAAGCTAATCTACTCGAGCAGATTAAGCAGGATTTTGTCAGTTTGAATGGCTACGATATCTACATTGCTGGCCGTTTTGATATGGTTGGCACTGCACGAGAATTGTTCCGTGAGCTTGGCATTGAAGAAGCCCATTTGTATGGTGATGCTTTTGCATTTATCAAATAGGCTTTCCCAATAAAACCATTAAAACCGGCTATCTTGCCGGTTTTTTTATCGGTAAATCGACTGATTGCCTTTGTATTCCATGGCTCATTTATTTAAAATTAGCGCACATTTATTAATAAGGTACTCCAATGAAACTCAGTCAACTCACTCAGCCTATCTATGACCATTTATATCGCGATATTTTTGAGTTTCGCAGTACTTTTGATTTACCGGTTAACGACAGTGCTAGCCTAGACGACAAAGCTGATACCTTACACACCTCATTAATTATTGAAGAAATGACCGAGCTTGCAGAAGCAGACTCTCGCATGGAACAAGCTGATGCGATTGTTGACTCTGTCTATGTGTTAATGGGTCGTTTAGTGCACATAGGTGCGTCTCAGGTAAGCGATCGTCTAGAGATCAGCTATCTTATCGATTTATTGCTTAACGTGGCTAAAAACCGTGAAATAGACTTTATCCAATGCTGGGATGAAGTGCACTCAAGCAACATGAGCAAAGTATGCCGTAACCAGCAAGAATTGGATGAAACCATCGCCTTTTACGCCAAGCAAGGTGTTGAGATAGTCGGTAGCACTAAAGGTGAGTTTATTATTGCTAAGTGCGCTAAAGATGTCGATATGGCGGGTAAAGTGGTTCGCCAAGGCAAAGTATTAAAATCAGTTTATTATCGCCCTGCAGACTTAACTAAGTTAGTACGAGACTAGGTTAGTGCAAGATTAAGTTAGTACGAGACTAAGTTAGTGCGAGACTAATCAGCCAATCAACTACAGGGCTTTCACTTGCGAGTACTGATTTACCCATAAAAAAATGCGCTTTTATCAGCGCATTTTTTATGACGTTTCCGGTTACACAGCCACCGAGATTTTAGCATTATTAAGCGCCTGAATGAATCGCTGCGGCTCATCCACACTCAAATGCACCGTTTTCATCGGTTCGGGTAACTGACCCATACCACCATGATAAATGACCGGACGGTTGAAGGTAATAGTGACATTACTCTGCCCACGGCCAATCATAATGGTTTCTGGCTCATCTTTATTTAATTCAGTTGATTGTTGATCAGCGGCACTAGCAATATCGGCAATGTTCACTACCATAAATCCCCACAATGAATTATTGATCACTAAGTTATCCCTGATTAAATACAAAGAGTAATAACGTGATAATCGATGGTTAGCCACGATAGACATTAAGGTATAGGCAATAATGCTCGAGACAATAATCGCCACCCACTCACTCCACGATGCCAGTAATACGTAACTCAGACTCGACGCACCAACACAACCAATTAGCATTAACCACACATGCCAGCGTGTCGCGCTAACAAGATTGATATTGGCAATTACTGGTGGATGATGACGTGAGAACCATGGGATAGAATAAAACCAGTTAGTGGCTTCACTGGCGAGAATAAGCGCAATAGTTAAGCTTTTATCATCGCCATCCCGATACGTTTCTACCGCCCCAACTCTAGGATCGCCCTTAAGCTTTCGTACCTTAATCAAGCCACGAACAACACTCACCACCAAATACAACTCAATGACCAACAGCACCGCAATAATCGGATAGCGTAACCATGCAATAAACTCAAAATAATGCGCGACTTCAGCAGGAAAACTTAACCGAGCAACCAAGCTGCTCAAACTGAAAATAACAATCAATTTCCACAGTTTCTGGCCACCCATTTTAATAATGCAATACCAGTAGCTCAGTGGCAGTAACACAAAATACAATCCGCAAATAAGATATAACGACCACTTGTCAGCGTCACTTGTTAACGACTCTGGTGTCCACTGAACGCCTATCACAAAGCTCAACACCATTAAGACTAAAAAGACTAACCGATACTTAACCGTGGCTCTCATTGAATACTTATCCCTGTATATGTTACTGACCCACGCCATATCATTATTCTTAATATAAACGTGAAGATACAAGTTGTTAACATATCAGCAAACATTAGTTTCACCGCTATTGATTGGCACAAAAATTGTTACTAAAAATTGCCGTGAACGGGTATCAAGATAAGTTGCGCTTGAACAGCCAAGTTAAACCATGAATCGCGGTGGTAGGAAAAGCCATCGAATGATCGGCCTCGGGGATGACTAGCAGCTTGAGTGCTAAGTCACCAGATTGCGCCGATGGATGGGATTGGAGTCGTTTAAATAAAGCCTGCGCATCTGCAACCATCTGATGACCATTATCGGTATAAGGTGGTTTTTCTAATTCGCCAATGCCAATAAACACCTTGGCAGATATTGCTGATGTTTGACTAAAACGCTGAGCAAACTGCTGCAATAATTGTTTATTGTCAAACCACAGAGATGGACTGCCCAATACGTAATAATTAAATAACTTTGGCTGTTCTAATAAAATATAAGCACCCATTAACCCGCCTAGCGAATTACCCACAAAGGTGTTTTGTTGGCTGTCGACCCGATAGTTTTTTTCAACGAAAGGCATAACAACCTGGCTGATAAAAGCAACGTGTCGCTTGGCCTCGCCAGTGGGTAGTTTCCAACTCGCATCGTGACTTGGGGTATAGTCGCGGATCCGACTCGCCGAACCTTTGCTTGGCCTCTGATAGCCTATAGCGACTAAAATAGCTTGCTGCATCATGTTACTGTTCATTGGAAATCGCGTCGCACCAGACACCACTTGCAAGCTATACATGGAGTCAGTCATGTATATCACTGGATATTGATGTGAACTATTTTGCTGGTATTTTTTGGGGAGCTTTATCATCACTTGATAGTCACGATCGCCATCTTTAAGCACAAATTGGCGGGTACGAGGAATATTGACTACTGCAGCTGTGGAATGCACATCGACAGCGTTGCTTGTTAAGCCTGGCAGTACAGCATCATTGTTAGCTGACGCACTGGCTAGAGATAGCCCACAACACATTATCGCGCCGATTAACCCATAAATTGTTTTCATGCATCCCTGCCCTATGGTAATAAACCACAAACGTTAAATCATATAATCCAACGCAAGTGCGATAAACAATACCATTCCGGCCCAGTTATTATTTAAAAAGGCTTTAAAACATGGTGCACGTTCACGACCAAAAATTAATCGTTGCTGATACACGGCAAAACCAATAAAGCTGATAATACCTAAGCCGTAAATAATCCCACGGTCGGCCACCAGCCCAGCCATCACAAAACACCCTAGTGCAGCAAGTTGAAACAAACCGATAATCTGTCGATCAAAGCGACCGAATAAAATAGCCGTTGATTTAATGCCTACTTTTAAGTCATCGTCACGATCGACGATGGCATACATGGTGTCGTACGCTACCGTCCAACACCAATTGGCCATAAATAACCACCACGCTTCAACTGGCACTTCACCAAGTTGAGCGGCATAGGCCATCGGAATTGACCAACTCCACACAATGCCCAAAAACATTTGTGGCATGTTGGTCACCCGTTTCATAAACGGGTACATCACCGTTAAAATAATCCCCACCACAGATAACTGCACTACCAGTGGATTAAGCCATAATACTAAGCAAAACGCAGCCAAACCTAAGAGGGTAAATAGAGTCAGTGCCTCTTTAACAGACACTTCCCCCGACACCAACGGTCGCATACTCGTACGCTCAACATGAGCATCTAGTTTACGATCGGCAAAGTCATTAATAATGCAGCCATTGGCGCGCATAATCACCACGCCAACAATAAAGATTAACAACACCTTAATGTCTGGCAGCCCTTGAGCCGCTAACACCAGTGCCATTAAACACGGCCATAGCAGAAGCAAGGTACCAATAGGCCTATCTATCCGCATTAATCGTGCATAAGCACGAAGCTTATCTTGCAATGTCATTGGCGTCATCTCTCCATGATTTAGCAAGCGAAACACGTTAACAACGCTCTAGTTTTGCTAACGACACCAACAGCCATTTACTGCCAAAATCGACAAACTCAACCTGCACACGTCCTTTTTCACCAGAACCTTCAAAGCTAGTCACGACCCCTTCACCAAACTTAAAGTGCTTCACTTTAGAACCCACTTTATGACCGGTGTCGTTAAAACCATGAGGTTTTTTAGTGGCAACCGTAGCCTTAGCAGGAAAACGCTGACTAACTGACGGCTTAACCTGAGCACGTATACGGATTTGCTCAACAAACTTTTCGGGAATTTCGTTAATAAACCGTGATGGGCTAGCATAATCTTCACGGCCATAAATACGACGAGACTCAGCATAACTGATGTACAGTTTTTGCATAGCACGGGTCATACCGACATAACACAAACGGCGCTCTTCATCTAAACGATCGCCTTCATCCAGTGCCATCTTGCTCGGGAATAATCCTTCTTCAACGCCCGCCATAAACACCATTGGGAACTCAAGCCCTTTGGCTGAATGCAATGTCATCAACTGCACGGCATCGGTAAAGGCATCAGCCTGACCTTCGCCAGCTTCTAATGCTGCATGAGACAAAAAGGCATTAAGTTCGCCCATGTCTTCAAGCTCTTCAGGCATTTCAAAACTGCGCGCAGCAGTAACCAACTCGTTTAAGTTTTCAATTCGAGCTTGGGCTTTCTCGCCTTTTTCGGCCTCGTACATGGTACGCAAGCCTGAACGGTCAATCACATCATCAGCCATCCGGTACAGCAACATATCTGCCGTATCCGTTCGCATCGCAATAATCAGTTCCATAAAGCCATTGATGGCATTAGCCGCACGCCCGGCAAGGACTTTCTCTTCGATTAAACTCACGCAAGCTTGCCACAGCGTCAGTTCATGCTGTCTAGCGGTTGAGCGGATGATATCCAAAGTACGATCGCCGATACCACGAGCTGGCGTATTCACCACACGCTCGAATGCCGCATCATCATTTTGGTTATTAATCAGACGCATATAGCCCATAGCATCTTTAATTTCTTGTCGCTCGAAGAAGCGCAGACCACCGTAAATACGATACGCTAACCCTTTGTGTAAAAAGGCTTCTTCTAATACTCGCGATTGCGCATTTGAACGATATAAAATGGCGCACTCGCTCAAACTGCCGCCCTTTTCATGCCAGTCGCTAATGCGTCCAACAATAAATTTGGCTTCATCCATTTCATTAAAGGCGCAATAGACCGAAATGGGCTCGCCATCTTTATCTTCGGTCCATAACTCTTTGCCCAAACGATCTGGGTTATTGGCAATCACAGCGTTAGAGGCATTCAAAATATTCGCTGTTGAACGATAATTTTGTTCTAAACGAATGGTTGTTGCACCTGAGAAGTCTTTTAAGAAACGATGTAAGTTTTCAATTTGCGCACCACGCCAACCGTAAATAGATTGATCGTCATCACCGACAATCATCACATTGGCTGTGTTACCGGCTAACACACGGATCCACGCATATTGAATCGCGTTGGTATCTTGAAACTCATCGACTAAAATATGACGGAAGCGTTCTTGGTAATGTGCCAGTAAATGCGGTTTATTGAGCCATAATTCATGAGCTCGTAGTAAGATTTCGGCAAAGTCGACCAAACCTGCGCGATCGCAAGACTCTTGGTAAACCTTATAAATATTCAGTAAATTTTGTTCAATCGGAAAACCGCCCGCATCGATATGCTTAGGACGTAATCCTTGGTCTTTTTTGCCGTTAATATAGCCTTGGGCCTGACGAGGAGGATATTGCTTCTCGTCTAAATTAAGGCTTTTAAGAATGCGTTTCAGTAAACGTAACTGATCGTCAGAATCGATAATCTGGAAACTTTGCGGTAAATTGGCATCTTGATAATGGGTTCGCAATAACCGATGCGCTAAACCATGGAAGGTACCGATCCACATCCGCCCCATGTTAGTGCCCACGACCTTTTCCACCCGTTCACGCATTTCTGCCGCGGCTTTGTTGGTAAAGGTGACTGCCAAAATAGAATATGGACTTTGTTGTTCAACTTGCATTAACCACGCAATACGATGGGTTAATACACGGGTTTTACCACTGCCGGCACCCGCTAACACCAACATATTTGAAAGTGGCGCGCCGACTGCCTCACGCTGTTTATCGTTTAGGCCGTCTAATAATGATGATACGTCCATTTTTCCTCCCAGAAATCTGCGAGGCATTATATCTTAAATAGCGAGATAATGGCGTGCAATACTTCAGCTATTTTATGCCCACTATCACCTTAGGTAGCAGAGTGAACCTTTAGACGACATTAATATCAAAGTCACTAAAATCACTCACTTGTGATGTTCTAACCGCGAAAATCACACCTAAATTGACAAAGCTGTAAGCGAAAATTACTATATAAAATAAACAATTAATTAATGTTAGCGTTAAGTAATTGGCCTAATAGGCTATTAAACACTCACATTCACGACTAAAGAAACTAGATTAAGTTTGCTTTTTATGGCGAGTAAATCTGGTGACATGTCGGTTTATGATCGATATGTTCAATGCCATTAATACTAAAAAGTCCATTAAAATGGATTTATTGTCCACAGCTTCAGCTGTATAGGTTGCCATATTGAATATCAAAGATTTAGAGCTATTCATTGCTGTAGCAAAGTTAGGCAGTTTTTCAAAAGCGGCAAAATCTTTTGATACTCGCAGAGCATTAGTCAGCCGCCGGATTGGAGAAATAGAAAAACAGCTCGGGGCACCGTTATTTACTCGCACAACAAGAGTCATGGCCTTAACCTCTGCAGGTCGACAATATCTTGCTCAAATCGAACCTTTAGTGAATCAATTAAATCATGCCGGATATGTGTTTAAACATCGTCATGATGAAGTACAAGGTAATTTACGCATTGGTTTATTGCCTTTCGTCGACAAGTTGATGGATGAATATATCGCTCACTTCATTCATGCGTATCCGCAAGTCCAATTAGAGGTGTTAATTGTGTCTGGTGGCAGTAAAGAGCTCAATCGTTTAGGGCTCGACTTGATTATTGATGTCGGTCAAGTAAACGGTGCCAACATTGCTGTACATAAATTGACGACTTTTGAGCGTAAAATTTATGCTAGCCCAAGTTATTTAGAAAAATCATCACTGATCGAAAATACCGATGACTTACAATACCATTCATTACTAGGCTTTAGAGATGCACATGGGCAACTAGAGCAGACTTGGCATTTTCAGCATGCAAATGTACCAACTCATTATAAAGTTATCTGCAGCGACTTTAACTCGTTATATCACTTATGTTTAGCCGGGGCGGGTATCGCTTTATTACCTCATGTTATTGCTCACGAGGCGGTAAATCAGGGACGATTAATCAATGTTCTGCCGCAACACAGCATTGGCTTTGCCGACATCAGCTTGGCCTATTCGACCAAAAGTCCTCAATCGCCTGTGGCAAAAGCCTTTTGCGAACATTTACTTCGAGAGATGGTTCCCAGTTAAAGCGGTAAAAGCGGTAAAAGCGGTAAAAGCATAATTAAAACAGACTGCAGCGGTATAGGTATAATTTAAATAGACTGCGGCGGTAAAAACAATAAAAAAGGTTAGCGAAATCGCTAACCTTTTTTATGTAATGTTCGTCACGCGGTGGCGTGACATAGCAGTAATAACGATTATTTTTTATCGTCTTTTAAGCCAATACTTTGCATCCAGTATTCAAAATTAACTAGATTACCCGGTAACACAATACGGCTATCAGGTTTGCTTAAACCATCTAGCTGCTTCATATACTGTTCACCAAGTTGCATACGCAATGCACTTTGTCCGCCTTCAGATGAAATAACCACCGCTAATCGTTCTATCGACTCAGCAGTTGCTTTAGCTAAAGTGAGAATTTCTTGCGCTTTACCTTCGGCCTCATTAATGCGGCGTTGCATCTCACCTTCAGAACGGTTAATGGTTTCTGCCATCACACCTTCTGAACGATTAATCTTACTTTGCTTGTCACCTTCACTTTTAGCTAATAATGCCCGACGTTCCCGCTCGGCATTCACCTGCATTTCCATGGCGTTTTTAACTGTTTCTGGTGGGGTGATATTTTTAATCTCGTAACGATGCACTCGAATGCCCCACATAGAGCCAGCTTCATCGAGAACTTCAACCACTTTGGCTGATATCACATCACGCTCTTCAAAAGTACGATCTAAATCTAAGGTACCAATCACAGAACGCGTAGTTGTTTGAGCAAGTTGAATGGCGGCATAGCGGTAGTCGGTAATACCATAACTGGCTTTAACGGGATCTGTAACCGAAATATAAATCACTCCATCCACTTCAACATTAACTTCATCACTGGAGAAACATTCTTGTGGCGGTACATCAATCGTTTCTTCCTTTAAGTCGTGGATATAAGCCACTTTATCAACGAAAGGGATCAGTGCATGGAAGCCTGCATCTAAGGTATTGTGATATTTACCTAAACGTTCAACAATATAAGCCGACTTGGTCGGTACAAGACAGATAGACTGGAATAGTTTTAGCACAAAAATAGCAAAAATTACGCCCCAGATAGCCATCACAATAAAATCAGTATCAATTCCGTTAATCAACATTAGCGGGCTCCTTTTGCTGATGAGTTTGATACGGCATGAGTTACTTGCTCCATACCTTCAAAAAAGCCTTCTAGCTTGGCCATTTCAGCAGGCACAACAGAGACTTGAGCTTCAGATAAAATCTTGCCCACTTGACCAATAAACTGCTCTTTAAGCAACATATTCATGGCGTCATTGCCGCCATTTACCGTTAAGGCTTTGCAGATCATTTCCATGCCTTCTGCCTTTGCAGTGGCAATAATAGAAATTTCTTGCCCTGTACCTAAAGCCTCATTAATGCGCTTTTGTTTTTGACCTTCGGACAAATTAATCGCCTCTTGACGTTCACCTTGCGACATATTGATCATTGCTGCTTTTTCAGCATTGGCCAAAGTGATCTCGGCACGCTTGCGACGCTCTGCTTCCATTTGTTTTTCAAGGGTGTGAATAACTTTCATTGAAGGGGAGATATTTTTAATCTCGTAACGTAATACTTTTATCCCCCAAGGATCTGAAGCCTTATCAATTTCGCGCACAATGGATTCATTCAAGCTGTCACGTTCAGAAAACGTTTGCGACAAGGTCAGCTTACCTATTTCTGAACGCATGGTTGTTTGCGCTAAGTTAACCGCTGCACGGCGATAGTTTTCAATACCATAGCTGGCCAGCTTGCCGTCCATCACTTTAAGGTAGACTAAACCGTCAACTTCCAACTGGGTGTTGTCTTTTGAAATACAACTCTGCGGCGGCACATCTAATACTTCTTCACGAGTGTCGTGGCGATAAGCAACCCGATCGACAAAAGGAACAAGAAAATGAAACCCTGGCTCGAGCACGGTACGAAACTTACCCAAACGCTCAATAACATGCACTTCACGCATTGGCACAATTAACATTAGTTTGAACAAAATGAACATTACAAATAAAAAAACGATTGTTAACACAAACATATCTACTCCCTTTTAATCTGACTTTCCTAGATAACACTTAACGGCAATCACAACACGACGATTTCGAAACAATACTTAATTTACGAAACAATATTCATGACACTAAATTTACGAAACAATAATGACAAAACAATATTCATATCACAATAATCTGAATTTTTTACAGTTAAGTACTCAATAACCTCAACTCCCGTAACAACTCGCGGTAACAACTCGCAGTAATAACTCGCGGCAACAAAAGGTTATCAACTAAATCGCTATACAGAATCGATGATAGGTTCAACAACAAAAGCAATATTATCCCGACAAATGATCCTGACTTTGGTACCTTTTTTTATCACGGTACCATCACCTAAAGCAGTCCAATCAGTACCCAAACAGCTAATTCGACCGGTCTTTTGACCAGGGCCGATGGCTTGCTTAACGATAGCGACTTGATTATAAAGATCCGCCTCTTCATCGGTATTATCGACATGTGAATCGCCGCCCACTAAACGCTGGGTCACATGACGAAAACTCAGTAATAACACCATTGAAGCCATAAACCATAATGTCAGACTTTGTACCAAGCCATCGATAATGCCAACAGCTTGTGCTGCTGCGACGATAACGCAAGCCGCACCTAATAAAATAACGATACCACCCGGAATGATAATCTCCGAGATCATCAATAACAGCCCAAGCACTAGCCAGACTGCGATCGGATTTGCAAGCTCCATATTCTCCCCCATAAATGAGAATGTCCGTAAATTCACTATAACAGCTTTATTTATTAATGCGACATATTATGTCAAAGCGTTGTTGCGAACAGTAAACGGGACAAACGATTCATCAACTTACCATTACCACACGAATACGTATCGCTAGTAATGAGTAACTGTAATAATAAGTCCCCCTATACAAATCAGTATTACTGCAAAGTGACATTTTATTTGTCACCATGGTGGTATTCGTTTTAAGTAAGATAACAGCGCCAATCAAACACCTTTATGCGTTACATCGCATTGACAGTGCTAATACCTGTCATAAGATTATATTGATGATGAAAACAATGAAATCTGTACATTCTGGTCGGTTTTAATTGTGCTCTTTCAAAATATTGAATATATTGCGCCCCATTGTGCACGATTGGGAATAATAGGTCACAAATTTAACCTCGATCGCTATAAAACTTACCTTTAAACTGTCAAAATTGACGTCTCTGATCATTTTACTAACCGGAAGAAAAATGAAAAAAATCTACCTTTTAGCCACATTAGTACTCTCACAAAATGTTTTTGCTGACGATTTAGTTCAATGGTGGGATGTTAGCGCTACTGTCTTGCATGGCGAAAACTATGACTTAGCGCCATCAGAAAGACAAACAACCATTACCCTAGAAACAGCCGGTGCTTGGAAGTATGGCGATTGGTTTGCATTCCAAGATTTTATTAATTTTAATGGTAATAATAACGGTGTTGATAGTTCGACTTATGGCGAAATATCTCCGCGCTTCAGTGCTAGCAAAATATTGGGTCAGCCAGTGAGCTTTGGTGCGATAAAAGATGTCTCTTTAGCATTAACTTACGAAGAAGGTGAAGGCCCAGTTCACAGCATGCTTTATGGTATTGGTGTAGACCTTGACGTGCCATTTTTTAGCTATTTACAACTGAACACTTACCGCCGAGATGCAATAAGCAGTGGTAATATTAGTGATGGTTGGCAGTTTACGCCGGTATTTAGAATCGATATGCCAGTGGGCAATGCCAACATTATTATAGATGGCTTCATTGATTGGGTATTTTCTGCCGACAACAACGGCTACGACGAAAACCTGCACATCAACCCACAAATAAAGTATGACTTAGGTAAAACACTGTTCGGTGATCACAAGCAAAACAAACTGTTGGTAGGTTTTGAATATGATTACTGGCAAAGCAAATACGGTGTTGCGGGTATCGACCAAAATACCTACTCAATTATTGCGCAATATCATTTCTAATTGATGCCGCTATTGATATAAATTAGATAACAAAAAAGGTGCCTAGGCACCTTTTTTAATGATTACATTTCAACACTCATTGATTTGAGACAATTTGTTTTGCGTAATCCGTTTTAACGTCATCAGCCTTAACACAATCTGTTTTTACACAATATCTTGTTATAACGTGATGGTTAAAACGTTAGCTTAAGCTAATAATTTTTTCGCTGCTGCTACAACAATAGACACGGCACTTACTTCAGTCTTCTTCATTGTCGCTTCGTCAGGGATCTCTTGCTGTGTGCGGTTTACAATAACACCGGCAACACATGCTGCACGCCAACCTTGAGTTGCACACATTGTAAATAGCGTAGCTGATTCCATTTCATAGTTCAGCACACCCATTGACTGCCACTCTTTCATAGAGCCAACATAACGCTGCGTAATGCGACCAGAAACAGTATCGTAACGCTCTTGACCTGGATAGAAAGTATCAGAAGAAGCAGTAATACCAATGTGCGGCTCTAGACCAGCGTCACGACATGCTGCAACCATAGCAGTTGTACATTCAAAGTCTGCTGCTGCTGGGAACTCAAGCGGTGCAAAGTGTAAGCTTGCGCCATCTAAACGCACAGAAGCTTGAGTCACAATCACATCACCCACGTTTACGTGCGGCTGAATTGCTCCAGTTGTACCTACGCGTAAGAAAGTTCTCACACCTAATTGTGCTAATTCTTCAACCGCAATAGAAGTTGATGGGCCACCGATACCGGTTGAACACACAACCACGGCTTTGCCATCGATATAAGCTAAGTAGCTTGTGTATTCACGATGGCTCGCTAAGAACGTTGCGTTGTCCATTAACTCAGCAATACGCTTAACACGTTCTGGATCACCAGGAACGATTGCTAAGGTAGCGCCATCTAACATTTTTTTAGTTAATCCTAAGTGAAATACATCGGACATTGTGAAAACCCCTTTCAGTTTTGAATATTAAATTCTTATAACCCAGACTTTAACCTAGTCTTTAGGGGGATAAGGTTAACTTGATCACATATAAATTCATAATAGTTAATATTCATTCGTTAAATTATTACTAATATATGTCCAAATCCCACCAAATACACCCGTTTCAGCATAGTTGAAGGTCGATAGAAACAACAAATATCTTATCTCGCTTAACAATCATTAACGTGATTTACATCAAGTTAACCTCGCTAAAATGGTTTTAGGCTGAAGGTAAGCATAACCACTGAGCATAAAGTTAATCAATATTAGATTCAACACATCTCATTTCCAAATTGTGTTGCTGCTAAAGCAAGCATCATTGTTATTGGCATAACATCTGATGAATGCAAATTGAAATGAACCCGAAATCCGCTGACTCAGCTTAAAGGAGTAACTTATGTTTCCAGAGTACCGAGACTTAATATCTAAACTTAAAGTCACAGATAAGCACTTTATCAAAAAGTTTAATGACCACAATCAACTCGATGAGCAAATTACCGCACTAGAAAAGCACAGTAGTAGTGATGCAACAGCTGAATTAAAACTAATGAAAAGCACGAGATTGCACCTTAAAGAACAAATATTAGATATTTTAAAAAATCATCAACAAGAGGTTTAGGCGCACATAAAAATAAAGGACGCTAGTGCGTCCTTTAGGATGTCGTCAAACTACACCATCAATTAAAGATAATAATCTTTAAGTGGTGGGAAGCCGTTAAAACATACTGCTGAATAGGTCGTAGTGTAAGCACCAGCGGTTAACCAGTACATACGGTCACCAATGGCTAAATCAACCGGTAAACCATAGCTATAGTGCTCATACATAATATCGGCACTGTCACAGGTTGGGCCGGCAATAACGCACTTATCTAACTCGCCTTTACGCTCAGTATAGATTGGGAATTTAATCGCTTCGTCCATGGTTTCAATTAAACCAGAGAACTTACCCACATCTGTAAATACCCAGCGCTCTAATGCAGTGTTTGATTTACGCGAAATCAATACCACTTCAGATACCAATACACCAGCATTTGAAAGCAATGAACGGCCAGGCTCTAGAATAATCTCGGGTAATTCGTCACCAAAATCTTCTTCTAGGAAATGCTTAATCTGCTGAGCATAAACACCTAGTTCATTCGTTTTATCCATATAGTTGGCAGGAAAACCACCCCCTAAATTGATCATCTTTAACACAATGCCATGTTCTTCTTTTAAACGGTCGTAAATGCTTTTCACTTTACCGATAGCAGAATCCCACGCACCGATATCACGTTGTTGTGAACCAACGTGGAAAGAAATGCCATGCGGTTGTAAGCCTAACTCTTTTGCCAATACTAATAAGTCGTACGCCATTTCATTTTGGCAACCAAACTTACGTGATAAAGGCCAGTCGGCTGTGTGTGTACCTTCAGTTAAAATACGCAAGTACACTTTTGAACCAGGAGCTTCTTCCGCAATCATGCGTAAATCGGCTTCAGAATCTGAAGCAAACATACGTACGCCTTGTTCAAAGAATGATCGTACATCAACGCGTTTCTTAATGGTGTTACCGTAGCTAATACGATCAGCAGAAACACCTATCGACGTGACCATTTCAAGTTCATAAATGGACGCGATATCAAAGTTTGAACCTTTGTCTCGTAACAAGGTTAAAATTTCTTTGGCCGGATTTGCCTTAACCGCATAATAGATATTAGCGAAAGGAAAATTATTAACCATATCATCATATTGTTTCGCAACGATTTGGGTGTCAATAACTACAAATGGCGTTGGCTTATCTTTAGCAAATGCCTCTATGCGGTCAAACGTGTCCTTGTCATAATAATCTGCAACATCAATCGATTGAAATTGGCTCATTAGGCCAGTGCCTCCTGTAAGTAGGGCGATAAAAGTGTCATTACGAATCTGTAAAAACATGCGCAGTAAACGATATTTTTAATCAATACGCAACGAATTTTTATGCAAAAAGTATACTTTTTTATTCTTCGAGAAATATCAATAACACGCAACGCCTTACTAGCTTAATACACTGCGTTATTGATTAGTTTCTGCGTCTAGAAAGTATAGACATTTGTCAGAAAAATGCTCATAAAGTCGTTGAAAATATTTTCGCCGTGATGGCATTTAACACTCATCACAGACTTACACCTTAGAGTAAAAAGTTGTTATCATCCAATTTGATAACAACTTAACGTGCTTCAATAAGGAACATAGAATGAACGAACCCAGTTTAGATCAAGAGCTCCAACAACTGCAAAATGTCTATAGCGTCATCACTGAGTTTGTTGTTGCGTACAGCTTCCAAATTGCGGGTGCGATTATTATTTTCTTATTGGGGCTTTGGGTGGCAAACAAAGCCGCCAACGTTGTCGCCGCTCAACTGAAAAAACATAATATTGATATCACCCTCAGTAACTTTGCTTCCAACTTAGTTAAAATCATTATTATTGTGATGGTTGCTGTTATCTGTTTAGGCAAACTAGGGATTAGCGTAACGCCAATGGTGGCTGCTATTGGTGCCGCTTCACTCGGAGCAGGCTTGGCATTACAAGGAATGTTATCTAATTATGCTGCCGGCATTACCATTATTGTCACCCGCCCTTTTGTGGTTGGCAATACCATTGAAATTAAAGGTGTCAGCGGTGTGGTTGAAATCATTAAACTAGGCCAAACCATATTAACCAACGAAGAAGGCGAACAAATCAGTATTCCCAACAAGCACATTGTCGGTGAAATTCTACATAATTCATTCGCTTATAAATTGGTTGAAAACAAAATTAACATTGATTACCAAGCTGATGCGGATCATGTTATCCAATTAATTAATGGCGTGCTTGCCGCTGCTCCGGCAATTTATCAAGACAAGAAACCATTAGTCGGCATCAATGGATTTAATACTGTGGGGATAGAAGTTGGTGTACGTTATTGGGTACCGACAACACGCTATTTCGAAGAGAAGTACCACACTAACCTAGCCATAATCAAAGCACTCAATCAAGCCAAAATTAAGATACCTTGCCCGGTAAAGGAAATACATTTACAGCACTAGTTTTAATAGCACTAGTATTCACAGTTCTGTATTCGCAAGGCTGAAGGTTCTCTTCACCGCATAAAGTCTCACTATTGAAAGGGCTGCATATAAGGCTGAGTGGAAGCAGTTGCACTTTTTAGTCCATTCAATCTAACTGGCCCTAACAAACTGAATTGGGGCCAACAGACTATTGCCACCAATGGAGATTCCCGCGAGACTATATTGAATAAAGCAATTCATCACGCAGTAGTGGGCTGATCCACAAAGAATGCAATGAGAATAGCAGTACAGACGCTACAATAAATAATCATAACAATCAACTACTTACTACAGGCGAGCAAACTCGATCACTATATATTTACTCTCAAAAACCACTGTGAATAGAATGAATAATATAATATATGCAGTAAACCCCGTCTTCCTTACTAAGTACATTTAATGAAACTCACTTCACTAAGCGCAATAAATTAAGCTGATTTGACTAAACTCATTTAAGCAGGCTCATTGAAATAAATGCGACCAAATCATTCTCCCCCCCAAACAACCAATAGCAAACGAACCAACTGGTTCACTTTGCATGTTAAGCTCTGGTCTTTATCACAATTTATTTTCTGCTGAAGCACTATATTCCATTATGAAAAAACTAAGTCGAAATGAAAGACTGGCTGTTATTCTCAAGTTACTCAGTATGCATAAAAAACTGTCTAACCAAAAAATATCCACATTACTGGCAGTAACCGCTAAAACGGTTCGTTGTGATCTCGTGCAGCTGGAAAAAGACGGTCTAGTAAAACGAATTCATGGCGGAGTCTGTCAGTCTGAAGGCGCGAATATCAAAAAGTATAGCTTGGACGCTATGTTGGCAGAATTACTCGACCGCAGCATACTGAATGACAGCAATGAACTCGACTCAAACCAAGGTAGATTAATCAAAATGAAACATAATGTATTTGTACTTGGCTCATTCAATGTCGATATTGTGGCAAAATTAGCACGCTTTCCCCAACCGGGTGAAACCTTGCATTCAAGTAGCAGTAGTATTGGCGCTGGCGGCAAAGGGGCAAACCAAGCTTATGCTGCGGCTAAAAATGGTGCCCATATTACCTTTATGACTAAAATTGGTACTGATCAATTTAGTCAATTTGCGCGCCAACACCTCAACAGTACCGGCATAGACAACACGATTATCCTCGAGTCATCAACTAGCCCGACAGGTACCGCGATGATTTACGTTAGTGAACAAGCTGGCGAGAATATGATTGCGGTCAACGAAGGCGCAAACATGACGCTGACCGATGATGAAATACACTCAGCCAAACACCATATTGTTAGTGCACAATTATTTTTAACCCAGCTTGAAACCAATTTTGATGCTATCAAGCTCGCGATGAGCATTGCCAAAGACAATGGCGCAAAAGTGATCCTCAATCCGGCGCCGTATCATCAGAGAACTCTCGAGTTATTACCTTTGGTTGATATGATCACCCCTAATGAAACAGAAGCTTCGTTAATGACAGGAATCGAAGTAACCAATCTAGACAGTGCTAAGCAGGCCGCGATTGCAATACATGCCTTAGGCGTAACATCGGTAGTCATCACTCTCGGATCTGATGGGGTATTACTTTATGAAAATGATCACTTCACCCTGCTAGATGCACTAAAAAGCGCGGTTGTTGATACCACTGGTGCAGGCGATGCTTTTAATGGCGCTTTAGTCGCTGAGCTTGCTAGAGGCAGTACACTGCATCAGGCCGCTAAATATGCCAACGCTTATGCGTCACTCGCTGTTGAGCGCCTCGGCGCAGCAAATATGCCAGACGGCTCACTTGTCGCAGCAAGACTTAATGCTTAATAGCGAGTGCAGAGTTCTAATGTAAAGCGCTAATGTAAAACACTAGAGTCGAACTCCCATGAAAAAAGCGCAGTGATTACTGCGCTAGTGTTAGGTAAGCGGTATTAGTCCGCCAGATGCCGACAGTGCTATTTCAATCTTGCGGCATAATTGATAATACTGTCGCGATATAGCTCCAATAGTTCGGCATCTTTGACCGCGACTGCAACCTGTTGCGGCGCCTGATTCATCCATTTATCATGCGGGTAAACACGGTCATCAATCTTCTGAATGGTCATTCCTTCGGCAACACCATCGACAACCACTCTTATTGGCCCTTCTCTAAGTGTGAACAACTCTGGATTAATCACATAGGCAATGGCAGAGGGGTCATGCACATGGCAAGCTTCTAAGCCCACTTTTTCACTATAAAACCTCAAATAGAACCGGCTAACATCCCAAATAAATTGGCCAACGTCGCCTGCATTGTCACGTAATTGGTCAAGATAATCACGAGTAAAAAAGCTTTGTTCAGTCACGTCTAAGCCAATCACAACCACAGGCCATGAGGCCGTCAACACTATATCAGCAGCATGAGGGTCATCGTGTACATTAGCTTCGGCAAAAGGGGTCACATTGCCACGATGACCGTTCTCACCAAAAGCGCCACCCATAATGACCACCTTGTTAACTAAGTCGACAATGCTTGGGTCAGCCTGAAGCGCTAGCGCAAGGTTAGTTAACGGACCGATGGCCACTAAAGTAATCTCACCAGGCTCCGCCTTTACAGCGTCAATGATGTATTGATACGCAGGCCGCGGATCAGCTTGACCTTCTACTTCGGCTGGGACATTCACATCACCAAAGCCACCTTCTCCGTGAACAACGACCGTTGGGCCAACTGGAGGACGTACGATAGGTTTACTCGCGCCAGTGACAATATCGGCTTGCAACTGAAATTTTTGTTTAAGATAAAGCGCGTTACGGGTCGCATTCTCAATGGTTACATTGCCATAAATAGTAGTAATGGCCTTAAGTTCGATATCGGGATGTGCTTCGGCAAAGAGAATAGCAAATACATCATCAATACCGGGATCTGTGTCTAATATTATTTTAGTTTTCATGGGGATCACTGTCCTACTTTATTAAGTGAATCGATACACTATAAGGTTTTACTGAATATCCTGCGATGAGACTCACAGGCCCTTCAATGCATACCAACAAGATATTCGAAGATGATTAACGACTGCGACAAACGAACGGTTACAGGGTCCTGAGGCTCATTAAATCCCTTGGCACTATACAAAAATAGTGCCGACAGAAGTGTGATTGTTCGTCAAACTTTAATCTGTAAGTGAACATAATGGTTCACTTACACGTGTGCAACTGGCTATAACAAGTTTGATATGAAATAGGCCGAATATTATATTTTGCCTTACATATCCCACCTTTTAACCCGAGTTGAGGTTAATTTACAACACCTCGAAAAAGTAAAGTTTACTTGACAAGCATTAATAGATTGCGATAACTTAAAGTCAAGCTTAGTTGACATAATGACAACTAAACACGACCAAGGGAATGTTGATAATGTCGCCACTAACACACAATCAAGACTGGAAAAATACCAACAAACATAATACAGCTCGTTTAGCAAAATGGACTTTAGCGTGGGTGATAAGTATGGCCGTCGCCAACTTTGGTCCACAATTTATTTGGCAACAAGATGTCATCACCATAATGGCCATTGGCATTAATTTCATGATGGGTATCGGGATGATTTTAGCCAATAGACGCCAACTACTTGGCTTAGATGAATTGCAGCAAAAAATTCAATTAAATGCGATGGGCCTCAGTCTGGGGGTGGGGCTAATTGTTGGCTTGAGCTACTCAAATTTAGACACAACAAACTTAATAGCTGGTCACGCGGAAATTTCTCACTTGGTGATCATTATGGGACTCACCTATTTAGTCGGTATTATTTTAGGCCATAGGAAGTACCAATGAAAAATCGCCTAAAAGTACTCAGGGCAGAGCAAGACCTGACCCAAGCACAACTAGCAGACTTACTTAATGTTTCCAGGCAGACGATCAATGCGATCGAAACTGGTAAGTTTGATCCTAGTTTGCCATTAGCCTTTAAAGCGGCACGTTTATTCAAGCTACCTATTGAAAGTATCTTTGAAGACGAAGTGTAGCTAATAGTATTTATAATCAATGTTATAAATACTATGTTATAAAAACAATGCTATAAAAAATGTTAAACGCTATGGCGGTCGATTCAGCTCAAGCATTGGCTAAATTTACAGTCTTAACGCTAACAGCCCTATGGATTGATAAGAGATTAATATCCTTTACGCCAAAGCTGGTTTAGTTTTCGGTTTGAGAAGACCAATACCAAAGGCGGCCATTGCCACTGCTATGATAGCATTAAGGTAGTTGAAAAAAGCATAGGGCGCGTAGTCAAGTACGTCTACCCCTAGAGTGGCGGTATAAAAGGCACCAGCTGTGGTCCACGGAATAAGGCCTGTAGTCATAGTGGCACCTTCTTCAACTGAGCGCGAAAGAATGGCGGCCTCTAAATTTTGTTGCTCATATTTGGGCTTAAACAGTTGGCAACTGAGAATAATCGAAATATAAGCCTCTCCCATAGCAATGTTACCTAAAAAACCGGACATAATCGTCGTCGCAATAAGGGTGGCGGTGCGCTGCACTCTTTTTATGATGCCGGCTAATAGTGCGGTGAGAAATCCCGCGCCGTGTAAAATGCCGCCTAGCGCGATAGCCATTAACGCCAGCAGCAAGGTCCAGCTCATACTGCTAATGCCGCCGCGACCAAGCAAAGCATCTAAACTGGCGATACCCGTTGATTCGGGCGTATTTTCCCACAGTGCATTAAGCACGGAGATAGCACTTTCTTGCTGATAAAAAATCGCGATTAGCACGGCGAGTATTATGCTGCATGACATCGTCACTTCTGCGGGCACTTTTCTAATGCTCAGTACCGCGAGTAAAATCAGTGGTAATAACGTAATCAGCGGCGTAAGGCTGTAATTGTTGGCAAGTGCGGTTTGAATTGAGGTAACTTCTGCCAAGTCTAGATTTTGCTCACCATAGTTAAATCCGATCGCTAAAAATATTAAAAAAGTGAGGATAAAAGTCGGCGTAGTAGTGAACAGCATGGCATAAATGTGTCGATAAAGATCGGTGCCAGCACTCATAGCAGCAAGGTTTGTGGTATCTGAAATCGGCGACATTTTATCACCGAAGGTTGCACCGCAGACAATCATACCGGCAACCAAAGGTAGGGGGATATTCATGGCAGAGCCGATACCAATAAAAACCACACCTAAAGTGCCGACGGTACCCCAAGATGTTCCAGTTGCTAGCGACATCAAGGCGCACAGTAATAAACCAACGGCCAAAAACAAACTCGGACTCAACCAGCTAAGGCCATAATAAATAAGTGTGGCGATGGTGCCACTGTGCATAAAACTAGCAATCACCATGCCGATCAATATAAATATATAGATGGCAGGCATGGCTCTGGTGAGGGCGTTAGTCATCAACTCACGTATCTGTATATAGCCGTAACCAAGACTAAAAGCGTTGAGTCCTACCCACAACAGGCACAGAAACATTAGTGTATGCAGGCTGATCCCTAGACCAAAAAGTCCACCCGCTATGGTGATGATAATCACGCTAAAACAGATAAGAGACTGCAAAAAACTAGGGCTACGGGGTAAGTTAGGAGTGATTACAGACATTGGCACACATTATGGTAACAATTGGGATGAAGCTGAGTATATCAGCACAAGTAATTGGGTAAACTACAAACAAGCAGGATATTAAAAATAAACATTTTATCTATTATAAACAGCATGTTAAATGCCAAGTAAAAGCCAACTCAAAAGATATATCATCACAGAGTGCTGCACATGATTATTTATACATTCATTTACAAGCTCATTTACAGGCACAATGGGTTACATCCTCGATATCCTCTTCGTCCTCCCTATACTCAAAAAGCTGTTGCGCTTGTCGGGTTGAAGATTTTGGTTGCGAAATAAATTTAGCCTATTGCCTTAAAAAAACGTCTAGTTTTGTATAAATAACGTATCTAGTATGACCACATACGTTTTTAATCAATATTCACATGGTAAAAATTATCCATTAGTTATCGATTCACAACCTATTGTTGCGGAGTCTATTGTTGCTGTATCTAATGCAGATACGTATTCTTTTTTACCATGTGAAAGAGGCATTATCATGAATCACAACCCTTCTCAGCCACTTCGCGTTACCTGGGCACTTAAAACAAGCTTTATTGCTGATGCTTTGGCCATGCCAGTGCATTGGTATTATCAACCGATGGAAATCGAGCGTGCCTTTACTGGTGGTATTCAGCGCTTTGAGGCCGCACCTGAGTTTCACCCTTCATCTATTATGTCCTTGCACTCCAAACATAAAGGGGGGCGACAGTCCAATGATCGGTCGTCTAAGGGGCATTCAGCTAACGATCAGTCGCCGCAAGTGGTAGGCGATATTATTTTAAAAGATAAGGCGCAGTTTTGGGACAAACCGAATGTACATTATCATCAAGGCATGCTGGCGGGTGAAAACACCCTCAACGCCCATTGCGCTCGAGTAGTGATGCGCACCCTGGCGAGTTCGCCACACCCCTATGACCGACAAGCATTTGTTAATGCCTACATTGACTTTATGACAATAACTCCCGCCGCTCATCCCGATACTTATGCAGAGTCCTACCATAGAGGATTTTTTGCTAACTTGGCGCAGGGACGCAAGCTTGAAAACTGTGGCATGATAACTCACGACACTGCATCTATTGGTGCATTGGTGACCATAGCACCTTTGGTTTTTTCAGAACGACTTAAGGGCATCAGCGAAGCCGAAATAAAGATTACCTGCCGAGCGCATCTGGCCTTAACCCATCCTGATGAATCTTTAATGCAGGTATGTGATAGCTACGTGCAACTGTTGTGCGCTCTGATGGATGGGCCGGATGAAGCAGGCGTTAAGGCTCTTTTACTTGAAGCAAGCATAGGCCTAACCAGTACTAATTTAGCCGGTCTGTTAAAACGTAATGTGCCCGACAATCAGGTCGTCGGCCAAATATTTTCAAGGGCATGTTATATTTCAGATTCTTGGCCTGTCGTCTTGTACCTGGCCTGTAAATACCAACATGATCCTTGGCAAGCACTGCGAGTGAATACTAACTTAGGCGGTGACAACGTACATCGAGGAATAGTGCTGGGAACCTTACTGGGATTGCAAAGCGATGCTGTGGCCACCAGCTGGTTTGAACAACTGGCAGACCACAAATTGATTGCTCAAGAAATTGAGGCACTTATCAGCGTGGCAAGCGCTCCCAAACCGTAAGTTCAGACAAAGTATGCTGAAACTTGTGCTGAGTTTCGCGGATCACAAACGGGACTTTGCGCGGCTCACCAACCAACTTAAAATGGCTTGATAGTTGATCTTTCAAGCCATCTAACGTGCTGTAGTTTTCACCATCTTTTTTGAAACCCCCTATCCACTCTTCCTTAGGTGTATGTTCTTCCAACCACGTGTAAGGCGATGCAATAATAAGCAAGCCGCCATCATTGATGCGCTGTGCCATATCCGCCAGAAAACGACTCGGCTGGTAAAGCCTATCAATCAAATTAGCTGCTAAAACTAAATCATAAGCCGTGAATTGGGGTTTGAGGTTACAGGCGTCGCCTTGATGAAATGCGACACGGTTTGCATAAGTGTCCAACCCTAATTCTTGCAGGGTACGAGTATGATAGCTCACTAATTCGCCTTCTTCGGCACGGGCGTAACGCACTGCGCCTTGCTGCGCCATTTTAGCTGCTAGGCGAGTAAAGTTTGCTGAAAAATCAATACCGTCTACTTCATCGAACTGGCGGGCCAACTCAAAACTTGCTCGGCCACAGGCACAACCTAAGTCAAGTGCTTTACCGGTGGGTTTACCCTTCATTGCCTCAAGTGCAATATCAGCTAAAGCTTTAGGAAAATTCTCTACGCCATACCAGGTGTCACCAAAGTGAAACTCTGCATATTCTGACAATAATTGGTCACTTTCGTAGTAAGCCTTAGGAGACGTTGCATCAACTTCAGAGGCAATATAACGAAATCCGGCGTGCTGCGTAAAGTGACGCCTAAATGCATAACGTGCACTAAGACGCGCTTCGTTTCCACTTGAAATCCATGAACCACCTTTGATCAAGTTGTGTTTACCATCAAAAGTTGGCGTGGTGAAATCGTCATACAGTGGATGTACTTTAAAGTTATCGAAGGGGTAAATAGGCGTTTCAGTCCATTGCCATACGTTGCCCACCACATCAAACCAATTGCCATGTTGATAGCGTGTTACCGGGCAGCATGATGCAAAATGGTCGAGATGCAAGTTTGCATTGGCCGCGCTGTTACCCAGCTCTTCTACGCCCGCTTGTGCACACAATCGATACCATTCATCTTCAGTTGGCATGCGAATTTTCTGTCCAGTTTCTTCAGTCTTCCATTCACAAAACGCTTTCGCTTCATGATAGTTAACTTCGGCAGGCCAGTCCCAAGCCATATCAATTTCTTCCGTCATTAAGCGCAAGCGCCAGCCATTGTGCCAACGCCAAAATGCTGGGTGTTTTGCCTCAGTAAATTGCCGCCAAGCCAGACCTTCATCACTCCAAAAACGATTATGCTCATAACCACCGTCCTCAACAAACTCGAGGAACTCCTGATTGCTGACTAAATATTGGCTGGCTTTAAACTCAGCTACCTCAGCCTGATGTTGGCCATATTCATTGTCCCAGCCATAAAATGCACTATCAAATGATTGTCCAAGATTAACTGAGCCAGCGGCGACGCTTATTAGTTTATTTTTTGGCGCCTGGCCAGCATCTTTACAAGCTGGCCATTGAGGTAATGGCTGGACTTTAGCCAACTCATGTTGGCGAATGAGTACCGACGATGTCTCAAGGTGAATACGCTCGTGCTCAATACCCATGACGATGGGCCACCAGGTATTTTCCCAATCAATGGGTAGGGCAAGGTCCAAGGTATCAATTAATGTTAATACTGTGGCGCGCACTTTTGCACGGTAGTCTTTTACCGCAGCAACACTGGGCCAGTCATAACTGTCTTCAGACAAATCATCCCAGCTCATTTCATCAACGCCCACAGCAAAAATAGATTCCATATGAGGATTAATCCGATCGGATATCAGTTTTGCCAATAGTAGCTTGTTGATGAAAAAAGTGGCCGTATGCCCAAGATAAAAAATAAGCGGGTGGCGCAAAGGTATAGGTTTTTGATAGAAACCAGTATCGTCGCGCAAACAATCAAACAGTTGCGTATAGGTATCAAAGGTGTTGGTGAAGTAAAGCGCTATTTCTTGGCGCTTATCATCCACGGTGCCACTGTCCAGTGTAGGGGTTCGGCGCAATGATCCAGAGTCAACAAATGTTGCGGATCGTTTAGCCATTCCTTGAGCGTTTTGTATAGGTAATGTCATCGTGAAACACGTTCCTTTAATTCTTATTCTATATTCATACGATTAACTACTGGATAAAGGGTCAATTTTTTTACTTTATATTGATATTACCCGTAAAAAAAAGTTTTGCCGGTGGTTAAACGTCTCTGCCCTGCAGTTTTTTAATTGCTTCGACTAAGTAATCTCGTGAACAGCCGAAGTTCAAGCGAAAACAGTCTTTATCACCAAAGTCTCTGCCCGCTGATGGGCCGACACCTTTGGCTTCACACCAGGCTTGCGTATCGGGGACTTGTAAACCGCTGGCATCAACCCACAGTAAAAAAGTCGCCGCGGGTGAGATAGCTTTTAAACCGTCGATTTTGTTGATTTCAGTCACTAGATAATCACGATTTTCAGTTAAATACGCCACTTGTTGTTGATGCCACTCATCGCAATGCCTGAAGGCTGCATTAGTGGCGGTAAGACCTATGACTGTTACCGATGGTAACCTGCCGCGGGCTGCATGGTTGAATGCTACTCTTAATTTTTCGTTTGGAATAATAGCGAAAGACGTACCTAATCCCGCGATATTGAAGGTTTTACTGGCGGCCATTAATGTCACTGAATGCTCAGCCAATTCTGGGTGCGCACTGGCGGGTAAATGTGGCACGTCATCTAAAATTAAATCACAGTGTATTTCATCCGAGCACAGCATGACGCCATGTTTTCTGCATATTGCTGCAATTGTGTCGAGTTCTGCTTGGTTTAAGACGGTTCCAAGCGGATTCATTGGATTACACATAATAAATAAGCTGGCTTTAGGATCCGCAGCAGCCTCTTCCAAGGCATCAAAATCGAGTGTCCAGCGACCCTCCACTTCTATCGAGCCGATACAAGTTCGCTTGAGATTATTAATTGCCGGTGCAGCCAATATAGGAGGATAATTTGGTGTTTGTACGATAACCGTATCACCTGCTTGGCAATAAGCTTGAATAGCCACATTAAATGCAGGCACCACACCCGGAGTCCACACTAGCCAACTAGGATCAATCTTCCAGTTATATTGACGTTGACACCACGCCACAACGGCCTCACTGGCATCGGTATCGTGAGCAGGTAAGGTATAACCGAACAGGCCATCATCAATGCGCTGATGTAAGGCAGACAAAATAGGCTCAGCACAGCGAAACTCAGTATCAGCAATCCACATAGGCAATATATCTGTACCTTTGTATTTTTCCCATTTATGGGCTTTTGACGATGTGCGGTCAGGTTTATCACTGAAGTTCATTGCGGATCCTTTGATTATTCATTTGCTAGTCTACAGAAAACAGCCGACTTAGCCTGTTATAAAAAAACCTACCGATGTTATAGGTAGGTTTTAGGGTCTGTTTATGATTTTCGGGTCAACTTATAAACAGCTTCATTAAGCCAAGGCACGTGTTTATTCATAAACCTCGGATTGTCAGCCAGTACATCAACACACTCCAATAATTCAACATCAAAATATGGCGTTAAATAGCTTTTAACCCAATCTGGACTAACTGCAAATGGCGGCCCTTTTAGAGTATCTTGTAGGTAATCTAGGGTAATTAATAAGCCACTTACATTCGCCGGTATAAGCGCAGCGAGTGCTTTAACATACTGTTGGCGCATTTCTTCTGGCCACGCAATCAGGGCAGCACGATCGTAAAAACCACTAATCGACGCTGTTGCACTTTTGGGTAGAGTAAAAATATCCCCTTGATATAAGGTGACTTGATCGGCAGAAAAGACTACATGTTCGTCGGTAGGATTAACTTGATAAGTAAGATCATTGTCGGTAAAAAATTGTTCAACTGCGAGGGTATTGAGTTCACATCCCAGCACAGTATGGCGCTGCTCGGCCAAATAAAACATATCCAATGATTTACCACATAGAGGAACGAATACCTCAGTGTTTTCATTCAAACCAATATGCGACCAATATTTTACTAAAAAAGGGTTCACTTGGTTTTGGTGAAAACCAATTTGTTGTAACTGCCATTTTTCATGCCAAAAGCTGGGTTCCATGATGCTATTCTTCAGTCAAGTTGCTAATGAGATGCTGGCTACTTTAAAGACTAAAAAAAAAGGATGCAACCTCCCTTAATGATTTGGCATTCAACTGCCTAAGCTTTACCGTCTAGTGTCATTTGTACTTGCCTTAACCAACGACAGTTTTCACATTGGCACTTTCTGCGCGACATGTGGTGTGGGCTTAAATTTGAGTCAATGTAATCGACCGCTATTAATAATTGTTGCTTTAATTGGTCAACCGACTTCATCTCAAGCGCAACCATTTCATCGTTATGATTAATCCATAAACACTCCTCCCCCTGATGACAGGTTATGCATTGCTCATCACTTTGATTAAAAAACACTGCATGGGGACAATGGGTGACTTCCATTGATTGTAAAATTCGCTGCCGAGGAAAATTAAATAGCTGAATTAAATCAGCTTTATTTATATTATGCATATAACCTCTCACAAAAACGTTGATTAACTAGTACAGCCATAGTACCGAGTGTTGATTGATTTTGATTTGATATAGGTCAAGGTTTACTTATCATAATTTTTTAGATAGGAAGCGGCCGTTTACAATTAAAAATCCTTGCTCACAGAAAATACTGTGCGGTATTGAGTCAAAGAAACGCCATGTTTAAATAGACTGCGTGGATGTTTGGATACAATCTGTTGTTTTCAATAAGAAGCACTTGCCGCAGTAAGGTTAATCAAGGTTTAATGGACTTAAAAAGGAGGCTTACCTTTGCAAACACCGCAACTGCAACACTTTTATATCAATGAAGAGCAGTCCATCTATCTGCTCAGCGCCAATGATGCACGCAAGCATAAGGCCTGGATCCGCTTGTGTAAGCAACAGCTGAGTAAATTGGGATATCAGCAAATTGAATTTATTGGTAAGGGAGCCTATGGCTTTGTATTTGCGGGTATCAATGAGTTTAGCCAATCACATGTGTTTAAATTCTCAAGGGTAAACTTACCCCAAAGCGTCCAAGATAGGCTTGAAGAAGAAGCCTATATGCTTAGCCAAGTAAAACACCCCAATATACCTGGGGCGATAAAATTCGAGCGGGTCGGTAAGCAAGGCATTTTAGTAATGGAACGGGCTCAAGGAGAAGATCTCGACAAAATTTGCCAGCGATTAGGGGCTTTACCGCCGGTAATTATCGTCAGTATTGCGAGACAATTAGCCAATATTTTATATTATCTGCGTAAGGGTAAGCCTTTAGTGCATGGCGATATTAAGCCATCTAACTTGGTTTATGATATTGAAACCGACAAATTGTCCTTAATCGATTGGGGATCTGCGGTATTTGCTCAGCGAGATGAACACGGCCGCGCGGTCGATGACAATGTCATGTCCTTACTATCAAGCGACCAACAGCACACTAACGCGCGCATGGGCGATGTGTATTTTATTGGTGACGAACAACTGAGCGGTGCGTTATCTACGCCTCGATTCGACGAGCAAGGCGCTGCTGCAACCTTATATGCGCTCGCATCAGGACAAATTAGCCGTTTCGGCACAAAAATCATTCCAGCCACCAGCATAGGATTACCTATCGAACTGGCAAAAACACTCGATGCAATGCTCAGTGATGATGTTGAACGGCGCAATCTTGCGGGTGACTACTTTCTCAAAAGCCTGCGCCACAGCCATCGAATGCATTTGCCGATATTATCGACACCTCCGCTAGCACCCGACATTCCGGTGTGGGCTCAACCGCGATCTAAAGCCGTCGAAACCGTAAGTTACAGCTCGCGTAAATCGTTTTTGAAAGAGCACAATACTCTAGATCCCATTGCCAAAATGGATGATGTGCAATTAGAAAAATACTATCGCAATTTTATGGTGGGTATGGCCGATACCGAAAAAGGCTTTATTGCCGCAGTAGGCCGTTTAGCACAGTATCCAATCGTCGGCGGTTTGGTGATCCATTGGCAAGAGTCTGGGGTGTTTATCGACTCCAATTTAGCTATTTACGATCCCGACAGTAAAGCGCCGTTAGTGTTAGCAGTAAATAATATGGTCACCATGGCGCGAGGAATTAAGCGTATTGGGGTGTTCAAGGCTTGCTTCTTTAATGCCAAAGACACCTTACACCTTGAGCGAAAAAGTACCGAGCACCAATATAAAATAACCGGTGAACTGCAAATGCCGTTTGAGGTCGGTGATGTGCCCACCTTAGAAGATAAATCTCGGTTGCACTCATACTTTGAAGACGGTAAAGATCCGGAAGAAAACTTGGAACTGCCAGCAGAAATCATGACCGAACTGGGGTGGTTAAATCAAATCCACCATACTGGCTGTATTATTTTTGAAGCACTACCAAACCATTTAAAAATCCACAGTTACTTACGTTTATTAAATCCACGAAAACAGGCGGCATTTCGAGCCTGTTTGGATAGAATTATGACTCACGCAAATAAAATTCAAGGTCATGGTATTTCAGGTTTTATGAAACTGCCCTATAAAAACACTCGCCAATTTAGCCATATCGATCGTAAAGCAGATGATTTCTACCCTAGAAACCCTAAAGTCATCGTTGCAGAAGCCACTTTACCGCAAACAAAATAGCCATACTCCAAACACTATCATCATGCTGTTGCGGTGATACAAAGCAATACGCGACCCCAATAGAGGTCGCGTATTATCCGCTATACATCACTCAACACTCTCACTCAACACTCTCACCAAACACTCTCACCAAACACTATCAGCCAACACTTAAATTGGCGAGCCAGGAGGCAGGTCCACCGGCTTGGTGATTAATCGATAAGTAGGATCGGTCATGCCTTTAGTGATACCTTGAAACAGCCAATCGTAATGCGCCGATTGATAATCGCTGCCACGGTTACTGCGGCGTTTAAGTTGCTTAATAATATAGTCAACTCTTGCGGCTAACTGTGCTTTGACTTCGGGCGCTGTTTTAGGGCTATGGTACGTTGCTAACAAACTATCAATCACCACTGTATTGACGCGCATTTGCATCGCTAGGCCCTGTCCACTCGGTAAGTCTTGATACAAACTGGCACCCGCAAGCTTATCGATTAATTGAACCACCGACAGTTGCTGACTGTCTTCCATATAGGCCTGACTGACACGGTTTAAACGTTCAGGGGTTAATAATTGCGCCACAATATGACGGCTCAACACTTCTGCCATCGCCACAGGATCAGTTATCACGCCTAAGTTTGATCCAAAGCTTTCACGAGTTTTTCGATAATTACCGGCTTTTGGCACTAACGCTTGCAACACATTACTTGGTACTAACAAGCTCTCTGTTTGCAAACTCGCCAATAATGCATCGAGCGCAGCAAGTTGCATTATTGGCCGAATATAATTCCAACGTACGCCAGAACCTACTTGCTGATAACTGTAATCCGTCCCGCCAATCCACTTTGCGGCGGCTTCTATTTGATAACGCGTGAGCAAATATATGGGCACAAATACATCGGCTAATTCGCCATGAGGTTCACCGGCTAATAAAGCATCTGAGTTAAAGTCATCCATCGCTTTACGACGCACTGTTTCTAAACGTACTAACTCTGCTACCGCATCGTTACCACGATCCCATAAACTGGCGTATGCATTACTGGCGCTGGCACTACGAGAGTCTGCTTCCCCAATATATCGAAAGCCTTTAGTTAGGGTAGACGTTAACAAAGACTCGGTCTGCGTAAGGCCTCCATAACCATAAGCGATGGTGTATTTGTCCCACTCACCAATTCCTTCGGTGTAAGGTGTGGCAATATCAATTTTATCGCCTTGAATACTCACGTACGGATGCGGATAATCCATTACTGAAGCATTATCGTTTGTTGATGCGGCAAAGTTATGGTCAAGCCCTAGGGTATGGCCCACTTCATGCGCTGCTAACTGGCGAATACGGGCAAGCGACAATGCCATGGCGGCATCAGCAGCGGCTTTACGATCAGGCCAACCAGCCGTTAGCCCTCGAGCAATAAGATGATCTTGACGTACTCTTAAGCTGCCAAGCGTGACATTACCTTTAATGATTTCACCGCTACGAGGGTCGGTTACTGCTGCGCCATATGACCAACCTCTTGTGGCGCGATGCACCCATTGAATCATGTTATAGCGTACGTCTTGAGGGTCTGCACCTTCTGGCAACAATTCAACTTTAAAGCCGTCAATGAAACCGGCATCAGTAAATGCACTTTCCCACCAACGTGCACCTTCCAATAACGCACTGCGAATAGGCTCAGGTACACCTGGGTCGAGGTAATAAATAATAGGTTTAACCACTTTACTGGGAGCATCACCCGGAGTAACTTTTTCTAATCTGTGGCGCAGTAAATGGCGTTGAGTCAGTGGTTGATCAACTGCGGTAGAATAATCGGCATATTCATCAGATAAATAACCGCTCATGGGATGATAACGACGAGGTTGATAACCCACATCAGGGAGTTGCACAAAGGAATAGCGCACTTGAACAGACAACAATTTACCGTCTGGAGTCACTTGCTCAACTTGCTTGCCTGCTTTGCTGGCTTTAAAGGTTAAATTAACATCAATATCAGCATTACGTTCAAACGATTTAATCTTTTGCGGCAATATCACTGAGCGGCTGCTGTCTAAGCTGTACAAACCTTGCTTAGTTGCCGTTAATACATCCGACACCCCATGCAAATCATTAATCACTAGGTCATTAATCGCGACTAATGCCGTTTTACCTTCTACTAATTTACCGCGCCATAAAATCGATTCAGCAAAAGCTTGTGTGACCGCTTGACGCTCAGCAACGTTATCACTGGAGGCGCGAAAATAGGTATTAAGCTGCTTGAGCACAACATAAGGACCATGCTGTTCAAATTGTACCATTCGGGTTTGGCCTAGCTGGCCACGGTCTAAACCGATATCATTTGAACCAACACCATGAGGTAAACTGGTCAGCAATAGAAAGGGTTGATTGAGCTTATTCGCTTGTAAATAAAGCTGTGCGGATTTGGCATCATAAAATAGATTGATAAAGCCTTTTGCCACTTCAGCATTATTAATTATTTTTTGGGCTGAGTCGCTGGCAGCCATTGCTGCGTTAGAAAGTAATGTTGCTGGTGTGATTGCCAGCAACAGCGCCAATGAAATACTTCGGCGGACCATAATTAATCTCCCTGTCGTTTATATCCTATCTTCAAAAATACTAATCGTCTTTATGATTATGTTTATATGTAATCCAATGAGATAAGGTTTCAAATAATTCAGTAAGCACAATCGGCTTAGTGATATGCGCATTCATGCCTGCTGCTAAACTTTTTTCTTTATCACCCGACATTGCGTGCGCAGTCATGGCAATAATGGGCATTTGTTGTTTGCTATAACGTTTGCGTAATTCGGCGGTGGCAGTTAATCCATCCATTACCGGCATTTGAATATCCATTAACACTGCATCAAATGGTTTAGAATCAATCACATCTAATGCCACTTGGCCATTGTCGGCTATCACAACTTCATAACCAGCACTTTTGAGTAATTCAGATGCCACTTGTTGGTTAATAAAGTTATCCTCAACCAACAATACTAAGCCAGAGGCTTTAGCGGGTTCTGCTTCAATAATAACCGGCATTGCATTTAGCTTGGGTTCTTTGGCAAAGGCATTAATAATTTCATCAAATAACGCCGAGGCCTTAAACGGTTTTTGTAACACTGCATAAACAGAATTTTTTTGCAGCTCATGGTCTAACGGTTCAGCAGCATAAGCGGTCATTAAGATAATAATAGGACGCTTTGCTAAGCTACCATCTGCGACCATTTCATCTATCGCCTTAATAACATCACAGCCGTTCATTTCAGGCATCATCCAATCCAACAACAATAAATCGACTGGTTTTTTACGCAATATATCCAGTGCTTTTTGACCACTGTCAGCCGTGTTTACACCAAAGCTAAAGTCGGTCATCAATGTCGAATAAATTTGTAATGCACTTGGGTTGTCGTCAACCACCAGCGTTGTCAGGTTATTTAACTGTTCTGGCACCACCAGCGGCTCGATCACTTGTTCTTCGGCAATTTCAAAGCTAATGGTAAAACTAAAAGTACTGCCGGCGCCCAGTTCGGACTCAACTTGCATGGTACCACCCATCATCGACACTAAATGTTTACTGATAGATAACCCTAAGCCTGTGCCACCATATTTACGTGTGGTTGAACCATCGGCTTGTGAGAATGCATCAAACAGCATTGCTTGTTGATCTTTACTAATCCCAATACCGCTATCGCGTACCCAGAACTTCATGGTAATACGGTCGTCACGCTCACCCACATCTTCACAACCCAGCTCAACTTCACCGGTTTGGGTAAATTTGACCGCATTAGACAATAAATTAACGATGACCTGACCTAAACGCAGTGGATCGCCATACAAAATAAGCCCTGCGGTAACAGGCGCATATAGCAGTAATTCAACGCCTTTTTCTTGCGCTTTAAGCGCATTAATATCAATAACATGATCAAGCACTTTATCCAGCGGAAACGCGACTCTTTCTAATTCTAATTTGCCTGCTTCAATTTTAGAAAAATCTAAAATGTCATTAATAATTCGCAGTAACGATTGGGCAGAAAAACCGGCTTTATTAAGATAATCTTGTTGCTGCACGGTCAAGCTAGTGCGTTGTGCTAACTGCAACATCCCAATAATCGCGTTCATAGGTGTCCGAATTTCGTGACTCATGTTGGCCAAAAATTCGCTCTTGTACATGTTGGCTAACTCGGCGTCTTGTTTTGCTTCAAGCAAGGCGACTTCGTTACTCTTCTGGCGGGTAATGTCTTTATGAGTACCTAGCATCCGCTTACTACAACCATCCTCGGAAAACTCAACCGCTCGACCACGGGATAACACCCAGTAATACTGGTCATTTTTACCGCGCATTCTAAATTCGATTTCATAAGTGCCAACCGGATCGCGCACATATTGAGAGCGGTACTCTTGGACCCGTTCTCGATCGTCAGGATGATACAACTCATCGATTGATTCGAGTAACGGTGGAAACTCATTAGCTTGATAACCCAACATAGAATAAAAAGCCGGATTACAAATAATCTGTTCAGAATCAATGTACCAATCCCACAGGCCATCTTCTACCGCATCCATAGCAAGATGATAACGTTGCTCAGACATACGTAACTGTTCAGCAGCTTCATATTCACGGGTAATATCGCGCCAAACAGAAATCAAACCTAATAGATCGCCACGGCGATTGTAAAACGGTAATTTAAAGGTATCGAGTAATACCGGTTTACCTTCAATATTCACTCGTTCTTGGTAACGCAAGGAATGTTGCTGGGTCAGCACTTTGTTGTCTTCTTCACCAATGCGCAAGCCTTGCTCTGGGCTCACCACTTCTGATGACGTTAAGCCTATAATCTCATTTTCGGTATAACCCAGCATTCTTTCAGCTGACTTATTACAGCCTAAGTATTTGCCTTCTTTGTCTTTAAACACGATCGCTTCAGGGATCGAATCGATCAATGATCGTAACAGTGCAAACTCGCGCTCACGGCGCTCAGTTGTTTCACGTAAACGCTGAGTGCGCCTAGCAACTAAGTTATCAAGACGTTTATTTTGTTCGGCGAGATGATGAGTATACTGACGGTTTTCTTCAAAAATACGACTCACTAGCGCAAACCACGGTTCCCAACCACGGGTAATTTTCTCTGGCGGACGGATAGGCGTTTGTGAACATGCTTCTAGATGGGTTAATAAGCGTGAAGCAGGGCTAACGAATGCTCGGCGAGTTTGCCAATGCACTATGGTAACCAGCAGCGACAAAGCCAATACCACTAACAGAAAACTCAGTTGCAGCTTGTCCCAAGAATCTTTAAATAAATCATCTTCATCTTGCAAATACAGTAATCGCCATGGCGCGTTATGCAGTGCCACACTATGAATATAATAACCGTTTCGCAATATGCCTTCGTGGGCATCAAATAGCTCAGATTCCGATAATGAATGTAACTCTGCCGGAATTCGCTGGCTTATGTGATAAACCTTATTCATTTCACTGGAGTCAAAATCACTGTGAGATAAAATATTATTTTGCTGATCAAGCAGAATCACCGTGCCTGGCATTTTAAAATAGGTGCGAATTTGTTTATCTAACGATGATAACGTCATGTCGAGGTTAATCGAACCAATAAACTCATCTTCAAGGTACACGGGTAACCCAAGCGTAGTAATTAAGCCCTGATTCGTCGAGTCGATGTATGCCTCACTCCAAAACACACTCCGTTGTGGGTTCATTGAAGGTGTCGCTAATTGAAATTGTTTCTTATTGAGCAGCTCATCCCTAAAGCGTAAGTCATTATTTTCCCATGGATAAAATGACATCATCCGACGCTTAGAAATATAATAAATCGACGAAGCTTTAGGCGCTGCTTCTTTCGCGACTGGGAAGGATAACGACAGTTCAAACAGCATTTCAAGCTCTTGATAAAAGCTCTCGCTACGGTCATTTAATGAACCCGCACCCGTAATGCGTCCCATATTGGTAAACGGCACGCCGCTGTTGGCATAATTAGGTTCTAAGGTGAAATACTGGCCATCTTCGTTAAATTTTTCATACTCTGGTAAGCGCTCTTTACGAACAAACTCCCCCAAACGTAAATGGTCCACCGCCACATCACGCAAACTTTTCACCGCACGAATGCTCGACTCAAGCAATAAGTCGATTTGCATAACATGACGAGCAACTTGTTCTTCTCGTTGTTGAATTTGCTGCTCTTTTTGACGTTCAAACATAATGCCAGCGGTCAGCAAAGCCATCACAATTACCCCGATATAGGTGTAGAACACCGCTCGGTTATAATTACGTTGAATAGGAGATTTTAGTTGTAAATCTGGCTCAGTCGGTTTCATTAACCACCCTTGATACAGCGTAAAAAAAAGACCCGCTGTCGAACGAATAACACCAAAAACGGCAATTATAACAGTAATGATTATGATATCAGGAAGATAAGCTCAAGCACATGTATTAATGGCTCCAGAGATACTTGTCCAACCTGCAAGTAATACAGACTACAAATATTAAGGCATATTGTAGGCGATTGAAAATACATAAGGTTATCTTGTGTAACCTTATGTATATAGACAGGATATAACCATGATTAATAAAGTGATTTCCTTAGCAAGTTAAGCCGTTACAAATGCTCCTCTGCAAACTCCGCTAAACGAGACCGTACGACACCATTAAGATAAATATTGGCGCTGCCTTCAAAGTCTTTAAAACGTTCGACTATGTAAGTTAATCCTGATGTAACCGGTGTTAAATACGTCGAGTCAATTTGGGCTAAATTACCACTACAAATCAGTTTAGTGCCTTCGCCCATACGAGTGATCATGGTTTTAATTTGTGACGCGGTTAGGTTTTGACATTCATCTAAAATAACCACCGAGTTTTGAATAGAGCGGCCACGCATAAAGTTAATCGACTTAAACTGAATATTGGCTTTTTCCATTATGTAATTAACACTACCTGCTGGGTTTACATCATTTTTATGTAACACTTCTAGCGTATCGGTTATCGCAGCCAACCAAGGGGTCATTTTCTCTTCTTCGCTACCCGGAAGAAAACCTATCGACTCAGCAATTTCGGGGGTATTACGGGTGACGATAATTTTGTCATATAACTTACGTTCGACGACCAATTCTAATGCCGCCGCCATTGCCAATAGCGTCTTACCGCAACCCGCTGGCCCCGTCAGAATAATCAGTTCAATATCAGGATCTAGCAAAGCATCTAGCGCCATACCTTGGTAAATATTTTTAGGATTAATTCCCCATGCTTCATGATGTAATAAGCGATCACGGCCGCGATCGATCATCTGTAAATGTTTATCGGTTTTACTGATTACTCGACCACAAAAATCCGAGCTTTCATCGATTAAATACTGGTTAAGATAAAAGTTTTCATTACCAAGATGTTCCAATGGTACTTGGTGAACCGTATGCAACCCTCTACGTTCGGTGGAGACTTTATCGACATTTTGCCAAAAATCCCCAGAGAATTGATAAAAGCCTTTGGCGAGAAAGCGCACATCATCAATCAACTGATCGCTGCGGTAATCTTCTACGCGCTCAATACCTGCACCTTTGGCTTTTAAGCGCATGTTAATGTCTTTAGTGACTAACACGACAGTGCGGGGAAAATGGATTTTTTGTAAATGCAGGGCGGTGTTGATAATGCGGTTATCGTTATTGTCTCCAGGCAGCGAGCCGATAATAAACTCGACTTGATGATCTGGGAAAATCGATAAATGACCAGAAACTTGAGAATGTTCTTCGCGAGTAGGCAATGCAACGCCTTTTAAAATTTGCTCTGGGGTCGTGGGACCACCAAGAATATCTTCTAATGCACGTATAGCCACTCGTGCATCACGACTCACATCTCGTTTACGGTCCTTTATACTGTCGAGCTCTTCTAACACTGTCATGGGAATAACTACGTCATGTTCCTTAAACGAATATATCGCTAAAGGTTCATGCAGTAACACGTTGGTATCCAGTACAAACAACTTTTTGTCGTTTCGTTGCATGGTGCCTCCAGAGTGCTCTCAATGAATAGATATCAGTATCACTTAACTTAACTAAACATATAACATTAAAGGGATAATTAAAGTCTCTATTGAAAACAGGTCATTGCCATTAGCAATGCTGCCTTAATAAAATATGTCACTTGTCGGGTAAAAACTCAATGTCATCATCATCGCCTTTGCTTCACACTATGACGTCAATGTGACGCTAACATGTCAAGATGGTGTAAAAATGAACATCTAAACGATAAATCAATGCTAAAATTTCAATCTGGATGGGTTTGGTTTAACATACGCCCCCTTTTTTGTTTCACGCAATAAATGAGAGTAAAAGATGCCGTTTGCCTTAGGTCAACGCTGGATAAGTGATACCGAGTCAGAACTCGGATTAGGAACAGTCGTTCAAGTTGAAGGCCGCATGGTTACGCTGCTATTCCCTGCCACTGGAGAAAACCGGATGTTTTCTCGCAGTGAAGCTCCCTTAACCCGAGTTATTTTTAACCCAGGTGACACTGTCGAAAGCGGTGAAGGTTGGAGTATCACCATTGAAGAGCTTGAAGAAAAAAACCAATTGGTGATTTATCATGGTATTCATAGCGAGACTCAAGAAAAAGTCAGTCTTCGAGAGACCATGCTAAGCCATAATATTCGCTTTAATAAACCACAAGATCGTTTATTCGCCGGACAAATTGACCGCCTAGAACGTTTTGGGGTGCGTTATCAATGTCAGTTATTGCGCCACAAATTAGCCAGCTCAGATTTACTCGGTCAACAAGGCCCACGCGTAGGCTTAATTGCACATCAGCAGTGGATTGCTCATGAAGTGGGTAGCCGTTACGCTCCACGCGTATTACTGGCCGATGAAGTCGGTTTAGGTAAAACCATTGAAGCTGGCTTAATTATTCATCAGCAATTACTCACTGCTCGTGCTGAACGTATTTTAGTCATAGTGCCGGACACACTTCGTCACCAGTGGTTAGTTGAAATGCTGCGCCGCTTTAATTTACGCTTTTCAGTATTTGATGAAGATCGATGCGTAGAAGCTTATGCCGATAATGACAATCCGTTTTATACCGAGCAGTTAATTATTTGTTCACTTGATTTACTGCGCAAGAAAAAGCGTCTTGAACAAGCTGTAGACGCTGATTGGGACTTAATGGTTGTGGATGAAGCTCACCATTTAGAATGGTCAGAAGATGCCCCTAGTCGCGCTTATAAAATCGTCGAAGCATTAAGTGAAGTGGTCCCTGGTGTATTACTCCTTACCGCGACCCCTGATCAACTCGGTCATCAAAGCCACTTTGCTCGTTTACGTTTGCTAGATCCAGATCGTTTTTATGATTACGATGCTTTCTTAGCTGAAGAAGCAAGCTACAAAGATGTGGCAGAAGCAGCTGAAGCATTAAGTCAGGATAAAAAATTACCCGACAGTGCCATTAACAGCTTAACTGAGTTGCTTAGCGAGAAAGACATCGAGCCAAGCATTCGTTTGATCCAGTCAAAAGATGTTGATGCAGAATCACAGCAAGCAGCACGTCAAGAATTGCTCCAAGAATTGCTCGACCGCCATGGCACTGGCCGCGTACTTTATCGTAACAGTCGCGCATCAGTAAAAGGCTTTCCAAAGCGTATATTTAATGCTTATCCATATGAGATGCCTGCGCAGTACGTGACCGCTGAACGCGTTAACGCCATGATGGGCAGTGCCAAGCAGCCACTGGCTAAAGCAGCACAAGCATTAAGCCCTGAGAAGCTTTACCAGGCCTTTGAAAATGACAGTGCCAGCTGGTGGAAGTTTGATCCACGGGTAGACTGGTTAATTGAGTTCCTAAAATCGCATCGCAGTAAAAAAGTACTGATTATTGCTAGCCAGGCTGAAACTGCATTAAGCCTTGAAGAAGCGCTGCGAACCCGCGAAGGTATTCAAGCTACGGTATTCCATGAAGATATGTCGATTATCGAACGCGATAAAGCCGGCGCTTACTTTGCTCAAGAAGACGGCGGCGCCCAAGCATTAATTTGTTCTGAAATAGGCTCCGAAGGGCGTAACTTCCAGTTTGCTAGCCATTTGATTTTGTTTGATTTGCCGCTCAATCCTGATTTGTTAGAGCAACGTATTGGCCGCTTAGATCGTATTGGGCAACAAAACGATATCCAAATTCATTTGCCTTACTTGCGCGATACCGCTCAAGAAAGATTGATGCGTTGGTATCATCAAGGATTAAATGCATTCGAACTCACCTGCCCGAGCGGTCATGTGTTGTTTAACGAATTTGCCGATGAACTGATTAACGTACTTTGCGACGATGATGAAGATCAGATGACTCAATTACTGAATCACACCCAGCATCGTTATAAAGAGCTTAAACAGGCAATGGAGCAAGGCCGCGATAAACTGCTAGAGATAAACTCTCACGGTGGCGAGCGTGCCAATGCATTAATTAAGCGTTTATCAGACAGCGATAACGATACTCATCTCATCGGTTCGGTCATTCGTTTATGGGATATTATTGGTGTCGATCAAGAAGATCGCGGTGAAAACTCAATCATTTTACGCCCTAGTGAGCACATGATGTTCCCTACTTATCCTGGGCTGAATGAAGACGGTATTACGGTGACGTTTGATCGTGAAACCGCTTTGTCTCGTGATGACATTGCATTTATCACCCAAGAGCATCCTTTAGTACAAACCGGCTTAGATTTAATCACTGGCTCAGAAACGGGCACCACCAGTGTGGCAATTCTAAAGAATAAAGCGCTTCCCGCGGGGACGCTATTTTTAGAATTAATTTACATGGCTGATGCCTCTGCCCCAAAATCGACTCAGTTATACCGTTATTTACCACCGACACCTATCCGGGTGTTATTGGATAAAAATGGTCTTAATATGGCAGATAAAGTGGACTACGCCAGTTTTGACAAACAGCTAAGTGCGGTAAACCGTCACATCGCTAGCAAGCTTGTTAATGCCTCACAGCCTATTTTACATCCGTTATTGGCCAAAGGTGAAGAGTATGCAAAAGAGTCGCTTAAGCAGCTAGTAGTGAATGCTCGCGCTAAAATGACTCAACAACTCACAGGCGAGCTGGAAAGACTTGAAGCCCTAAAAGCCGTAAATCCGAACATTCGTGAAGACGAGCTAGAATATATTCGTAATCAAATGACCGAGATAACGGGCTACATGGATAACAGTCAATTACAGCTTGATGCAATACGTATGGTACTTGTCAGCCACGTATAACGGCTAACTAGCATTAAATAATGTTGTATTAATCATGTCGTGTAACCAATGCCCTGTATATCAGGGCATTGTTTTTATTCGCGGTTATACATTAAGCTAACCGCATTATGGTGTTATTCGCTCGAGGTTATGGTGCAACTAGGACAATTTAGTCGGTTATTAATCGTAACGATAAGCATATTACTGGCAGCGCCTGGCGCAAAGGCACAGCAACCTTACGGCTACTTACCTACCGATGAAATCAAATTTATCACTATTGACGGTAAACAAACTGAAGTGCTTGTAAGGTCTTGGCAGAGTAAAAAACACTTTGGTTCAGCGATGATTATTGCTGCGTCGGACACCGATGCTGATGCTGCCGGCTTAGCCAGCTACTTACGAACCAATATTAATGCCCGCGGTTGGGCAAGTATTAGTTTAACGCCAGCAAAAGGGCTATATCGGCCTAACTATGCAACAAAACCAGAAGAAATCACTAAAGCAGGCACCGAACAACTGCAATTAACCAGCAATAAAAGTATCCCAAAGTATGAGTCGTCTCAATTGCTTGAATTACGTAACTTTCAGCAAAGTAATCTCAATGAAGCCCTGAACCAATTAACCTCAACCACCAGTTTATTTCCTGGCGGCAAGATTCTAATTGTTATTGATGACACGGCCGGCATGGTCACGAATCTGCTTTATGACAAAAAAATTCCCACCCCTGATGTGCTAGTCATCGTCAACGCTTATCGCGAATTTGAGTATTTAATTGATCCGCAAAGTCAGCGTAAATCAATCGCCGAACAATTAGTCAGCATGTCGATCCCGATCCTTGATATTCAATCCGCCGATGCACATCCGAATTCAATTGAACAAGCACCTACCCGCCTCAACTACAATCAAGTGAAACCTGCTAAGTATTATCGCCAATACCAAATGAGCTTGGACTTAAGCAGCCCGAGTGGCTGGGAAGAAGCCCTCGATCAAATAGAAGGCTTTTCCAGAACCGTTATCGGAAGATAGTAAATTCAGCGTAGCCATGACTAAAAATAGAGCATTAGCGAAAACAGATTATTACCACCAAGATTGACGAGAACGATAGGCTTTATCAGGATTTTTAGTTTGTCTAATCGCAGCAATCACGCGGTTTTTACCCAGCAACAACCTTATTTGGCTTAGTGATTCTCGGGCTAATAGGCTGCGCACTGAAGCGGTCCAACTTTGATTGATGCTGCGTTTAATCGCAGCATTAGCATCCGGGGAAGTGCGGATGATTTTTTGGGCTAATAACGTGGCACACTCATAAGCGTTATCACTTATTTGAGTCACCAAGCCTAGCTCAAGCGCTTGCTCGGCAGTTAAAATATCCGCGGTATAGGTCAACATCAACGCTTTGTCTTTGGGCATAATTTGCCTTAATGCCACCAAACCAGCCATATCTGGCACAAGCCCCCACTTTGCTTCCATTATCGACAACTTACAGTTTGGCGTCGCAATACGAATATCTGCCCCTAGCGCAATTTGAGTCCCACCGCCGTAGCAACAACCTTCTAGAACCGCAATAACAGGAACAGGCAAACGCTGCCATCCCAACGACACACGTTGGGCTAAATTTGCATTACCAGGCAACCACTTGAATAAAAGCTTTAATGCACTTGTAGGTGAACTCGCGACACTCTTCACATCTAAGCCTGAACAAAAGTTACCTTCAGCACCCGATAAAATAACCGCATTAACTCGTTTATCGCCACGGAGTTGCTTAATTACGTTATCAATCGCAGTAAACATTTCAACATTAAGCGCATTAATTTTACTGGGTCTATTTAAGCAAACATGGGCAATGCCATTATCTACCGTCAACTTAATCAACTCTCTTTCCATGAAACACCCTGTTACTGGTCAGTCCAGTTTTTAGACTAACATATCTGGACTATCTGGCGAATAGTAATAACATGACAAATAATCGGCACTGGTCAAAATATTGCCACACGTTATTTTGAACAAAATTTCATTGAGTGTTAGCCTGATATATTATCAATATAAGCATAACCATCTAATCTTCATGTTTTTACATAACATGTAACACCTGATTGATATGACATTGATGACTTTGTGGCAACGGCCACATAAATGTTACAAAATTAATTAAATGTTAAAACTAAGTTATCAATATTGTAAGCAAATAAGTATAATGATCTAACGAACAAAAAATCGCTGTAAATAGTCTTATAATAATAACTATCCGCCTCGCACCACTCGCAGTTGCATTAACGAGTTTTTATCCCCTAAAGGCGAAATAAGGAAGACCAGCAACAATGACCATTCCAATATTAATATGCGACGATTCTGCGCTCGCCAGAAAACAAATGGCAAGAACTCTCCCCAAAGATTGGGACGTTGAAATTAGCTACGCCACCAATGGCGCTGAAGGCCTTGAAGTTATTCGCGCAGGTAAAGGTGAGATTGTGTTTCTCGATCTCAACATGCCAGTCATGGATGGTTACGAAGTACTTCAAGCGGTACAACAACAAGATTTACCGGCACTGATTATTGTGGTGTCAGGTGATATTCAAATTAAGGCTCATGAACGAGTCAAAGCATTAGGTGCCCTCGACTTTATTCAAAAACCCGTTAGTGCAGAGGCTATTAGCCATATTCTGCAAGAGTACGGTATTTTGACTCTTACCCAGGGTAATAAAGCTGAAGAAACGCCAATGATGAAAGTTGACATGCGTGATGCATGTCAAGAAATAGCCAACGTCGCCATGGGCAGAGCCGCTGACTTGCTCGCTAAGCTTCTGGATGTATTTGTACTTCTGCCTATTCCTAACGTTAATGTGCTTGAAGTCAGCGAATTAACGATGGCCTTAAAAGCCACCGAACGAAACTCAACAGTCTCTGGGCTTTGCCAAGGATTTATTGGTGCAGGTATCGCAGGTGAAGCGTTATTACTGTTCCATGATTCTAGTTTTGAAGATATGGCCAAGTTAATGGGATTAGAAAATCCAAATGATATTGGTACTGAAATAGAAGTAATGATGGACACTGGTAATGTGCTCATTGGCGCTTTTTTAAATGGTATTTCTGAACAACTCGACATGAAATTCAGTCAGACCCATCCAGTAGTGCTTGGCAGACACTGCAGTGTCAACGAGCTCATTCACGACAACTCTGACAAATGGCAGCGCACTCTCGCGATGGAAATTAACTATCGAATAGAAGATTACAATATTGAATGTGATCTTCTGCTGCTATTTACTGAAGACTCAATTCCTACGCTGAACTACAAACTTGGCTATTTACTCGACTAATGTTGGATACTTTTTATGTCAAATGATCAAAGTGCGATGAACGAACTCCACTGGCTAATCGATATGGTGCAAACCATTGAGGTTGGTTTAGTTGTGCTCGATCGCGACTATAACATCCAACTTTGGAACGGTTTTATGGAAAACCACAGCGGTGTCTCACCCAATTCCATTAAAGGTAGTAATCTATTTGAAAAGTTTCCCGACTTACCCGCCACGTGGCTAAAACATAAAATGGAGTCGGTTTTTTTACTTAAAAATCGCACCTTTATTAGTTGGGAACAGCGTCCATACGTATTTCAGTTTAAAAACTATCGCCCGGTGACTGGCCGAGCCGATTTTATGTACCAAAATATTACCTTACTGCCATTAGCTTCGTTAACAGGGCAAATCACTCATATCAGCATTATTATCTATGATGTGACCGATATTGCGGTTAATAAACTGCAACTTAAAGCCGCTAATGAGCAACTTGAACAACTCAGTCAAACCGATGGTTTAACCCTTTTGCATAACCGTCGCCATTGGCAAAGTTGCATGGAAAAAGAATTCGATCGTTATTCACGCTATGGCGATGCGGCATCATTGGTGATGATTGATATTGATAATTTCAAGCGCATTAACGATGAATATGGTCACCCTGCCGGTGATAAAGTGATCCAACATATTGCCTATTTGTTAAAGCAAGCATTGCGTGACACTGACTGTGCAGGCCGATATGGCGGAGAAGAGTTTGGAGTGGTGCTATCTAAGACAACCGCAGAAGAAGCTCTCAACTTTACCGAACGATTAAGAAAGCGTATTGAAGCATCAGAAGTCGCATTCGAAAACCGCCTCATTAGAGTCACGGTGAGTCTGGGCATTAACGATTTAGATTCTGAAATAGATAATAGCTCAACCTGGTTATCGGGTGCAGATAAAGCCTTATATGTCGCTAAGCAAGAAGGCCGTAACAAAAGCATCATCCATAAATAAGCGCCTAGCAAACTTTTTGGTTATCCATAAAAAAACGCCCATCTTTGATGAGCGTTTTTTTATGGAATTAGACCATCGATTTATTAGTGAAATGTACCATCTTCATCTTCATAGTCTTCTTCATCGTCTTCGTCTTCTTCATCGCCTTCAACTTCATCACCGACAAAAAAAGTACCCCAACCGTCGTAGTCTACTTTTTGCTTGCCCGCAACGAGAATCAACTGTTCACATGCTTTATCCAGCAAAGGCACTTCTAGCTTATGCTTGGCAATAGCGTCAAAACAGAAAATAATCGAGCCATCTTCAAGTTCCATTTCTTCGGCATCATTCACTTCAAAACCAAGCTTAAATGCATCAACAGCGGCTTTTTCTAAACGATCAAAATTAGTCGCCGAAAAATGATGTTCAATTGTATATTCCGCATCAGGCTCTGAACCATCAGCAAGTAAGGCATCAACAATTTCAAGATTCTCAGCAAATTGCTCTTTTAACTGACGCTCAACAGACATGGATTACTCCGTAAATAGGACTCGTAAAAATGTTAATCAATTATACCCAAACTGACACAAGTTGCGAGCTTATGACGGATGTTTGACGACCAATAACATGGTTAAGCTTTGGCTTGCTGCATTAATGCTTCTGCTTCTTTGTTTAATTCAACTAAACGCGCCGACATAACTTGATGCACCTTAGCGTTTAACGCTTTAACATCATTCTTATCTAAGCCCGCCGTTGCTATCGGCTCCTGCATTTCTACAATCACCACACCGTTGTTCCAACGATTAAGGTTAATATGATTCTGACAAGAAGCTAATACTGGCACTATTGGCGCTTGAGCAGCGACTGCAGTATGGAATGCACCCACTTTAAAAGGTAATAATCCACGACCGCGTGAACGAGTCCCTTCAGGGAATATCCACACTGATAATAGTTTATTTTTCATTTTATCTACCGTTTTAGCCATAGTATCGAATGCACTATGACGATTGTTACGATCGATAAGGATATTGCCTGATAGCCAATAAATTTGCCCAAATAAGGGTACCCACACCAAGCTCTTTTTACCTAAGCTGACAGTCCCTTTAGGCACAACTGACGTATGAGTAAATAAATCAAAATTATTTTGATGATTGGCTAAATAAATACACGGTTGCGATGTTGCACTGACTGGATGAGCACGTCTAATGACCTTAATGCCTAATACCGGTGCAACCGAACCAAAAAAACGGGCAACCAAATGTACATTGTCGCGATGCATTGGCCGCACAAGGCAAATAACAACTGAAAATATAAAGGCTAAAAATAACAGCACAACGAGAATGATTGAACGAGCGATAAGCAGCACAGCATACTCCTGCAATAAAATTGGCGTCAGTATAACGATGCTAGTCTAGGGACTCAACGTTTTGTTTACATATGTACGCTGAAATACTCTGCCCCTGTGATCTGGGGCAGAGTAACTTAGCTTATATGACAGAAGCTTATATGGCAGCTAGATGGCAGATAATTATTTAGCAGGTTGATGCACTGATGTTGGTGAACGTAGTTTAAGTAACATTCTAAACAACAATGCACTTAATGCTAATGTCGCAACAATAGCGGCACCACTGGGTAAGTCATAGCGAGCAGACAACAGTAGCCCAGCAATATAACCCACTATGCCTACGCCATAAGCCCACACTAACTTGGTTTTACCTTGATACTTATTTAATGCCAAAGCCGGTAAAATAAGCGTGCTAAACACTAAATACACGCCTACTAACTCCACCGACAAAGTAATCACTAATGCAAATAAAAAGTAAAAACCTGCACCATCTAATATCCGTGGTTTAGCGATGATCACCCCAAGAATACCTGCAGAGACCACTGCAGGTAATGCTAACTGAGACCAACTCACCCACAATATTTGACCCGACATTAACTGTTTTAATAATTCAGCTCCATGAGGGTCATTGGCTAACAATAACATTGCCGCCACCGCACTGAGCACATAAAAACAACCAATAAAAGCCTCGAGTTCACCGACTAAGTGTTTTGCCATCCAAGCGATAACTCCAGCACCGGCTAATGCAAACAACGCTGGCATCCAAACATGAGCAAACGGTAACGCTTCTACTCGATGATCTATGTGCGATACGATTGCCCCCAATGCAGCGACCTGAGCGATAGCCAAATCAATGAAGATAATGCCACGCTTAAGCACTTGTTGACCTAACAACACATGAGTAGATAACACTAATAGCCCTGCCACTAACGCAGGCAACAAAATAGACAGTAGCTCGACATCAAACATAGTGTTATTTCACTCCATTTAATAACGTCAGCAAACTATCATATAGACTGATTAAGTCTTTGCTTTGATCGTTACCACCTACCGACATCGGTAACACCAATACCGGCAGATTTGCGCGTTCACCTAACCATTTAGCTCCACGTTCATCTTGATATGAAGCGACGATTACCGCCATTACATCGCCTTTTTCAGCACGAGTAAGTAATGAGGCTAAATGGCTGCTGGTGGGTGCTAAGCCGGGTTTAGGCTCAAGATCTGCCACTTGCTCTATTCCAGTCCAATTAAATAAATAACGGAAGCTCGAATGATAAGCGATGACCTTTTTACCGGCTAAGTTTTTAGCTTGCTCTTGCCACTGCGGTATTTTAGCCTGCCAACGTTGACTAAAGTCGCTCAATGACTGGGCATACTGACTGGCATTTTCTGGATCAACTTCAGTAAGCTTAGCGCTCAAAGCCTGCGCAACGGTCAACATCCGCAAGGGATCTAAATGCAAATGAGGATTTCCCTTTGCATGCACATCACCCATTGAACGATCTACTTGAGTTAACTTATCCAAGGTATCAATTTGGTCTGCCGCAAAAAACAAGCCTTTATCTGTTGAGTTAACCTGAGGATTAGCAGACTTCATTTGTAACATTGGCAACCAACCAATTTCTAAATCGGCCCCAGCACACACAACTAAATCAGCTTGGCGCATTTTAGCAATCAAGCTTGGTCTTGCTTGTACTTGATGTGGATCTTGCATCGCTGTGGTGGCCGAATACACCCTCGCATCGGGCGCTAAAGTTTGCGCTAATGCGGCATATTCAGGTTCACATGCAAACACGTTCAGTTCCGCTTTAGCTGTCGCGGTAAACAGCAGCGACATTGAAGCCACTGCTAAAAGCAATTTAGAATTGATGTGCACCGTGAGCTCCTAATGACATGACATATTGTAAAGTAAGGATATTATCATCTTCGAAACCATCGAAATTAGTTCCAGTCTGATGAGTGTATTGCAAACGCACGGTCGAAAAATGACTGCTATGCCAAGCAAGACTGACTTCAGACTCTTTTAATTTCTGTGGGTCGAGGTGATCTTCATGGATTTCATTAGTATCAATTTGACCGTAACGAATCCCAGCAGACCAACTTGGTGAAAATTGATACACACTACTCACGTACCAACCTTGATGATAGTCATCAGTACTAACGTCCTCATGATCTGCCTCAAGAATATGTCCAGGCTCCATACCAAAAATGTCAGTGACTCTAAAATATTCGCCACTCACGGTTAAGTTTTGATATTTGTAATTACCATTAGGTGCCCACTTATAAACAAAGTCAGCTATGTAGGTATTTTCGCCAGTATAAGATGCACTATGGCTGTGTTCAGTGTGTCCTTCCTCATCAACCACTTCATCTTCATGCTCCTCTTCGGCATAAGCTTGGCCATTCTGATTACGCAAATAGCTCAATCCTAGTTGCCAAGAACTCTCGATACCAATGTCACCACCGATTTTGGTTAATGCGGTATACACGCCAACATCATCAAAATCACGCTCTCCATGCTCATCTGCAGCGCGTAAACTTTCACCTTTAAACGCTTCAACGCCCATGGTCCAGTAGAGATCTGTTGGGGCCACATAATTTAAACGAATACCATCATCAAAATAATGACCACCTAAAAATGCACGATAGGCCGCTGGACGTTCTGAAAATGCATCGGTATGTAAATGTTGATTATTTAAATAACCAATATCCGATAAAAATCGACCCGCACGAACCGATAAACCGTAAGGCATCGCTAACGTTTGGATAAAGGCTTCTTCTAAATTAAGCTCTGTTTCACCGTCATGAGACTCAACAACTGCGGTCACTTTACCGTAAAACATTTCATCAATATTGGCACTTAATGCCAACTCAGTTTCGCCTAAACCAAAACCTTCAGCACGCTCAGCTAATGGCCGGTCGCCCGTTTGGTAATAACCATCGAGCACCGCACTAATACTAGGATTAGTTAAACTAGAATCTTCTGCCATTGCAGAATACGAACTCACAGCACAAGCCAGTGCCAATAACGAAACACGTGTGTTTAACGCAGACATAATATCTCCAAAATACAACAAGTAGCCGCCTATCTGGGTTTAGAGTAAACCGACAGATAACGGAAAATAAATCATTACAATGTTGGACTAACGAGATACAGGTGGGGCACGACTTTGATAGTAGGCTTGGAATACGCTAAGTAAAAAAGGCAGCGTATAGTGTTGGCGTTCGAACGTTTGCTTAGAAACAGCAAAAACTAAATTGGAAGAGTGAAGCGTTTTATTAAGCTGATGCTGATGGAAACACAAGGTACAATGATTTTGTACGCCGTCATCAAGATGTTTAACTGAGTGTGCAGACGCAGCAACAGACAACACAATCAAAATGGCACTGAGCCAGATTGCGATAGTTTGTCTTATTTTGATGCGGGAACTCACCAGCACAACTCCATCAGGTTAATAAAAGTGAGCGTTAGTGTAAAAGACCGTAGCTGAAAAGCAACCCTTAGATTGTGACAATTCATGACAACCCATTCACAACGACGCTCATTAGCAACTAATATTAACCACTACCAATAACAACTACCAATAACAACTAATAGGTGACTAAGTCGTTATTTTTAAGATAGCCTTAAGCTATGACCCATACCATAACGAATGTGTAAAACATCATCATTACAGGACAAACACCATGGCACAATTTATTAAAGAAAACATTGGCATCATTTTAGTCATGATCATTGTTGGGGTTGTCGTGTTAGGCGGGATTTACTATGTTGAAGCATCACTAGAAAGCCAAGTTATTGAAGTTAATTAACAAGCTTATTTCGCACTAGTCTCTGCACTAGGATCATTTTCAGGTGCTTCAATCAGCTGTAAATGGTCCATAATATGCGACAAACCAACCATAATAACGGCCAAAATAATCAATGGGGTAGTAATAACGGTTACACCCTCAACAAAATAACCTACTGCAGCAGCAACAACCCCACCATAGAAACCTACTATTTTAACAACTGACAAATATTTATTATGCCCAAGCCATGCTGCACAATGAGGGCATTGAACTTCTACGGACAAACCTTTCCCGCGACTGTCTTTCACCTTCGCAATTGAAAAAGATTTATAGCAATGAGCACATTGCAGCGACATGATAATTTCCTCAGTTCAATAATGGCGGCAGTGTAACAAATTAACCAACCAATTACTGTACTTGGCTCCTATAGGATTTTTCCACTATCATAGCCGCAACTCAGAGCCAAAGGACCACTTTCCATGCTACGGATTTTACTTACGTTATTATTATTCACCTCGGCAGTGTTTATGACGCCATCTCTTCGTGCAGAACAAGATGCAGTGGTACCGATTGTTGCCACTAGCCAGCTAACCGATACCCAGACTCAAATAAGTCGCTTACAACAAACGATCGAGCAAGATACCAAGTTACTATTTAAAGCAAAAGGTGAACTACGTGCATTTACTGAATATCGCATTAAAAACAAATCGTCTGAATTACGCGACATAATTGGTCAACTCATTGCAACACCCGACGCTGACCAGCAATATCTAGTCACTTTAGTGCAAAGCCAAATGGCCTTTTTAGAGAATGTCAGCACATACTTAAACGACCACATTATGACCATGCGTCTTGGATTAAGCCAAGATGATGACAATAAGAGCATCTTAGCCATTTCACAACGCGAATTTGAACGCGACCATTATCTCAAGGCACAATTAACCACTCTGCAGTGGGCAGAAAAACTGAATATAGATGTGAGTATCCAAAAGCAAAAATTGACAGAATTCATGCTCAATCGAGCCGATCAGTTCGATAGTTTAGTGCATTACACTCAAGATGAATTACAAAAAGCCGTTGCAGAAGCCGCAGATGCTGGAGCTGATATTACCAGCGAACAAAAAGCTGACGTGGTGGCACTAAAAGAACGCTTGGAGCAAAGTAGCGCTAGCTTAGCGGTTTCAGCGGGCATACTCGAAACATTGGGCCAGAACGTGGCACCATTTAAACAAACATTGTTTAGTGTGTCTGGTGATATCACCCAAGATGTGCTGAACTTTAGCGTTGCATCTAACCTGCTAAAGGGTTGGGGTAAAGTCATTAAAGATCAGACGATTAATAATGGGCCCAGTTTAACCTTTAAAATTGTAGTGTTTCTATTCATATTATTTGCCGCAAGTTTAGTCGCCAAAATTGTCACTCAAATTATCTCTAAAACGGTACGAGCATCAAAATTACAATTTAGCCAATTACTGCAAGACTTCTTTATATCTTTGTCCAGTAAACTAGTGTTTGCCCTAGGATTATTGATAGCCTTATCACAGCTCGGATTTGAGCTTGGGCCGTTACTCGCAGGTTTTGGTATTGCGGGAGTCATTATTGGTTTTGCACTGCAAGATACCCTGTCTAACTTCGCCTCTGGCATGATGATCTTAATCTACCGCCCATTTGATGTCGGCGACTTAATCAATGCCGCTAATGTTACCGGTCGCGTCAGCCACATGAGCCTAGTATCAACAACAATCAAAACGCTAGATAACCAACGTCTTATTGTTCCAAACAATAAAATCTGGGGCGATACCATTAACAACATCACCGCAGAGCATCAGCGCCGAGTAGACATGACCTTTGGCATTAGCTACAGCGACAATGTTGAACATGCAGAAACCATATTAAAAAGTATTGTAGAACAACATCCTAAGGTGCAAGCGCATCCAGAACCGATAGTCAAACTCCACACATTGGGCGAATCGTCAGTCGACTTTATTGTAAGGCCTTGGGTTAAACCCGATGATTACTGGGAAGTATACTGGGACATTACTCGCGCAGTGAAAATACGCTTTGATGCGGAAGGCATTAGTATTCCGTTCCCGCAACGCGATGTACACATATATCAAAAGTAAGCTTTGCAGTTAGCAATAAAAAGGCTCAAGTCATCGACTTGAGCCTTTTTATTAATAGATAAAGTTAGCTAACCAAAGGGCTTATAAATAAGTGATGCTGCCCTGTAAATGCGGTCGGCGGCCTTTAACATCACGCATTTCAAAACGTTTACCATTTTCAATACTTTCAAACGCAAACGTCACTTCAGACGGCATAAATACTGGCAGTTTAAATTCAACATCAACTTGAAATGGTCGATCGCCAACAAACGTCATTAACTGAGACAACACCCGCGCTTTAGACCACATTCCATGCGCTAACACTCGCTCAAAACCAAAGCGTTTTGACAACAATGGATGTAAATGGATCAAGTTATAATCGCCAGAAGCTTTAGCATAGCGACGGCCTAAATCATCGGTTAAGCGCCATTGTTGAACGTTTTCCCATACCATACCTGATGCTTTAGGTGGACGAGCACGACGACCTGCAGACTCTATACGATATAAGTAAGTTGATAGCGCTTGCCAAACTAACTCTTCACCGACAAACACTTTAGACACCAAATCAAACTCAAGCCCAGCATCGGTCGTGCGACTTGTGGCTAACTCACACTGTACGATTAAGGTTTCATCTGCTCGCACTGGGCGTAATACACTAATACTATTTTTTAAATGGAGCATGCCAAGTAACGGAAATGTCACCGCTTTATGCGTAAAAATCATCGCATGTAAACGAAACGCCCAAACATACAAATACGTTGGCGGTAACGTCATACCGTCATATTCAAAACTGCACACAGCAGCATATTGGCTAATTTTATCTTGCGACAACACCACATTCGACGCTTGTACATAAATATTCGGAAGCGGTTGTTGGTTCCATCCCGGTTTACGTCCAAACAGGATTTTGCGATACAAAGACAAAAGCGAAGGCATCGCTTTTAATTCGATAGCGTAGTCGTGACTCAAAATGTTGTACCCTAGGTAGGCAGCAAAAAGCATGTGCTGCAAAACGGTTAATAGATGATTATACCTTAGACTCCTGCCGTTGCTAAACCGCTAATTACTTTTTGCGTTTAAAACAGTATGTCGCGACAACATATATTGATGCCATCAACTCACAAACTCTCGACACAATGGTTGTGACTACTCGCTTACTACAACTAATTTACCTTTACCTTTTTCAATCCAAAATGAGATAATTATCCGACTTAACTGACCTAACGCAGCCGATACAGTGCAAGACAAAAACTTTGATAAACTCAGCCAAAAATTTGCCCAAAATATTTACGGTACCACTAAAGGTGAAATCCGTGCTGCAGTATTATGGCGCGACTTAGTTCCGGCTTTAGCCAGCCTTGGCAAACCAAGATTACGTATTTTAGATGCCGGTGGCGGTTTTGGTTATTTGAGTCAAAAACTGGCAGCTTTAGGCCATGATGTCGTGCTATGTGATATTTCTGAGCAAATGCTTGCCCTAGCACAGCAACAGATTGAAGCGGCAAATACTGCATTATCGATACAGTTAATCCACAGCCCAATACAAGCATTAACCGTTGAAGAGTATGGTCAATTTGATGTCATTCTCTGCCATGCGGTAGCAGAATGGTTAATTGATGCCCGCAGCACCTTGCAAGGTTTACTGGCATTATTAAAGCCTAATGGTTTATTTTCTCTGATGTTTTTTAATAAAGAAGCTTTACGGTTTCATAGCTTAATATCAGGTAATTTTGACTATGTTAACCGTGATTTCAACGTCAAAAAGAAGGTCGGATTAACCCCGACCCACCCGCTGTATATTGAAGATGTCCGCACTTGGTTTAGCCAATGGCAACTGTCGATGGTGAGTCAATCGGGCGTAAGAGTTATCAATGACTACTTGAAACATAATCTGCCACCTGGCTTTGATAAACATCAACTGATTGAGATGGAGTTGGCTTATTCTCAACAAGAACCTTATTTGTCGCTTGGGCGCTACATTCACTTTGTAGGCCAATCGACTTAACAATAAACTCAGGCTTTAGTATCTTATTTTCAACAACTTATTTTCAATAACTTACTTTCAATAACTTACCTTTCGAATAACTGGCACCACATCGACATTAACACTGTAAAAAGCTACAGCGAGTAATTGTTGCTCCTTGCTGTTTTAGTAGGTCAGGAATAGCTTGCTGTCCGACAATATGGCCAGCGCCCACCACAATAAATAATTGTTTGTGGGTTTTACTTTGTAACAACTGGATGATTTTTTGCGCCATCGTGTGATTACGTTGCCACAACAGCTTTTCGAGTAATTCGTCAGCATCGCCCGCTTGCGATTCCATAATTTTTGCTAGAGCATTACTATCGCCTTGGCGCCAAGCGTAGATTAAATCAAGCATTTCAGCATCGCTAGCGTTAATCGAATCATCCAGCATTTGCAGCTGAGTCGCAGTTGAAAATGATGAAATTAATTCGAATTGAAACTGAATGCTTTCCAGCTCAACCAAAGCTTTACCACTGCGATTTGCCATAAAATAAGCGTCGACACCCTGTTCTGCGCTGTAACCTAATTGCCCAAAACGCCCCATGCTAATTTGCGCTGACTGCAACCAAGGTGCATACGGAGCCAGTGCTTGGCATAAGGTTTGATGACTTTGACAATACTCTTGCCGAGTCGCATTAACGTCTGCGGCAATATCTGCCGACAAACCACCATATTGTTGCAATAACGCCCCAGTATCGCCTTGGCTAATATCAGCTTCAACGACCAACGCATCCGATTGTTTAAATGCTGATTCTATATGTTGTGCTAATGGGTAAAAGTCTTGCCGACCAATATGAATGGAGCCCAATAAATACGCTTGCTGTTGCTGATACTCTATTTTATAGAATACCGGTGAATCCAACGCAGCTGCCGATGTCGATGTAAAACACAGCAGTAATGCAACTAAACCGTAGCAATTTCGTTGTAAGCGACCATAAATCAAATTGATATTGAAAATAAGCCGACTTTCTCTTGTTGCCTGCATACCAGCTCCTTATAATTAACGTTATTCTTTGCACATGCACTATGAGGCAATTATGCCGTACACCAATGTTTTTCTACAAATAAAAGAAAACCTGCAAGTCGCCTATAGACAAGCCATTGATTCAGATGCTCGCCTCGATGAGTTACGTAAAGAAGGCCACGGTAAGTTTGTGGCGATTTTTACGGAAGATCAAGGTTTTACAACTAGTAGTAATCGTTTCTTACCTTATGTACAAGAAATGGTTGCAGAATTTGATGCGATGCAGAACAGCACTCATGTTGCACCAGAGACACTTGAAGCCTTTGTCAAAAAGCTTGCGGCCTTACTACAAACACTACAAGTATTTAAACTCGCCAAGTAATCGCTATGATCGTAGGGTCTGTTGATCTTTCAAAGTGGTTTTTGCAGCGAATTGTTAGTCATTTATATAAGGCAGAGGCTTTGTAGTGTAGTTATGCTACACAAAGAGCCGACAACGCAGTAGAAATGACTAACAAACGCTGCCAGAAGGATTCGGCTAAAAACGTTTTACACTTTGTTGAGTGCATCTTCTCGAAGAGATAGTTGCTTAGATTGCGAGGCACCAATCGCCTCGATTAACACATTTTTATCTCGAACAAAATTTAACTAACAAAGATTAACAGGCCCTAATACTTTCTTATTAGGAGCTTTCCATCATATGACATAATCTTGTCATATTTTCGCAATAGACTTGTCTCTCATTGGTAACAATACCGAACGCGATGCCATTAGGTAATTAATTGAATGAGACCTACAGATGACGGCTTTACAGCTCGTAAGTGAACTTGACAACATCATCGAACAGCAATCTATCGATGCTGTATTTCAGCCGATTTTCAATGTTTCAACAAATCAATTGCACGGTTATGAAGCGCTCAGTCGTGGCCCTAAAAGTAGCCCGTTACACACCCCTTTCGCCTTATTTACTACCGCCGAAAAACAAAACTTATTAAGCGAACTTGAAACCTTATGTCGCAGTATTTCAATTAATGCATTTCACTCGCGCCAGCTTAATGGCAAGCTATTTATTAATATTTCACCAAAAGCATTACTCGATCCCAATCATCCAAAAGGCATGACATTACAGCTTATTAAACAATTGGGGATCAACCCGGCGGATGTGGTTATTGAATTGTCCGAACAATATCCTGCCGACGATATCGACTTGCTAAAATCCTGCTTAAACCATTATCGAAATCAAGGTTTTTTAACCGCTATTGATGATTTAGGCGCCGGTTATTCTGGGTTACGCTTGTGGTCTGAATTAGCACCAGACTATGTCAAAATTGACCGCCATTTTATTCATCAAATAGACACCACCGCAGTAAAACAAGAGTTTGTCCGCTCTATTGTCGATTTATGCCAAAACTTAACCTGTAAAGTGATCGCAGAAGGCATTGAAACCAATGAAGAGCTCACCACCCTAAAACAGTTAGGGGTAACCTATTGCCAAGGCTACTTTCTCGGACGACCAGCGCTCCATCCAAACCAGCAATTTAGCAGTGAACTGAGCACTCCCATGGCTCAACCCAATTCCCGTTATTGTGAAACGGCTGAAAGTTTATGCACTAACGCCATAAAAGCATCTCCCAGCACACAACTAAAAAAAATCAGTCAAACTTTTTCTGAACAACCAGCATTACAAGCCATTGTGGTAACCGAAAATAACAAGCCATTAGGTATCGTCAATCGCAGCACATTACTCGAGCTATTCAGCACACCTTATGGCCGTGCATTACACGAAAACCGGCCTGCGAAAATGGCAATGGACACCAAGGTATTACACATTGATGCCAACGAACCGCTTACCCATGTCAGCAAATTACTCACCTCTGACTCAGTCAACACGGTAGCGCAACAGTTCATTATTTTGCGTAATCAGCAGTTGATTGGCATTGGCCATACTAAAGATTTATTACAACGTATTACTGAACATAGAATAAAAATGGCGCGACACGCAAACCCTCTCACCAATTTGCCGGGGAACGTGCCAATACAAGAAGAGCTAAAACGCTTAAGGCTACAAAAAAAATCTTACTATCTTGCCTATTTAGATTTAAGTCACTTTAAGCCCTACAACGATATTTATGGTTTTTGGCGTGGGGATGAAGTCATTCAGTTAGTCGCAAACTTGTTGCTGCCTTATCAAAATGAACATTGTTTTGTTGGCCATATTGGTGGAGACGATTTTGTTATGATAAGCATGCAAGACGACACGCTAGCCAACTGCCAAACAATTATTGAACGGTTTGAGCAACAGAAAATGAGTTTTTATAATAGCGATCACTGGCAAGCACAATCAATGCAAGCCCAAGACAGACAGGGGCTGCAATTCCAATACCCTTTGGTTTCATTATCCATTGGGGTTTTACCACCATTGGTGACCCAACAAGCAACAGAGTATCAAATATCAACGTTAAGCGCCCAAGCCAAAAAGCAGGCAAAAATCGCTTCAAATGGATTTTACCTGCATGAAAAACAATCAACAAGGCTTAGCTTATAATTTGGGAGCTACCGTTTTTTGTAACCAATCATCAAATAAGTTGGTTTCATATTGAAACGGTCTGTTATTGAAATTACGCGTATTGTTCATAAAACTCATGTCGATAATTTTTTCATCTCCAGCAATAATGACTTTGTCACCTTCATTTACACTGTAGCTAAACGTCGCTCTGGGTGGATATAAATCTTTTACAATACGTAAATCACCTGGCGTAGCCCCAAATGTTGGTCGCATGTCTCCAGCTAAATCAAAGTTAGTCACTTGCATTTGCAAAGTCTGCCCTGGCTTAAGGATTTTTTCAGCCTGTTTATTGATGTTTTTGGTTAAGGTTTCAAATAAACGGTTTTCAAAGCGCGACTGAAGTTCATTTGAGGTTTTAATATCACGAAAATCTTTTGGATTTTGCCACTCAATTTTAACCAGCCCCACTTCGGTAACAGGGTTCGCTTCTGGCGCATCTTCGGCCATGGCAACTTGGCATACCAATACCGGAGCAAGTAGTAAATATTTTACGTTCATAATAGACCTCCAAAGGGGTTAAGACGCTTACAACACAACCGCTTCATACTGTAAGTTAAACAATCAATCCAGCACGTCATGTTTAACGTTTGTCTAAACTGTTGTGGTCATATTGCAATGCGGATAATCGTCATTAAATTGAATGTTAGCCATCTAGCCAGCATCATATGTAATAACTATAGACCTGTTAAGCTGAACCAACGCTTAACAGTTTCATCCCACTAAAAAGGAAATCGTGCGCTCAATAAAGGATAGGTTTGACGCATCACTTTTGGCTTGGTGCTGAATTTTTTACCCACTGGTGTATTCTGGCCTGATGGCATAAACGGCAACTCATCCCCATTACGGTCTTCGTAAATTTTACCTGCAATTAAATCGTAGTCTTCCACAAACGGGTAAGCATAATCATCCACTAACGGCCATTGTGCTAACTCACCCAAGCAGTCAGGATTAGCAATAACCTTGTCATACCATTGCTGACCTAACGACAGTAAAAAACATCTAAACTCAGCAAAGGCATAGTCAGAATCGCAACCGGTAATGATGTATGCAGCGCCCCAAACTGACCATAAATAACTACGGCGTAATTGCTGGCCTAACATTTTATCAAATGTCTTTAGCGCTTCATCATCCAAGAGTTGCAATTGTTCGCGTAAACGCAATTCAAGATCAGCAGAAGACTGCTCTGGTTGATCTCGTGTTACCAGCGCCCAAAAATGTGTTTCTGTCATCAAAATGTATCCATCGCTCTATTTTGTGAGATATTCTACCTCAAATTTTCCAGCTAGATGATCAATATGAACCAAAACACAGCCCCCCGAATGCCAATTAGAGTCATGCTTCTTATCTCACTGTATGTTGTACTCACTATTATTGCTATTTGGCGCGCAACAACATATCAAGCATATGATTTATTAACACTGGGAGTGATACCGGTATTCATTGGTTTAATCAGACGTGCTGCATGGACAAAAGTACTGTTGATTAGCTACGTAGGCTTACAAACTCTCGGACTTACAGCTATCACCACAACAGCAATCATTGCCTATCAAATCACCCCTGATGACGTAAAACTTGTGTTTCAAGGTTATGACATACCACTGATCCCACTGTGGTTGTTACTGTTGAGCGTGGTGGTATTTCAATGGTGGGTTGGATTGTCTAACGTGACGAGAGACTATCTCGTTAAAAAGTAAGCATAAGACACTATTACTCTGGTTTGACTGCCATCCTTAGGGCATTTTTAGTGTACAATTCGCTCATACGCGCAACATTAAAACAACAAAATAATAATAAATATATCTGTGGAACGTGAATTATGACTAGTTTATCCCCAAGTGAATTATCCATCCTATTACTTGAGCCGTCAGAGACTCAACGTAAAATTATCATTACGCGTCTTCAGCAAGAAGGGGTGAGCAGCATTCAAACTGCCGCAACGATTGCGGAAGCCAAAACGATTATTCAACGCCATAAACCCGACTTAATCGCCAGTGCACTGCATTTTGTCGATGGTGAAGCCACAGAGCTACTGCAATACATCAAAAGCACTCCAGCGTTAAATGATATTCAATTTATGCTGGTGTCCAGTGAGTGTCGCCGTGAACAGCTCGAAATCTTTAGGCAATCAGGTGTTGTCGCCATTTTGCCTAAGCCATTTAATGCTGAGCACTTAGCGACGGCACTTAATTCGACCATTGATTTACTCAGCCACGACGAGTTGGATTTAAGCCACTTTGACGTGCATAACATCAGGGTATTAGTGGTTGATGATAGCCGAATGGCGCGTAATGTGATTAAACGCACTATTGGTAACTTAGGGATGCAACTGATTACTGAAGCTGTTGACGGTGAGCAGGCTATCAACCTAATGAAAGAAAACATGTATGACTTAGTGATAACAGACTACAACATGCCTTCGGTGGATGGTCTTGCATTAACGCAATATATCCGTAATCACAGTCAACAATCACATATCCCCATTCTAATGGTATCGTCAGAGGCCAATGACACCCACCTAAGTAATGTATTTAGTGCTGGAGTTAACGCCTTATGTGATAAGCCTTTCGAACCACAGTTAGTAAAGAAAATTCTTTACCAACTGCTAGAAGAATAACCACAGAGCCAAAAAAGACATTATTTGTACTGATTTTGCTCTAAAACCATTACAGATACTGAATTTATGGGATAAAGTGCTTTTAAACCAGCATGGCTTGTGGCATGTTATTCATGTTTTAAAAAACACTTCTATGGAAAGCAGAGAATATCAATATGAACAAAAGTGAATTAATTGCAAAAATCGCTGAGAATGCGGAACTAACTAAAGCTGAAGCTGGCCGCGCACTAAAATCTTTCGAAGAAGCGGTAACTGAAGCCATGAAAAATGGTGATAAAATTTCTATTGTTGGTTTTGGTTCTTTTGAAACCACTCAACGTGCTGCTCGTACAGGCCGTAACCCACAAACTGGCAAAGAAATTCAAATCGCTGCAGCTACTGTGCCTAAGTTTAAAGCTGGTAAAACACTAAAAGATAGCGTTAATTAATTATTACGCTCAGTCTTTTTTTGATAGAAACCTCCTCTGTGGAGGTTTTTTATTGGTTATTTTTCAGCTTTGCTTATTCTGTTATCCAGATGCCTGAGTTACATGAACAATATAGATCACTTCAGAATCCCTTCTTTCGCACAGCAAAACGCTAAACGCTAATCGACTCAATATAAGCAAATACCTAAGCCCAAAGTATCATTGCACAATAAAAGTGCATTAGTGCATCATTTAGCGGCAACAAAGATGCAACAAAATGATCCAGTATTATATAACCCACTAATTTAAATAATAAAAAAATATTGGCATGCGATTCGCTAATTGATCTTCAGACAAACCAACATTGAGCTCATTTAATGACACATAAATGCCTCAGTGATAATAAAACTTTAAGGGATGAAGATGAAAAAATCACTATATCAAGCTATTGCATTATCAACAGGCTTATTACTAAGCGGCTCTGCCCTTGCTGAAGTCACTGGCAATATTGGCGCAACATCGAACTACTTATGGCGTGGCACCACGCAAACCAATAATGAAGCGGCCGTTCAAGGCGGCATTGACTATGCTCATGACTCTGGATTTTATGCTGGTACTTGGGTATCGAATGTCGATTTCGGTGATGAAACCAGCTACGAATTAGATCTTTATGGTGGTTATGGCGGTAACTTTACTGAAGACCTAACTTACGACATCAGTTATCTTTATTATGCTTACCCAGATGCTGGTGGAAGTATTGATTTTGGTGAAGTAGCCTTAGTACTTGGATGGAAATGGTTAGATGTGGGTTATTCTCAAGTGATCAACGCTGATTCTGATGTGTCAGGTGCAAGTGACGAAACAGATTGGAACTATATCCAAGCCAATGCCAGTTTCCCGTTAACAGAAAAGCTCAGCATTGCGTTCCACTACGGTTACTCACAAGGCGATGTCGTTGAAGATTTATTCGGCGACACCTATGCAGACTACAACGTCACATTAAGCGCTGAAACAGACCTAGGAACTGTCTCATTTATGGCCTCTGACACGGACTTACCGGACAATGATGCTAAAGTCGTTTTAGGCTACTCATATGGCTTTAGCCTATAACGAGTCAACCTATCGCATATGCGCTTTGCTGTATTTTTCATATCGACGCCACCTAGTTAAAGGTGGCGTTTTTTTATCTGTATTGAAAGCGGAGCATTATCTACGATCAGCACATCAGCACATCAGCACATCAGCACATCAGCACATCAGCACATCAGCACATCCAGAATAGTTGATCACAAGCATACTCTTCGCACAAGCTAATTTGTTTTACTAGCAAGAAAAACATTTACTGCTAAGCTCAAAGAGAAAGGTAAAAATAGCTGTCCAACTGAGGAAAAATATTTTACTTCCCTATTTAGGTTTTTTTAGTTAGAAAATGCTCATTGAATTAATACCACGCTTTTATTCAACATGAGGGTTTTGTTATGGCTAATCTTAGTGAAAGAGTGCCTGATGACACAGAAATGGACGCGATGACAACGCCTAGAAACGTTAAATCCGCAGAAACATTACAACATAAACGCCAAGTAAAACGCAGGTTAGAAGATTTCCTCGAACAAGCTCAATTACGTAAAGCGATTGGTGACGACGACTTTTTCTAAAAAATAGGGATAAACGCTAATGTCGTTTATCCCTGTCTATTTTAAGCGAGCGAACTTAAACACTATTAAGCGCTAATTAATCGCCTATTCACTCTTAGTTTGTACGCGCCTAGTGTGCTTACCGGCTTGTGTTTGTGTGAGTAGCAGCTCAGCTTTGGCCCCTAAGTACACATATATCCCTAACCCAACCAATAGCCCAACGACCGCCAACATCATCAGAATGGCTGGTTCAATATATTGCTTTTCTCCCAGCGACGCTTTAAACATGGTCAGCAAAGCTTCAATTGAAATCGCGATCAAAATGGTCGAAATAAACCGCGTAATCGTTCTTCGGGTCGAACTGTGGCGGAAGATATCTTTATGCATAAGCACTTCTTCTTCCAAAATGGTTTTACCCAAATCAAAAATAGCTAATGCCAATGTAAGAAAAATGATAATACCAAAGGGCTGTAGCGGATCATGGGTCGCAGATATTTGGCTAAATAAGGTATAAATATCGCGGATCACGGTCCACATAAGTACACTCACCAACACAAACAGACACAGTACAATTGCAGCATAAATGCTTTTAAAAAACGGTGACATTTTACGCCGAGCACTGTCGCCCATCATAAACTCGATCAATCGTGTTAGGTTGACATCAATAACCACAATAACCACTTGCCCAGAGGCCGATTTAATCATTTGTGATGCCGACAAACACAGCCCACCACCGGAGTTAGATAAATAAGGTCGAGTGATATGAACGGTGTCGATGGCAGTCAATTGAGTAAAATAAGGTCGCTGACTTCGGTCAGCATGATGACCGCAAGCCATTAGCTTAACTTGCTGATTAATGACACTGATATTAGGGCAAATCTGCATCCCTTGCTGATCAAGTAAATAAATGAGTTCCACAAAGGGATAACTAATCGCCATATCTTCAAAAATTTTAGCTGAAATAGGCTGTTCGAATAGATTAATGTCTCCCACACCGATCAAAATCGATTCTAATAATTCGTGTACCAAGTGTTCATATTCATGGTAACGCTCAATCACACTTAAATAGCTCATCGCTGCCATAGGTTTTCCTTTTAATCAAGACTACTTTAGCTAAAGCAGTTTTAATGCCAAATAAATAATCTATAATTTTTATAGACTTAAATAATATGACTAAAAGGGGTTGCGATATAAACTGATTTGTCGCACCAAAACAGTGCTACATTTGAGGTATTTTTTCATTGCCGTTTTGCGATCAACATCTGCTAATATAAGTGCTAATACTGCTTACAACATTCTCAAGATTAGGAAAAGACAATGTCTGACTCTTTATTGCGTTATCAACAAGATATTCGTCGTTTTTCTGATGAATTAATTCGCATCCAAGCACCGATTAAAATTTTGGATTCGATAAAATGGCCAAGACAAGTTGAAGATGACTTTTTAGCCAAACAAAGCAAAGAATTACCCAACGTCAGTAATGATTTCTATCAATCGATTCCTTTATCATTTAACGCAGATCAGACCCAGACCGACCTTCAAGGGTTAAAAAATGCCGTTGAGCGAGGTTTAGGCAAACGCGATAAGCTAGGTAAAATTTTACTGGCTAACATTGACCAATATCGAATAGTAATAGACATGCTGCATAACCGCGGCAAGCCAATGTTTGGTAAACTCAGCCAAGAGCTATACGGCAGTGCGAGCGACAAATTACATGGCGATCGTCATACGGTACGCCAACTGGGCGATCGCTTAAGCCATATATTTTCGCTGCCAGCAGCGCGTCACATGAGTAGCCGTCATCCTAAAATTGTGACCGCCCCTGAAGCGGTAACTATTCTTAGCGAACGCTTAGTGAAGTATTTTCATAACGATGAAATTCACGTTAAATTGAGCGATGGTATTGTCTCTGATGCGGCAGTAGGTGGCGATACCGTTAAGCTCAATACCCGCGCCATGTTCAGCGAATCGGATCTCAATGTATATGAAGTGCACGAAGGCTGGGTGCATGTGGGCACCACACTTAATGGTCGGGCGCAACCACATGCAACTTGGCTCAGTGTTGGTTCACCACGAGTGACAGCGTCGCAGGAAGGCTTAGCAGTGTTGATGGAAATGCTGACATTAAGCTCAAATCCAGGCCGTGCTCGTCGAATTAGCGATCGAGTATCTGCTGTCGACATGGCAGAACAAGGTGCCGACTTTATTGAAGTCTATCGATACTTTAGAAACCTCAACCTGAGTTCAAAAGACAGTTATCGTGTTACTCAACGGGTGTTTCGTGGTGGCATGGTTGGTGGTGGCAGCTTTTTCACTAAAGATATATCCTACGTACGCGGTTATGTTGAAAACATTAACTTTATTCGTAGCGCCATCAGCACAGGTTTACCAGAACTAATCCCAATGCTGTTTTTGGGTAAATTAGCCATCGAAGACATTCCTGTTCTGTATCAAGCTTACCAAGAAGGCATTATTGCCCACCCTAAATATTTACCTCCGATGTTTGAAGACATTAGCGGTCTGTATGCTTGGTTTGGTTTTGCGTCTGGTATCGGCAATATCGACTTAAAAGGGGTGCAACGTCATTTTGCACGCCAATTCAAAAATGTTGTCCCGACTTCTGCTGTCGACTTATTTGAAGATTCAGAATTTGATAACAACTTCGAATAAAGAGTAAACAAAGGAAACTCGCTAAGTGTGGCATAGGTCACACTTAGCTGGCTTTACAAGTGCAATCATCAAATAAGCTAATGCATTGTTACACGACAAGTTTGCTATAGTGTAATGACCACGATGGTTGAGACTTACTATGAAACACATTCTATTTTCAGCGTTATTTTCAACGTTATTCTCCAGCTTGATATTAATAAGTGGCTGCACCCCAGCCACCCCTTCACAAGCATTAGGTACCTTAGAGCGCGATCGAGTCATTCTTCGTTCAACCGCCGCAGAAATCATTACTGCACAACCCATTAAAAAAGGCATGCAAGTCAACGCCGGTGATTTATTAGTCCAATTTGATACCCAAAAACAAGCCGCGCGCTTAGCGGTAATGCAAGCCGAAGTGGTCAAAGCCCAAGCCTACTTACTAAAACTCACCAATGGCGAGCGCCCTGAAGATATCGCCAGTGCCAATTCGGCATTAAAAAGTGCTAACGCCGCCAAAATAGAAGCACAAAAGTCTTATCAACGCAGCGCGAGTTTATTATTAAAAAATCTAGTCAGTGAAGCAGAACGCGATCGTGCTTTAGCGCTTCGCGATCAAGCCAATGCAGAATATGACGCCGCCAACGATCGGCTAACTATATTAATCAAAGGTGTTCGCCAAGAAGATATTTTTCAAGCACAAGCGGCACTCGATGCTGCCAATGCCAACCTACGTTACGAGCAGCAGGTTTACAGCGACTTAAGCATTCGTGCAACTCGCAGCGGTAAGCTAGATAACTTACCTTACAATGTAGGCGAACGCGTCCAACTGAGTGCAATCGTTGCAGTTATTCAAGCTGATGCAGCGCCCTACGCCAGAGTGTATATACCTGAACCCTATGCTGCCAAACTTCACATTGGCCAAACGTTGTCGGTCAGTGTAGATGGTATCGACGGCACATTTAACGGCACACTGCGTTGGATAAGTACTGAACCAGCATTTACCCCCTACTACGCGCTGAATCAATCAGATCGGTCACGATTAGCTTTTCTAGCTGAAGTCAATTTAGACAGTTCGGCCAGCGAGCTACCTACGGGCATACCAGCCCAAGTTATATTGCCGACACAAAAATGACACCATCCGTAGACCCACAATGGGTAATTCAAGCTCATGGCCTCACCAAAAAATTTGGCGACTTTGCTGCGGTCGAGCAATTAGATTTATTGGTGCCGAAAGGCAACATTTATGGGTTTTTAGGCCCAAATGGCTGTGGTAAATCAACCACCATTAGAATGTTAACCGGTTTACTCACTCCCACCGAAGGCACCATCAATGTCATGGGGTTAGCCATCCCGGAGCAGGCTGAAGCATTACGCCATAACATTGGTTATATGACCCAAAAGTTTTCTCTCTACGATGACTTAACGGTTACAGAGAACCTGCAATTTATTGGCCGAATCTATGGTATCGACAGTAGCACCTGCAAAAAACGCATTGATCAACTGCAAAGCACTTACAAGCTAAGCCAGTATCAACATCAACTGGCTGGCACCCTCAGCGGTGGACAAAGACAACGATTGGCCCTTGCATGCGCCTGTTTAAATCAACCTAAGTTACTGTTTTTAGATGAACCCACCTCAGCCGTTGATCCACAAAACAGGCGTGACTTTTGGGAGCAACTGTTCGATTTATCTGAACAAGGCACCAGTATTTTAGTGACTACCCATTATATGGATGAGGCCGAACGCTGCCATAAAATTGCCATTATGGAAAAAGGCAGGATCAGAGCAGATGACACGCCAAAAGCATTAATGGATAACATCAATGCCCATGTGGTTGAAATCAACACCACTGATTTAAGGCCCTTAAAACAAGCATTAATCAGTCACGTTGAAGTGACCTCTGCGGCGCAGTTAGGCCATAGATTACGGGTCTTGGTCAGCAAACAAGTGGCAGATCCTATCTCTTGGCTACTGCATCAGTGCCAACAGCATAATCGCCCCGTTAACCTGCAAGATATTCACTTGGTTAGCGCTAATCTTGAAGACGTGTTTGTCAGTCATACTGGACAGCGTGTTCCAGCCTCCCATGAAGCAACATAAGGGCTAACAACATGCTGAACAGTATTCGCCATAGCTACATGCGCATTCACGCCATTACCGCTAAAGAAGTTAAGCAGCTTATGCGCGATCGAATTACCTTTGCTATGGTGATAATGATCCCGCTGATCCAGCTGTTGTTATTCGGCTATGCCATCAATACTGATGTACGGGCAATACCAGTCGCTATTGTTGATCAAAGTGACTCAGCAGCAGGGCGCTGGATAGTCGAGGCGGTAAAAGTCACCCAGGTAGTGGAAGTCACATCCTATCTCACCACAGCCGAGCAAGCTCAGGCTGCTATTCGCCGTGGCGACATTAAAGCGGCATTAATTTTACCGCCTACGTTGAACGAAAAAATCGCTCGCAATGAACCGATTGGCCAATGGATAGTCGATGGTTCAGACACCATGATTGCTGGCGCGATAAAGCAACTGCGAAACCTATCGCTCAACGATATTGTACCGGAGCAAACCAGCAGCCAATCTCGGTTTGAAGTTAGCTTGTTTTATAATCCGGAGCAGCGATCAGCGGTAAATATTGTTCCAGGTTTAATCGCCGTCATTCTGACCATGACCATGGTACTGTTTACTTCATCAGCCATCGTTCGTGAGCGTGAACGCGGTAATCTTGAATTATTAATCACCACTCCGATTAAACCAATAGAACTAATGATTGGAAAAATATTGCCCTACATTGTCATCGGCTTAGTGCAAATGACCATTATTTTGGGCTTGGGCAATATTATTTTTGCAGTGCCCATCAATGGCGCTATCAGTCATTTATTATTAGGCACTTTACTGTTTATTACCGCGAGTCTGACATTAGGGTTAATCATTTCCACTATTGCAAAAACCCAGCTACAAGCCATGCAAATGACCATTTTTGTATTATTACCGACCATATTACTCTCTGGATTTATCACCCCATTAGAAGCCATGCCGACGGCAGCCAAATGGATTGCCGAAGCACTACCAGGGACCCATTTTATGCGGGTGATCCGAGCGATTGTGTTAAAAGGGGCGACGTTGGGTGAGTTAATTAGCGATGTGTTATGGCTAGTGGGTTTTACAGTCATTGGATTATGGATTGCAGCAATGCGATTCAGTAAACGATTAGATTAGCGCCTATTGCATGACTCCAATAGGCGCTAGAAAAATGGGTCTAGTTATAAGCTACGGTCGATGACATATGCCTCGCCGTTACACTCTAAATAAACAGCACAAGACGGGTAATTAACTTTGCCACATTGCTTCAACACAATGGCATTACCGCCTCGTTGAGTCACTTGTAATTTGAGTGACTTAGTCATTGAAGACAAACTTGGAAGATCATCTAACTTTTCAGGATCCGATGAATTTTCACAATATGACGTGGTCACATCGCCAAGAAACTGTGCTTTGAACCTAGACATTTCTGCTGAGGTGTAGGTATCAACTCCAGCTATTGTGGCATTGCCTAGCGCAATTGTACCCGCATTGGTTCGCAGTGACAGGTTAGAGCAACCCGACACAAATACCATACTCAAGATGGCGGCAACAGAGGCAGTAAAAAAAACGTGCTTCATAAAAAATCCTTTTAAAAAAGCATGTTTGTCAATGTACTGATAAACATGCTTAGCTATTATTATTGTTGAATTATATTGCTCGGTGCCATTATCCGGCGATTGCTGAATGATTTAGCCAAGCGATTCAGCCAAACAAATTATCCGAACAAATTATCCGAACAATGCACCTGCACTATTTACCCACACTATTTTACCCACACGATTTACTCACACTATGCTTTGGCTTTTAGTGCGCGTTGCTTGATAAAGTATTCACGGGTTAAGCCAAATACCACAGGGCTTAATAGCACTAACGCAATTAAGTTTGGAATCGCCATCATCGCATTCAACGTGTCGGCTAATAACCAAATAAACTCTAATGAGCTTACAGCACCCAAAGGCACAACCAAGGTCCAGATTAGACGAAATGGTTTTACGGCTTTATCGCCTAATAAGTATTGAATACATTTTTCACTGTAAAAACTCCAACCCAAAATAGTGGTAAAGGCAAACACAGCCAATGCGATGGCCACAATATAATTACCCATGGGCAAAGCATGTGAAAATGCAAGAGAGGTTAATGCAGCGCCGTTTTCGCCAGATGTCCACGCACCAGAAACCACAATCGCCAAGCCCGTTATTGAACATACAATGAGCGTGTCAATGAACGTCCCTAACATGGCCACTAAACCTTGTTTCACTGGGTTATTCGTTTGCGCCGCCGCATGGGCAATTGGCGCACTCCCTAACCCCGCTTCATTTGAAAATACACCACGTGCCACACCAAAACGAATCGCAGCCCATACCGCTGCACCCGCAAAACCACCTTGAGCTGCTACTGGGTTAAAGGCACTTTCAATAATCAACATAAAAGCAGCAGGTACTTCGTCTGCATATACAATCAATACCGCTAAACCTGCGGTAATATAAAATACCGTCATCAATGGCACTAACTTACCCGCCACTTCAGCAATACGTTTAATACCGCCCATGAGTACCGCACCCACTAGCACCATTAACACCACACCAGTAACCCAATTAGGTACACCAAAGTTACTGCTCATTGCATCAGCGACTGAGTTAGCTTGTACAGTATTACCAATACCAAAACCGGCAATAGATCCAAACAGAGCAAATGCAGTGCCTAACCAGGCCCATTTACTGCCTAAACCATTTTTGATGTAATACATCGGGCCGCCAACATGGTTACCGTTAGCATCTGTCTCACGATATTTTACCGCCAGCACAGCTTCCGAAAACTTAGTCGCCATACCCACGAGCGCCGTACACCACATCCAAAATAATGCCCCGGGTCCGCCAATAAAAATCGCCGTAGCCACACCAGCGATGTTACCCGTACCAATGGTGGCCGATAATGAAGTCATGAGAGCATTAAACGGACTGACATCACCTTTTTCACTTTCATCAGTAACCTGACGACCCGACCATAATAATTTAAAACCTCGATTCAGCTTTAAAATAGGCATAAATTTTAAGCCTATCGACAGAAACAGCCCTACTCCTAAAATCAAAATCAGCATGGGAACGCCCCATACTATACTGTTAATCATACTGACAAATTGCGTGACTGCTTCCATGTAAAAAACCTCATAATGAGTAATGACTTATGTCGAATATTATAATTATTAGATGTTTGGTTATTTTTATTATGGTTACGGTGGCCCAACTCCACTGCAACGATTGCATTTTTTAGATTACCCCGATTAAGTTAACCATGGCAAGCCACTGCATGAGCTAATGAATCATCTTCAAGATGATTCATTAGCTCATGCACATACAAATTATTTTTCGAGTACCACTTTCAATGACTCTAGACCTTGCTGTAAATCAGCACCTATCATGGTTTCAAAATCGATAAACAAAAACATTAAGTTAGTTGGATAAGCAAAATGGCCACTAAAACCCCAATCAACTTTAGTTTGATTAGCATTAACGGCTGTAGTGCTCATATAGGCAGGCTCGGTCGCTTCAAAGGGTGAAATAAACCGTAATTCAAAATCGATACGTTTACCTTCATCTATGGCAATAATTTCTTGCTCGCCAACACCTACATCTGGGTTTTCACTTGCCCAAGCAGACACAAAGCCTACTGTCGCATCGGTACCGCGGTAGGCTTTCACCATCTCGAGATCCATTTGCGCCCACTTACTAAAATTATCTTGGTTTTTTAGATGTTTAACGTAATCAAAAACCTCGGAGATCGGTTTATCTATGGTGATAGTACGAGTGACTGAATAGTCTTTTTGAACAAATAGGGCGACAACAAAAGGGATCGCTATAATAGTCGCGACAGCAACGAGAATTTTTCTAAGCATTATTATTATCCTCTAGTATACATAGCGTTATATGTCAGACTTTTTGGCTTAAGGGCCAACACGCAATCTCCTCAGTATACCGACTAACAGCAGGCTAACAATAAAAATTAACATTGGGTTAACAATGGCTTCTCATTAAACATCGTGTTGACGTCACACCAGCGGCTATTGCATGAAATGCGATCGCATGAGCAGAGGTCTGTCATAAATGACCAGAAAGGGTCTGCTTTATATCCACTGATCATTTAACGCAGTTCGATCGCTATCTATCTCACCCGTATTGACGACACCTCGAGGTTCGATAATCATGATCTTGCATTCTTTTTTCGCCATGGGTTTATGCTCAACCCCCTTAGGAATAACAAACATTTCCCCTGCCTGAAGCGTAATGTCCTGATCGCGAAAAGCGATCTGCAACGTTCCTTCCATTACAATAAACACTTCGTCAGTATCGGCATGTTCATGCCAAACAAACTCACCCTCGACTTTAACCAATTTAAATTGATAGTCATTCATTTCTGCAATTACACGAGGAGACCAATGCTGGTCGAACAAAGAGAACTTGTCATTGAAATTGATCACTTTCGTTGGCATAGAAACGCCCCTAATGAATGGTAATTATGATTATGGTTATAGTTATGGCTATAGTTATGGTTTGAGTTCTGGTTCTGGTGAATAAGTTTCAACGGGGTCTATGTTGAATTGTTGCACCAATTTAGTCATACATGACTGACAAACACATTGGCCATTAGGTAAATCAACCAAAGTAGATGCGGCTTTGTACTGCTCAATAATCAATGGCATGTCTAACGTTTGCTTAGCACACCAGCATGCATCAATGGCTAATCCTTGCTCCATCGCACAACCGTTAGCTTGCTGGCAAAGTGGGCACGATTGTGCTGCTGAAGTAAATAATGTCATTGCCCAGCCTATATGGTGATGATGATGACTGAATATACTGACATTTATCATCATGCTCAATAAGCGCTCTGCGTATTACATTTCTGAAAATGAATTAACAACCAATAAAAATACCCATTAAGCGTTAACTTAATGGGTATAACTGACAAAGATTAATGGTTTAGACTAAGCAAATATAATTACTTTATATTATTTTTAAGCGGGAAAACCGGATACGAAGCAGTGCCCAAAACAGGCTTGCCGGCAACGGATTGGCCATAATATCCTTGGTGCTTATGATAGATGGCTTGAGTCTTACTCACATCACCGTTAAAACGAGGATCTTGTGGCCGATCAAACGAATTAAGGTAAGCCGCTACATCCCAAGCTTGCTGAACCGTTAATTGCACGCTTTTGCCTAACGGCATATTTTCATAAATAAAGTCAGCAGCTGTATTTACCCTATGCATGCCTGCACCCCAATTATAGCTTTGAGCTCCCCATAATGGTGGTAATGCAGTAACACCAGCAATCACTTGTCCTTGGCCATCTTCACTATGACAAACTTGGCAATGTGCTTGATAAACTAGCTGACCACGTTCAGGAGAATAAGCCAGTTCAGGTTGAGGTGTTTTCGGATAGCCGCGCCCAGGAAGCTGGCTTAACACTGCAGTATCCAAATGTTTAGCAATAGCTGCTGGCATTGGGAAATCATCCCGTTTACCGCCTTTAACCAACTCCACATCAGACAACTCAGGCACTGGGCCTGCAACCTTGTATTGATCCATTAATCCGCTCATGCCCAACCAGTAAGAATAGGCCGATATTGCCACAAGTTCAGGAGAGTTTGCCGCCGGAGCTTTACCGTTCATTGAATAGGTAAAACAACCTTGTATACGCTCTTGAAAAGAGTTTACTTTATCGTTTTTCTTACGATAAGCAGGGTAAGCAAAGTATGCCGCCCATAAAGGCGACGAATTAGCTTGTCGTCCTGAATTCATATGGCAGTTAACACAATTGAGCTCATTGCCAACGTACTTGTCTCGTAGCTGTTGGGTGTTAACAAACAATTGATAACCTAACCGAACCTTGTCACCAAAATCCCCCTCGGGAATAGCAGTTAATGGTGCGGGTTGAAGATAAACAGCATCAACTTTTTTCTCCAGCGCAGGTAATGCAGCTTGGCGATCGGGTAGTGTCGTCGAAGACTCTGACGATTTTACCGCAGTAGGCTTAGCCGGAACTTCGGTCAATAATTCATCGGCCTGTAAAGGCAAGCTAAACAGAGCGCCAATGGTCAATAGCGATAATAATTTCATGGCCATGTCCTTATTTTATATTGGCAAAAAACTGAGATAACCCATCGATTTCGGCAGCCGTTAATTTCAGCGCAATATTGCCCATCATGTTATCAGCATCGCCTGTACGAGAGCCCTCTTGCCAGGCTAATAATTGGGTTTTAAGGTAACTGGCTTGCTGCCCCGCTAAACGAGGAAACTGCCCGCCACCCACGGCAGATGGACCATGGCAACTAACACATGCTGGAATGGTACGTGACCAGTCACCTTGAAAGGCTAATTTTTCGAACGGATCGCTAATACCAACCTTGTCACCGCGAAATTGGAGCGGAATGTCAGCAACAGGTTGCTGACTAAAATATTGCGCTACCACAGCAATATTGTCACCTTGCACCGTTGCAGCCATTGCTAACATGGTTGGATTTTGACGTTTACCTGCATGAAATAACGCAAGTTGATTGCTGATGTAATCGGCAGATAAGCCTGCTAAACGAGGGCCAATAATGTCGATACCTTGACCTTGTGCACCGTGGCAAGAAGTACATAGCTGAGCCGCAGCAGGAACCGGCAGTTGTGGGGAAGTTGTTTCTGCAGCTTCTGCGGTCATAACAGTTAGCATCGTTATGCCAGCCAATGCAGCGAGCTTGTAAAAGGATGTTTTCATCATCACACCTCTTTAGTCATTCGTTATTGGTTATTGGTTATTGTCTTACCACCATAGGCTAAATATATTCAAAAAAGAATACGGCAAACGTCGAATATTTAAACAAAAACCCCGTTAATGGAACCATTAACGGGGTTTTAATTGAGTGAATTTTACACTGTACTACTTTGGACGCACGCCTAATGTATGGCAAATGGCATACGTTAATTCTGCACGATTAAGGGTATAAAAATGGAAATCTTTAACACCTTCACGGGACAATACTTTCACCATATCAATAGCAACGTTGGCACCCACTAATTGACGTGTTGCAGGGTCGTCATCTAAACCTTCAAATTGACGATGTAACCAATGTGGAATGGCGACATTGGTCATGCCAGCAAAACGCTTAGTTTGTTTAAAGTTAGTCACAGGTAATATCCCTGGAATAATCTCAACATCTATACCAGCTGTAACGCAACGGTCGCGAAAACGTAAGTAGGATTCAACATCAAAGAAAAATTGAGTAATGGCGCGGTTAGCACCTGCATCAATCTTTTTCTTTAAGTTAATTAAATCGGCCTGCGCATTACGCGCATCAGGATGCACTTCAGGATACGCTGCTACCGAAATATCAAAGTCGGCCACTGAGCGCAGTAAACGCACTAAGTCATTGGCAAAGCGAGTTGGTTTTGGGCTACCGTCAGGTAAATCACCGCGCAATGCCACAATGTCTCTAATACCAGAATTCCAATAATGCTTTGCCAGCTCAACCAATTCTTCATCACTAGCATCAACCAAGGTTAAATGCGGCGCAGCGAGTAGATTGGTTTCTTTCTGGATACGTTCAATCACGCTATGAGTACGATCACGTACACCTGAATTGGCACCGTATGTTACTGATACAAATTTAGGGTTCAATGGTTCTAAACGACGAATAGAATTCCACAAAATATCTTCCATTGCTGGCGTTGATGGCGGAAAAAACTCAAAAGACACATTAATATCATTCAGCTCAGACAAGCTCTGATTTAACGACTGGGCATGTTGTGCATGATGAAAAGCCATAATGTATTCCTTTAACTTCTGTAACACTTAGGAGTCTATACCAATCAGCTTAAATGATTAACTTAACCTAAATCATTTGGCCGTTTGGACGTCTATATGTCCATATACTAGTTTAACTGCATACTAAGTCAAGCTAAAAAACCATCAATAAGCAATTTGTAATAATCACATTAACGCTAGGCCTAAATCATAGACAATATAAAACGGCTGAAAACAGCCGTTTGTTCATCTATCTGCAGGCTTTTTGTTCATCAGCCTGCAAACAGTGTCATTTGATAATGTTCAAATTATTTTTTAAAAAGTGCGCTAACACTTAGGTTCTAACAAAGTTAATAGCATTAGTGACTATATCTGGTGTTAATGTGCGGTAGACATGATGACTCTCTCACAATTATCGAGTGCATAACGTTTGGTTTTATTAGCAGTTGCTTTTATTTGCGAACTGGATCGACTTTTGTAAAACCTAACTGCCTAAATTTAGTTTATTGTGCTAAATTTAGAACTCACCGTTCTAATTTTAATCTTTTGTGAGGCAACCATGGCGCATCGTTGGCAAATTGCAATTTCTGCTGGTTTATTAGCAGCTGTTTGGGCTGGTCTTGCTGATGTATTTCATCTCGTGACATGGGTCGGCTTTCTGGGCTGCAGTACCTTTTTCGCTCAAACGGAAACTGGCGCTAAAGGCATGATGATGGCGATGATGACCAATCTTTCCGGTGTATTCTGGGGCTGGTTAATTATTGCAGGCAGCGGTGTTCTAGGTTCGCCAATGATCAGCTATGCATTAACAGGCATTGTCACCGCATTTATGTGCTTACAAGCCAGTAATAAAAACTTCGCCTTTATTCCCGGCACCTTTATCGGTTGTTGCATCACTTTTGCCTTAAATGCTGATCTAGCCGCTATCATTCCACCACTTATTATCGGCGCCGTACTCGGTTACAGCATGAGCCTACTCACAGGCCTATTAATAACGTTAACCGATAAAACAGCTGAATCATTAAAAGATGACGCAGTAGAAGAAGCCTAAGCACAGGCGACTTAGATTGTGTCGCCTTAAGAGTATTCGTTACCTGAGAATAAATAAAGATAACTAAAGACTGGGCCAATCTTTAAAGACTCGCAAAAATAGTATCCATAAACATCACTTCAAATTGGTCGAACTCTCGATCGGATATTCATATAATAAAAAGTTTAAGCCCTTCTATTATTGAGCTTTTTCAGCACTTAGAATAAGGACGCAGCTTTATGCTACCTATTCATTTTTATTATCTATTGTTCGTTTATGTCGAGGAGATGATTAAGCTTACATGGAACAGTCTCATTAGATTACTGATACCAAATGGTAATATTTAACGTCGCTGGCATAAATGACCCACCGCTTTGAGTTTGTTTAATTTCGGTGATTTCTATAGATGTTTGTGTGGATAACCATAAATTAATTTCGTCTTGTAAACCACAATCAGCTTGTTCTATCGGTTTCATCCAAAAGCTTAGTTTAGGTTTTAACACTTTAGTAAATACTTTGATTTTCATAATTATTTTGAACTCCATTTCAAGATGTGAACACTTGTCATCTAACATTTTAGTATTTATGCGTTGAGCGGTTTGCGGCAAATAAAGAAAAGAGCTGAATTTCAGCTCTCAAACATTCCCGAGATGACATAAAAAAAGACCATTAATAATGGTCTTTTTTAACAAAACTACTCTTGCAACAAGTCTTTGCAAATATGCACCAAATCCGACTGCACAGCCGCAGCAGTCACCTCACGCCCAGCCCCTGGACCGCGAATAATCAATGGATTACCTTGATAAAACGCACTGCGAATAACAAACACATTATCCCCTGGGGTTAAATTCGCATAAGGATGATTATTATCAACCCACTGCAAACCCACTTCAGCCTGTAACTTACCTTCGACTTTATCCAGCGAAGCCACATAACGTAGCACCTTGTTCTGTTCAGCTGCAGCGACATACTGCTGCAACAAATCATCGTCTAACTCACTGATGCGCGCTAAAAAATCTTCTAGTGACAACTCTGCTAAAGCTTGAGGCACTAATGAGTTAAGACTAATATCGTCTAGCTCTACCGCTAAACCTATCTCGCGAGCCAAGATTAACAACTTACGTTGCATATCGCGGCCAGATAAGTCATCGCGTGGATCCGGTTCAGTAATACCTAAACTGCGAGCATGCAGTACTAATTCTGAGAACGGCTTACTGCCATCATAATTTTCGAACAACCAACATAACGTGCCCGAGAAAATACCACCCACGGCTTCAATAGTGTCACCACTATTACGTAAGTCATTTAACGCATGTTGAATAGGTAAACCTGCGCCACAGCTGGCGTTATAGCGCCAAAATAAGCGGCGATTACTCAGCTGCTGCTTTAATTCACGATAAAATGGCAATGGCCCTGAGCCGGCTAATTTATTGGCACTTACCACATGAATACCACGGGCAAATAGCTCGGGATATTGTAAGGTTAAGGCGGCACTCGCACTGATATCTAAGGCGACAATTTCATCGCATGATAACTGCGCTAATTGATCAAACAGTTGATCATAATCCCATTCAATACCTTGCTGTTGATAATCTTGTTGCCATTGTTCAAGGTTAATTCCGTCGTTAGAAATTAACGCTTTTTTCGAACCAACTAAACCAACTAACTCAACAGAGGCTTCGAGTTCATGATCTAATGCTGGACTGGCGCGTTTAAACAAATCAATCCACGCCTCACCAATGTTACCCACTCCCAGCAATAACACTCCAATACGCATTCTTGGTCCAGCACAACGACGATGTACTTTTTGGGTCAATAAACTCACTTGAGCTTGCGGGACTAAAGTGACCAAACTTAATGCATCTTGATAAATCGGTTTGGCATCACGACTGAGTAGTCGGGCAAAACTGCGTCTAAAGTGATGAGCATCGGCACTGACTAATGCCACTAGGCCTAAGTCAGTTTGGGCACTCAATTCTTCAATCAAAAATTCACTGCTGTATTGAGTGAGCAAAGCTTGCACTTGTTTTTGGCTTTCAAGCGTTAACGCCAACTCAAACTTATGTTGTGCTAGCGACCAATAAGCTAACGGTGTGATACCTGCTTTTTCTAAAATAGCCAACAATGGTTCAATATCTGCGTTCATTTTAAAACTAAACAACACCACTTCATTTAAGTTAGTGACCACAGGCGCACTCGCTGATGAACTCAGTGGCGCGATTAAAGTAAAGTCAGTGTGTGAAGCATAGCTTGAGCGTACCGCTAAACTCACTTCAGTATTAAACAGTGGCTGTAAGGTACGAGAATGCAGTACAGGAGAGCCCAGGCGCGCTAGGCGATCGGCTTCTGCGAGTGACATACTCTTGAGTAATTTAGCATCATTAATTTTATTCGGGTCGGCGTTAAATACCCCTTCAACGTCGGTCCAAATGGTCACACGTTCAATGTCAGCTAAGCTGGCAATTAAGGTGGCACTAAAATCAGAACCATTGCGACCCAGCAATAAGGTATCGCCGTGGCGGTTAGCGCATATAAAGCCGGTGATCACTAAACGCTCTTGCGGGTGCAAGGCTAATAAGGCTTGTACCTTGTCACGAGACTCAGCCACTAAAATATTGGGTACGGCACCTTCATCGGCTACCAAAATAGAGCACGCATCGACATGAGTCGCAGCTACGCCCATTTCTCTTAACAAAGCGGCCATTAAGCGCGCCGACCAACGTTCACCAAAACTCACCACTTGGTTTAATTGGTAATCGTTACGTTGCTCTAAAGATAATAAGCTGACTAACTGAGATTTGTCGGTAGACAAACGTTCGCGTAAATCACGCGCTTGCTCGTTTGATAATAATTGTTCAATTAACGTCTGCTGGTAACTGATCAGAATTTGCAGCTCTTCTTGCCACAACTGACCGCTGTCACGCAGGCTCAATAATTTGTATAAGAAGTTAGTCGTTTTTCCGGCGGCGGATACCACAACTAAATCATCACTCTGACCATGCGTAAGTAGAATATGTGCAACACGGCGATAGCAATCTGCATCCGCTAAACTTGAACCACCAAACTTATGTAAATGACTTCGCGTCATTACTGACTCCTTAAACAACTACGACTTTTGTTGCGACTGCTAGACTTCTATTTTGAAACCAATAGTGTTGCAAGTGCATGTTTTGCTATTTTACCCAATTTGGTCGAAACCACAGCTAACTTAAACTCGAATTAAGCTGATTTTATCGCGGCAACAGCTGCTAGGCCTGCTTGAATATCGGCCAAGAGGTCATCTGCATCTTCAATACCGACAGATAGTCTCAATAAAGTCTCTTTAATACCAGCCTCTTGCCTTGCTTGTGGGTCCATTGCTCGATGGGTCATAGTGGCCGGAACGGCGACTAAACTTTCCACCCCGCCTAAACTTTCGGCAACACTAAACAACGACAGCGCCTTTAAAAATGCCACTACTTCCGCTTCGCCGCCGATTAACTCAAAACTTAACATAGCACCAAAGCCTTGTTGTTGTTTTGCCGCAATTTCGTGACCTGGATGGTCTTTTAAACCCGGATAATACACCTTGGCCACCACATCACTGGCGCTGAGTAACTCAACAATCTTTTGTGCATTACGTTGATGCTCACGAATTCGTACCGCTAAAGTACGTAAGCCTCGCAAGGTTAAATAACTGTCAAATGCTGAACCCGTAAGCCCAAGAGTATTTGACCACCAATGTAACAACTCACCCACTTGAGGATCTTTAGCCACTACAGCCCCACCGACCACATCGCTATGACCATTGATGTATTTGGTGGTTGAGTGAATCACAATGTCTGCACCTAATAATAATGGCTGCTGTAATATTGGTGATAAAAAGGTGTTATCGACTGTCACTAGCGCGCCAACGTCATGGCAAGCGATACTAATGGCATTAATGTCTACCACCCGCAATAAAGGATTCGATGGCGTTTCTAACCACACCATTTTCGGTTTTTGAGCTATCGCTTTGCTCAGCGCTTGCGCATCAGTTTGATCAACAACCAATAACTTAAATTGGCCTTTTTTGGCCAAATTAGTAAATAAGCGGTAACTGCCACCATAACAATCGTGCGGCACAACCAATAAATCCTCTGGGCCAAGTAAGCTAGTCACCAATGTAATCGCCGCCATGCCGGTACATGTCACCACGCCGGTAGCACCTTGCTCGAGTTTGGCGAGTGCGTCACCTAAAATACATCGAGTAGGATTACCCGAACGACTGTAATCAAACTCGCGCGGATTATTGTGGCCATCGAATGAATAATTGGTCGATAAATAAATCGGTGGCACGATAGCACCATGTTGTGTGTCTGTTTCAATACCTTGGCGAACGGCCAATGTGGCGTTTTGATGCTTAGTCATGGTAACTCCTAAAATTTCACAAACACACAAAGAGATGTCTAGACGTCCAAATTTACCTAAGAGATCCCCATCCGTCAACTTAAATAGACGTTTAGACGTCTAAACATCAAGAAATCTATTTGCAATCGGGATTAAATAGTAGCAATAATTTGACTAGAGATTGTAACGGTTTAAAATCTGCAGCGTATTTATCGTTAAGGGTAAGTTAATGACTGAGTGGAATGGCGAATATATCAGCCCATATGCCGAGCACGGCAAAAAAAATGAACAAGTAAAAAAAATTACGGTTTCTATCCCTTTAAAAGTATTAAAAGTACTGACGGATGAGCGGACGCGTCGCCAGATAAATAATCTGCGCCATGCAACTAACAGTGAACTGCTATGCGAAGCATTTTTGCATGCGTACACAGGTCAACCATTACCTTATGACGGTGATCTATCAAAAGATCAGCCTGATAGCATTCCAAGTGAAGCGAAAAAGTTAATGGATGATATGGGTATCGAGTGGGAAGAGCTCGAATAATTCACTGATTAGTCAATACCTCACAGACTTTGAAACGACCCTAATAAGAAGTCGTCATGTTTTTAAAGAGAACTTATGATGTCATTTATCGATCCAACGACCTTGATACTGGCATCGATTATCGTGTTTTTTGGCGCGCTAACCCAAAGCTTAATTGGCTTTGGGTTAGCCGTTGTTGCAAGCCCGCTGCTGTATATTGTTAATCCTCAATTAGTTCCTGTTCCTATTATTGTTATGGGCTTTGCCATTTCTGCAATGACCTTATTTAGAGAACGCGGTCATCTACAATTTAATGGTTTGCAATATGCCTTACTCGGGCGGATCCCTGGGGGGTTTTTAGGCGCTGGATTATTGCTGTTTGCCCCACAAGCCATACTAGGCTTAGTGATTGCAGGCATTGTGTTTATTGCTGTTATTCTTAGCATCTTTCGCTTTACCGCCCCTATTAATCGCCTCAGTTTATTTATCGCTGGGGTATTTTCAGGCATATTTGGCAATATCGCTGCTATCGGTGGTCCACCAATGGCCATTTTGCTTGCAGGCCAAGACCCAGGTCAGTTTAGAGCGGCATTATCTGCCTTTTTCGTGTTTAGCTCATTAATTGCCTTAGCTATTCTAACCATCGTCGGCTTAGTTGAAGTGAAGCATTTATGGCTATCACTGCTATTATTGCCTTCAGTCGTTGCTGGTTATCTTGTCTCAGGTAGATTAATTGGCCGCGTTGATAAAGATAAAACCCGCATAGTCACCTTAGTGTTATGTAGTATTAGTGCCACTGTGTTAGTGATTATGTCGACCAACACGTTAATGAGCTAATCAGCTAATCAGCTATTCTGTACCTGTAAACAAAACCAGCCATCAATGGGCTTGTTCGCTAATAATGATTAAAATCTTCCCCTTCTATTTATCAAGCAGTCTATTTCTCACCTAAAAACGCCATCAATAAGTATCAAAAAAACCACTTTTATCTCCTCTAGCAAAATCCTCATCTTGGCGCAATAGATCCACATCACACTAGTTCATTAGATTTCTTTCAATTAACTTTTTTTCAATTAGATTTTTCTCATGGATATGATCTACTTCAAATTAACACTACTCACTTTTAGGTAACATTGTTTACAGCAAATAAATAATTAAATGCTGTTAATGCACAACCCTAATAAGCCCGACAGAGGACAAAATGATGAACACTTACATTAAAGTTGGTATCGCAGTTGCTATGGCATTATCACTTGGCACCCAAGTGATGGCCGCAGATGGTGGTAATCCTAAAAAAGGTAAGCACCTGTACAAAAAAGAATGTAAAGCCTGCCACAGCGCTAACAGTGAAGGTCCTGAATTAACCCCAATGACCAAAACCATGAGCCAATGGGATCGTTTCTTTACTCGTGATAAGCACAAAGCTAAACCTGCCGTTTTTGAAGCCTTATCAGAAAAAGACATAAAAGATATTCAACAGTTTTTATATGACCACGCCGCCGATTCAGACCAACCAGCTACTTGCGGCTAAATCATCAATGCTGAGTATCTTTTCGTTCTAAACGAAACATCAGCCAATAAACCAAACGAAAAAACTGTGAGGCTTAGCCTCAGGGATCCTGACACAAAAAATTTGCCAAATTGACCTTGTTATTTGGCAAATAAAGGGGAGAAAGACCATGAGAACTCTCATCTCAATATTAGTGGCTAACGCGCTCTTTATGAGCGGCGCAAGCCTAGCAGCAGATACCGATGCACAAAAGATTGCCGATCTTAAACAACAACTGGCTACTATTAATGAAGATCTTGATTACTTAAATTCACGAGTTGACAAAACCGAGCGTCACACAGCCTTAGACAGAATAGCCATTACGGGTGATTTTAGAACCAAAGCACATTCATTACATTATCAAAACGTCACTTGGAACCCAGCCATGAACGTTAACTTTTCTGACTTTGGCGCTAAAGCCATGTCAGGAGTATTTGGCGATCCAAACAGTGCTACCTCACCGTTAGGCCAAATGATGATGGCAAACCCTGATTTAGCCAGCGCGTTTCAAAGCGGTATGCTGCAAGGCGTTATGCCAATGCTGTTGGGCCAAAAAACCCAACAGGACATTGATAACGATATATTTTACACCACGCGCTTACGCCTAAACATTGACGCTAAAGTGTGGGATAACGTCAGCTTTGCAGGACGTTTAACCATGTTTAAGAGCTGGGGAGACTCTGCTGGAGTTAAAGTATTCGACTCATGGAACTCATTCACCATGGACGGCACCAGTAGCGGTAGCACCAGTGGTGATGAGTTAAAAGTAGAGCGCGCCTATTTTAATTGGAAAGACATTAATGGTAGTGGCACTTACCTTTCTATTGGACGTCGCCCTTCAACGTACGGTCCACCAAATCATTATCGTGAAAATGAACTCAGAGGCGGCACGCCATCAGGTCACTTAGTCAATTTCAACTTCGATGGTCTTACCTTAGGTTACAACTTGGGTGATATCACCGGTATTGAAGGTCAAACAGTGCGTTTTTGCTATGGCCAAGGCTTTGAATCACAGTACGGCAATGGCGAATTGTTTGGTGACATCATCACTAAAGATACCCACCTCGGCGGGTTTAATATCGACGTGATTAATGACGGTAACCATTTCTTACAGTTCACTTTATTCGGTGCTAAAGATGTCAATGATGGCTTTACGGGCACCATGGCATTCCCTACTCAACTGGCGGGTATCTTTGCCCCAACCATGTATCAAGACATGCAAAAATTCGACAACTTTAACTTCGTCACCCGCGTACAACCAAGCGGTGTCATTGGTGATATGTACTTAGGTGGCCTAGGTTATGCCTATGAAACCGATGACGACCTGAAAATGTTTGCCTCATTAGGATGGACTCGTGCTGAACCCAACGGCAATGCTGGTTTGTTCGGTGGCATGTTAAGCGATGCAGTATTTGAAGCAGAGTTGAACAGCACTGGTACTGAAATCATTATGGTGCCAAAAGAAACCGTTGATAGCGACACCAAAGATGGTTACGGCATTTATGTGGGCATGCAAATTCCTGCACCATACGGCAAATTCGGTTTGGAATATAACTACGGTTCTAAATACTGGAGTCCCTTCACCCAAGCACAAGACGACCCAATCGGCAGTAAGTTAGCCACTCGTGGCCACGTTGCCGAAGCTTATTATATCTTTGATATTAATCCAAAAATGTTTATCAAGTTAGCCGGTTTGTATTACGACTATGAATATACCGGAAGTGGCTCACCAGTAGGTGCACCGATGAAGGTTGACGATGTGATTGCCGGTAGCGCGTACTCAATGTTGCCCGTTGTTGACACCGCCTATGACGTCAATGCCTCACTGACCGTTAACTTCTAACGCTAACTTAACCTTCTAACTTGGCCCCCCTGAGCACAAGCTCAGGGGTAAGGACAAATATCATGAAACTATTATCAGCACTGGCTGTATTACTGTTATTAAGCAGTAGCGCACAGGCTGCCTTTAACCATAAAGAGGCGCTGAAAGGGCCTTTTGCTAATGGCCCTGAAGTGACGACACAATGCTTAACCTGCCATAAAGAACATGCTGAAGAGTTTATGAAATCTTCACATTGGACTTGGGAGTTAGAGCAAAAACTACCTGACCGCACAGTGATGCGTGGTAAAAAAAACAGTATTAACAACTTTTGTGTATCGATATCGGGTAACGAACCGCGTTGTACCAGTTGTCATGCAGGTTATGGTTGGAAAGATTCTACATTCGACTTTAAAGACATGACCAAAGTCGATTGCTTAGTCTGTCACGACACCACGGGAACTTACATTAAAGATCCTGCGGGCGCAGGCGAGGCCTTAGCAAGAGTCAATTTAGCCAATGTTGCCCAAAATGTAGGTGCACCCGTGCGTGACAATTGCGGCAGTTGCCACTTTTACGGTGGCGGTGGTGATGCGGTTAAACACGGCGATTTAGACTCATCAATGTCTTATCCAGATAAAGCGACCGATGTCCACATGGATACCGATGGCAATGACTTCCAGTGTCAAACTTGTCACGTTACTGAAAATCATCAAATTACCGGTAACTCGATGGGCGTATCACCTGGTGGGGAAAACAAAATTGGTTGTGTAAATTGCCATGATGCTGCGCCTCATAAAAATGCAAAGCTTAATACCCACTCGGAAACGGTAGCATGTCAAACTTGTCATATACCATCATTTGCTAAAAATGAACCCACCAAAATGCGTTGGGATTGGTCACAGGCAGGTCAAGATCTTCCTGAAACAACAGACCAATACGGCAAGCACACCTTTATGAAAAAGAAAGGCAGCTTTATTTGGCAAAAAGACGTTAAACCACAATATGCCTGGTTTAATGGCCGCGCCGATGCGTATATGGCTGGCGATAAAATGGACCCCACTAAAACGGTTAAATTAGCTTATCCATTAGGTGATATTCGCGACCCTAAAGCTAAAATCTACCCATTTAAAGTGCACACGGGTAAGCAAATCTATGATGCTAAACTTAATATTCTGATAACCCCTAAAACGTACGGTGAAGGTGGCTACTGGGATAAGTTTGATTGGGACTTAGCAGCCAAATTAGGCATGGAAGCTAACCCAACCATGATAGAGAAAGGACTCAAATACAGTGGCCAGCATGGTTTTGTTGAAACTGAGATGTGGTGGCGCATCAACCACATGGTGTCACCAAAAGACAAGGCACTACAGTGTAATGACTGCCACAACAAAGGCGAGCGTTTGGATTGGAAAGCCCTTGGTTATGATGGCGACCCAATGAAAAATCGTAAAGGTATTAAACATACTAAAGCTGACTAATACTCAGATAAGCTCACTGCAACAGCAATAAGCTGATACAAAAAAACCGCTATCGATTTTATGATGGCGGTTTTTTTATTCGCTAAATAACCAACTAAAAATCCAAACCTTGGCACTGAAAATCTTGTTCAATAGCACTGATTGGATCGGTAAAGCGCAACCGTTTAGCCAATAATTGCAATGGTTTATCAAAGTTGTCCGGCCCTTTAGGTTGTAGCACTGGATAAAAGCGGTCATGTAAAATCGGCATGCCTAAACTTTGCATGTGTACACGTAATTGATGAGTTTTACCGGTAATCGGACTTAACTCAAACAAGCCAAAACCATCTTTTACCGCCACTAAACTGATTTCAGAATGACTATTCGCCTCGCCTTCAACCACCTGCATGGTAAAGCTTGGATTTGCCGCCACAATACGATTTTTAACCGTCCAATGAATAGGAAGCGTACAAGTATTATCGGCTAATTCACTCACCAACCTAGGTGTTAATTTAGCGATGGCCTGATAATCTTTAGTGATCTTGTCATCTAAGAATAGCTGATGATATGCATGGCGTGTTTGCGGATTGAGCGTCATTAACATCACCCCAGCCGTGTCTTTATCGAGCCTATGTGCTGGGGCGACCGTATCAATTTGAGTCGCGATACGTAATCGATGCACTAAACATTCATTGACGTAATTTCCGCCTGGGGTAACAGGTAAAAAATGCGGTTTATAAACCACAATGGTATCAAGATCTTGATACAACACCAGCTCAGCAAAAGGCACTTTCGTTTCGGCCAGCACTTCGCGGTAATAATACACTTTGGCAGTGGCTTGATAGACACTGTCTGCGGTAATTAACTCACCATTTTGCCAATGAACTTTGCCATCTTTGATCCGTTGCTGCCACACACTGGCATCGATTTGCTTAAAATGATCGACCAAAAACTCAACTACTGTGTGGTATTGCTTACCTGCTAATTCATTAGCACGCGGCAACACAATATACGAAGGTTGAGCGGCAATGGCAGCGCTTGGTGTTTGGGAAGAGGATTGAGGATGATCCGCAGTGTAGTTTGATGAATTAGGCATAAACAACTTGGCTATATAAAGATGAAGGTAAGGTTCAAACGAGAAGGTATCTTATCAGGCTAGGTTTAAAATGTATCTTGATTACTTGATACCGATAACACAATATTGCGCTTATACATCCACGTGAGATTTTAGTAATTGCAGCACAAAATCCATGGTTTTATGGCAATTAGGTTGTTCAACTAAAATCAGCTTATCACGGTTATACATAGGTAAAACCTCTAACCAACGCTGACTCACCCAAGCGGCATCTTCTAAATGTGTTTGTGAATACAATTCCAGTAAATCTGGATTCACTTGATAAAATTGTTCAAGTGCGGCGCTGATAATTTCAAACTCACCCGCAATGGGCTCATGGCACCAATTAGCGCAAGGGAGCGCACGAGCAATCCAACAACCATCTCGTTTTTGCGCCGCAGATAAAATTTTAAGACGCTGTGTTCCCTCAACAACGATGCTTAAAGAATCATCATCTAACTGGTTGAAATCAATAATATTGCATTGGGTTGCTGCAATATAACAAGGCAGTTCGCTATTCACTTTCAATGGCGCAAATGCTAAACCATAGTGACCTTTTAATACATCGGCAACCATGGCTAAATCACTCGGTGCCACAACTCGAATTTCAAGTCGTCCACCGGGTAATAGCACTGCATCTTGAATCAGTAATGCTACTTCTTTTGTTTGCATAACAGCCTCCTACACCATAGGTGAAGTTACTGAACCAAAGTCAAATCAATGAAACAAGTGTAGCAGTGGTTAATTATTCAACAACTTAAGCAGCATAATATAATGCTTACTACCGACATAACCACCCGTTTTCGCTACGCCCTACTCCAATAGACCTTAATCAATACGACTATCTTTCAAAAAAAGTACAAAAAACATTCAATTTATTGGATCTTATAAACGCTCAATACGATCCATAATAGTGCCGGAAGCGACAATCTCAGCAAACTCGTCAGCTAATACCTGGCTTTGTTGCACGCTTTGCTGCCAATAAGCAATTCGACTTTCAGTATCTAAATTTTTAAAGTCTTCACGGTCAGGAATTTTACTAAACGGTAAGCTTGCAATAAATTGCTTACTCGGTGCTAAAATTAATCCATTGTGATAATTCGCTTTCGCTTTACGCCACAACAAGGATTTATCAAACCAACCAGGGCTCATGTACGGATAAAAGTGCGGATACAAACTTAACCCTGTCGCTGCTGGTAATGGCATATCAAAATGATAATCGGTTATGCCTCCATCGTAATAATGGCCTTTTGGCGAGCCTTGCAGATCTTTTACCGGATCGAGCAATAGCGGGATAGATCCTGTCGCTAGTAATCCATGACGGATATTGTCTTGAGTTAACTCGACATGTTTGGTGGGCAAATCTTTCAAACGTCTAAAAGGTGATGCGGCGTCTTTATGACTTAAAATAACCCGCTCGAAGTGCCAGCCTAAGCTTTTTCGATTGATGACATTACTTACCGCTGCCATCGATAATCCCATCATTAAGCCAAATTTGGCATGAATGCGGTTTAAATGACGGGCACGGCAGGCCACCATATGATGACGAATTAACGGATTAGCAATAATATCAGCGCCTTGCTGTTCACCTAAAATGCCATCAACAATTTGCAATACTTGGGCACTGACTTGTTCACGCGTTGGCTTTTTTTCGTAATTCTGATGAATATAAAAATGTTCTAAACGTTCATAAGCCGCTAATGGATCTTGTTGCGCCATACAAGCTAAACGCCACGCACCCGACGATGCGCCCATAGTATAAAGAGGATCTTGGCGCCCCTGAAAAAACTCACTAAATAAATATTTATCTAAGCCTGCTATCGCCAGCCACTTAGGCCCGCCTGATGCAGCAAAGAGCTGAGTAAACAATGATTGATCTAAGCCATTCGCTTCTAGTTGTTCGTAAGCCGTTGGTCCAGCAAGTAAACGTAATGCAGGCAATGTACAATCCTTCTTATATTTGTAATGCTGTTATCTTTGTAAAACTGTATGCTTTAGCGCTAACACGCTAGCATATTTTTATGGTTCTTATCTTACGGAATTTTTATGATTGTTGATACTTTAGCAAATCGCCACCTATACACTCAACTTAGCCCGAGATTAGCCAAAGCATTAGCTCATCTCGCGGACACCGACTTTAGTCAGCTTGAAGTGGGCAACTATCCGCTTGAAGGCAAAGACATTTTCGTTATCGTCAATGACTATGAAACTAAGCCTAAAGAGATCGAACCCTTTGAAGTTCATCAACAGTATATTGATGTGCAGTATGTGGTTAGCGGTGAAGAAGAATTTGGCTATTTACCGTTAGCCAATCAAACGCCTTCTAAGCCTTATTTTGACAAGCATGACTATGCTGAATACGACTATGAATCTAACAAAGATGATGCGGCGTTTATTCCGCTAAAAGCCGGCATGTTTGCATTGTTTTTTCCTGGTGACATCCATATGCCGGGCACCAGCCCTACACCACAAAAAGTCCGCAAAGTGGTGATAAAGGTACGGGTATAACCTTAAAACATGACCAACGCTCAGTCCTACTACTGAGTTATGAGTAAGACATCGCTATTTGATAGAAGTCTGCTAAAGTTAATTCGAGCACAAGAAGCTCCTCGACAGAGCACTTGAGATAGTCTCAATAGAATACTGAAAAGATACTTCAATAGCGTTGTTATACCTAAGCTAAAGACAAATATGCACTTACCCTGTGTAAAATAGAAAAAGCCCCGAGACTCTCCGCTCGGGGCCTTTTTTTGTCAATTAAACACGCATATCATCATGGATAACACTCATGTGGTAAGTTGAACCGTTGAAGTGGTATTTTTTAATGCGATGAAGATCAATTCTTGTTAAAATCAGGGCAACTTTATAGGAGAGTCTTTCAATGGCAATGTATGTAGTGGGTCACAAGATCCCTGATTCAGATTCAATTTGTGGTGCTATAGCATTAGCATATTTAAAAAACCAAATCGATGAACCGGCAATTGCAGCCCGTTTAGGCGAGCTATCACCAGAAACCGCATTTATTTTAGAAAAATTTGGTTTTGAAGCACCAGAATATAAAACCAGTTACGCTGGTGAAGAAGTCTATATTGTTGACCATTCAGAAATTACTCAAGCGCCAGATGATATCGCTCAAGCGACTATCGTCGGTATTGTCGACCACCACAAATTAGGCGACTTAACCACTTCTACTCCGCTAGAATGTTGGATCCGTCCAGTAGGTTGCAGCAACACCGTCATTAAAATGATGTTCGATTTCTACCAGGTAGACATTCCAGCAAACATCGCTGGTATCATGATGTGCGCCATCTTAAGTGACACAGTTATTTTCAAATCTCCAACCTGTACCACTGCCGATATCCGTTGCGTTGAAGCGTTAGCTAAAATCGCCGGTGTAGAAGACTTTAAAGAACTCGGCATGGACATGTTTAAAGTAAAATCAGCAGTAGAAGGTACGCCAGCGCGTGACCTTGTTATGCGTGACTTTAAAGACTTCAACATGAACGGTAACCTAGTGGGTATTGGCCAATTAGAAGTTATCGATTTGTCTGTATTTGACGACATCAAAGCTGACCTAGAAGCAGATATTGCTAAATTGAAAATTGAAGGCAATCGTCACAGCGTATTATTGCTGCTAACCGATATCATGAAAGAAGGTTCAGAAATGTTAGTTGTTTCTGATTCAGCAGACTTAACTGAGCGCGCTTACGGTAAACCTACCGTTGATGGTCGCGTGTGGTTAGACGGCGTATTAAGCCGTAAAAAACAAGTTGTACCTGCACTGCAAGATGCCTTTGCAAAGTAACTCGTTGTAAACATCTCAAATAAAGAAAAAGCTGAATCAATTGATTCAGCTTTTTTTATGTCTAAATACATCTTATTGGCATGATTAACACACCAAACTCATACTGGTATATCACAACCCCATAGCTCAATGGAGGGCTGCTCAGTGGTAGGCTCACCCACCCAATAACTCATAGAATGGCATTGTTGCCCAGCCTGAGTCGATGACACACATAGCTGATAATCGCCTGCTTCTGGCGTGCGGCCCAACTTTAGCATTGGCAAAATAGGTAAATGCGGTTTGTAGTGCCAACTGCCATCTTTTAACACCGCATCGGCAGGGATTTCCATTCCTGCGCCACTGCCTTTTACCCTTGCTTGTTCTAAAATAAAACCTTCATTAGTTAATCGATAATCTTCGGCCCAACGAATTTTCTCAATTGTGTGAGTCCAAGACAATGTCATCTGTTCAGCAGGCACTTGAGCCCAAATCGTGCCTGCTAAACCCAAACATAGCCCTAGCATTATTCGCCCTGCGCTAAACGTTTTAGCTTACGTGCACGCCATACGTGGTGCAAAATAAACGCCAGTGCCAAACCAAAACCTAACTCATCACTCAGCGGTGTCGCCATAATCAAACAGCCACCAGCAATAAAGCCTAAAACACGTTCCCACCAATATAGGTTTTGTAATAAGTAGCCGGTAAATATCACGCCCCAAATACCAATAGCCACCGTCGCTTTAAGGACCACATAAACCGTTTCTAGCACACCACCACTTTGGAGCATTAACGCAGGGTCGTACACCGCCATAAACGGAATAATAAACCCAGCAATGGCAATGCGAATGGCCCATAAACTGATTTTTAAGCCTTTCTCTTTAGCGATTGGCGCCGCGGCGAAACACGCTAGGGCAACTGGCGGTGTAAGGTCTGCCATAATGCCAAAATAAAACACAAACATGTGCGACACAATTAACGGCACACCTAAATCCAGTAACGCTGGCGCGGCAATTGAGCTGGTAATAATGTAGTTAGGAATGGTCGGGATCCCCATACCTAATACCAAACACGTCACCATCGTCAGCACTAAAGACAAAAATAAGTTATCTTGGCCGACAGCCAGAATATAGCCGGCAAACGTTGAAGCAATACCGGTTAGTGACACAACACCAATAATCACGCCCACTAGCGCACAAGCAATACCTACAGGTACAGCATGGCGTGCACCTTCAACTAATGCATGCAAACATAATGTGAGAGTTTCTTTACCACCTTTAACAAACCAACAAACCACCACCAGCATGGCAATAACGCCAAACATAACCCCAATACCTAACTGGAAAAAGCCTGCGCATATCACCCCTAATGCTATCCAAAAAGCAAACCGCATAGCAGCTGATGATAGATTGAGAATTATGGCCGAACCTAAAATCACAATCGCAGTCAGTGCTAAGCCAACCATGCCGGAAAACAGCGGTGTACGACCGGAAAACAACAAACCAATCAAAATAAATAGTGGAATTAATAAGTACCAACGCAACTTAATTGCTGCCCACGGATCTGGACATTGGTCTTTAGGTAAACCAGATAAATTGGCGCGTTTAGCTTCTAAATGCACCATCCAGAACACCGAACAAAAATACAATACCGCGGGGATCATTGCCGCTTTAGCTATTTCAATAAATTGCACATTAATGGTTTCAGCCATAATAAAGGCTACGGCGCCCATAATCGGCGGCATAATTTGGCTGCCCATACTGGATGTGGCTTCTACACCCCCCGCAAAAGCAGACCGATAACCAAAACGCTTCATTAGCGGAATAGTAAATTGGCCAGTGGTGACCACATTGGCAACCCCCGAACCGGTAATGGTGCCCATGAGTGCTGAAGACACCACCGACACTTTTGCAGGCCCACCCACTTTATGGCCAAATAAGCCCATAGCAAAGTCGGTAAATAAGCGGATCATTCCAGCTTGCTCTAAAAAGGCCCCAAACAGAATAAACAAGAAAATATAGGTCGCTGATACATAAGTTGGCGTGCCATATAAGCCTTCGGTACCAAAGGCCAACTGGTTAACTATTTGGTCGAAACCATAACCTCGATGCATCAACTCACCGGGTAAATACTCGCCAAATAAACCATAGGCCAGAAACATACCGCAAATAATCGGCAGGGCTATTCCCATCACTCGTCTGGCGGCTTCAAACACTAAAGCCACTAACACTACACCAATAATCATGTCATTTTGGGTTAAATCACCAGAACGTTGAATTAAGTCTGCTTCAAACACCCATTGATAAACCGCGGTTGCCATACCCGCTAAACCGAGTATCCATGCCAAAGGTTGCCATGGCTGACTCTTGCCTATACCTGGGTAGCTAATAAACACCACTAATAATAAAAAACCCACGTGTACGGCGCGCAATACTTGTGTCGAAACTGGATGAAATGCCGCGGTGGTAATTTGGAAAATAGAAAAAATTAATGCTACTGCAAACAAGGCTTTCGGCCAGTTGCGAGTATCGGCACTTAAGCCCTGCTCTGGTTCGGTAATTTGGGTTGGATCGCTCATGGTATGCCTCGACACTTACTACAACTAAATAACCTCAGCTCAGAAAAATGAGTGGACTAAAAATGACGTTGACTCAATTAGTCACTCTTGATCTAAAACAGAAGTTAGCAAATATGGTTGAAAGACAGAAATAAACAAGCGCTTGCTGGGTTTACCAAACAAGCGCTGTTAACTTAAGACTATTACTTATAGCGCATTCACTTCTTTGTAATAGCGTTCTGCACCTGGGTGTAGTGGAATAGGCAGATCTTTTGCCGCTGTGGCTAAACTGATCGCCTTAGCAGCTGAGTGAGCAGTACCTAAACGGTCTAGGTTTTCAAACATCAGCTTAGTCATTTGATAAGCAATCTCATCAGACACCTTACTGTGACTTACCAATAAGTTTTGTATCGCAACCGTACTCACATCTTCTGTTTGGCCTTCGTAAGTATTGGCCGTAATCACCCCAACTTGATAAGCAGGATTATTAATTTTAGCGACAACATCCGCAGGGATAGCCACAAAGTTGATATCCATTGTTGCGGCTAAATCACGAATCGCTGCCATACCTAAACCAGACGATTGTAAAGTCGCATCCAATTGGCGGTTTTTAATCAGCTCAACAGATTCGGCATAAGGCAAAAACTCCACTTTACCCATGTCGTCGTAACTGAGTCCTGCAGCAGCAAAAATAGCGCGAGCGTTTAGCTCAGTACCTGATTTTGGCGCCCCGACAGAAATACGTTTGCCTTTTAAATCTGCAAGACTATTAATACCGGCATCTTTATTGGCGACAATTTGGATGTAGTTAGAATAAGTTGCCGCAATAACGCGTAATTTTTTAAGCGGTGCTTTAAAACCGGCTTCCTGATCACCTTCCCACGCTGCCGATACCGAATCACCTAGTGCAAGCGCTAATTCACCACGCCCAGCTTGTAATAAATTGAGGTTTTCAACCGACGCTTTAGTCGCTTGTACTGAGGTTTTAGAGCCCTCAATGCCATTGCTGTAAAGTTGAGATAAAGCCACACCGATAGGATAGTAAACACCACTAGTTCCGCCGGTGAGAATATTGATAAATGTCGGCGCGGCCATAACAGCCGTACTAATAGATAGCGCTGCAGCTGCGCCAATCATGCAAAAACGTTTGGTTAATTTCATCCTGCAATATCCTTATTTTTTATATTGTTATGAGTATTATTATGTAGTTACACTACCACTGACATCCTGTGCAATCTATATAGACTAAAGGCTAATAACATCATTATAAATCGCCTTTATTCCGCGATTTCAGTTACTTCGATACGACACCAATAGCAACATTAACATTTTTCATCACCAACTTGCTTTAGGGCTGTCTGGGCAGCGAGCAATAAATACTCTGCCATCCACGAGTATAGTTAATTGAAATAAAAAGGTGCCAACAATGTCGGCACCTTTTTAGTCTATGGTGTAAGCCCTAATGAAATGAAAGGCTGGAATGTTATTAAGCCTTACATATTCATACAGTTAGCATAATATGTCACTGTGGCAGGCCAGTCAGAAAACACCCCTATTACCCCGACATCTTTTGCCAGTACATCTAACAGCTCAAAAGTATCACCTTCGTTATCAATCACGTCAGCAATACTCTGATAATACCAACCACCGCCGCCTTGACTCAGTGGCCCCGAACGCTCTAATGACCAAGCAATAATCTTCAAGCCAGCGGCACTTGCTGCTTTGGCATATTCAGATGGCACTATCGCGTTATTGTCTCCTACGGTAACCAGCATCCATAAAGGTGGTGCAATAATCTTGACTCCGTCTGCCGCTAAGGTGTCCATACTCGGTGACCATGTGGCACTGTTTTGCGGATCAAATCCAGCTTGCTCGTCACGGCCATCAAGGTATACCGCTTGATCGGCAAATTCAGGTGCGTTGGCTATCCAATATTTTACATCGTCTAAATTAAACGATTGTGGAAACACTTGCGATGCATCAACGCCTGCTGCGGCATATTCATCTAGCATTTTTTGGGCGTAATCTTGTTGGGTAAATCCATCATACGGCATGCTGACACTGGCCGACTTAAGCTCGGGAGTCATCTTTACTCCAGCAGCTTTAAACAAGGCAATACTTTCAGCATGAGTCATTAAGGTGCCATTACCGGCATATAAGTCGGTGCGCCAATTTGGCGTGCCATCCATAAACTCTTCTACTGTGGTGGCATTAGGGTTAAAGCCGTCCATTTTGCCTTGCAAGGTTGTAAACTCTGCAAGACTGATATCGCTGGTACAACAGGTAGCCGTTGCACTCACGCCATTGACAGCATCGGCTGGTGAAAATGGCACTGAACATTTATTGGCTAGGGCCGGGATAGCAAGAATATTAGTGGTAGTGGCTAAATCACACTGCGAGTGACGGCAAACTAACTCTTTATCTGCGGTAAATGTCACGTCACATTCCACAATACCTGCGCCAGAATCGATAGCTGCTTGATAAGCTTCTTTGGTATGCTCAGGAAATTGCATTGATGCGCCGCGATGACCAATAGAAAAGTCAGTACGGTAAAATGAATTTGAAGCACATTGCGCTAATTGATCTTTTAACTCACTGTCTTGCATTTGACCGACTAAAAATAGCGGCCTAGGACCTACTTGAGCGCTAACACTTTTATCCACTTCTGCAGTGGTGTCATTATTATCGTTACTGTTACACCCCGAAATCCATAACGTACTGGTTAAAACTGAAATGATACCCAGTGTTACACTTTTTTTCCTTGTCATCTTATTGCTCCATGTTGTAATGCGGTAATGTCAGTTGTAATAGTTTGCTGAAAAATTCATCATCAGGAACAGCTTACGCATTGAATATGACTGAATTATCGAATTAATATGACAACCTTAGTTTCTACTGTTTTACCGACCGATTGAATAATATAAAACATGACCCTAACTGCGGTAACGGTAAATAGACAAGCAAATAAACGATAGTGAGTAAACAGCTAACAATGAGGTCCACAATGGCAAACACAACACTTTATTATGTTCACGATCCAATGTGCAGTTGGTGTTGGGGATATCGCCCCACATGGGACGCCCTGCAAGCTCAACTACTACAGCAGTTTGGTCAGCAATTGAGTCTACACTATCTAGTAGGTGGTTTAGCGCCCGACTCCGACCAACCCATGCCGCAACCCATGCAGCAAATGTTACAACAAACCTGGCATAAGATTAACCAACAATTAGGTACAGAATTTAATCACGACTTTTGGCAGCATTGCCAACCAAGGCGTTCAACGTATCCAGCATGCAGAGCTAGCATCATTGCTCGCCAATATGGGCTAGAGCAACAAATGATCAACGCCATTCAACAGGCTTATTACCTTAATGCGCGTAATCCATCTGATGTTGATACTTTGGTATCGATTGCGACTCAATTAGGGATCCCCGCAGACTTGTTCACAGAGCAATTAAGCGCTGATGAAACAGAAGATAAATTACTCAGCGAAATCAATTTTGCTCGCCAACTTCCCATTCAAGGATTTCCCTCATTAGTGCTGATGGTCGATAACAACGCCTATCCTATTCGGCTTGATTATCATCAATGGCAAACAAGCTTGGCAGACATACAGACTATCTTGTTAACAACCCAACCGAGTTAATTAGCCCATAAGGACATTAGGACCGCATGACTTAATGACTCTACGCACCGTCACGAAGTAAACGTCAGTTAAGATATAAAGTTTGCACGACGTTGATTAGCCTTTGGCCTTAATGCCCAATATCCTATACTCTGCACGTCGAAAACGACAACGCCCCACACAGGCTCGTTAAACATAACATGAGGCAGTGAATGACAGATCGTAAACGAGGTTTTTTCGGTTGGACATGGTTTGTCATGTGGCGATTTTTGCTATTACTGGCGCTATTGTTACTGCTGCTTAGATTTGTGCCACCACCGACGACGTCATTTATACTGCAAAGCGATTATCCCGTTAGTCAGCACTGGGTAAGCATTGATGAACTGCCAGCGCACATGCCTTTAGCCGTAGTGGCCGCAGAAGATCAACTGTTTCCAGAGCACTTCGGGGTCGATATCAACTCCATCACTAAAGCCCTTAACCAGTACGACGGTGGAGAAGGCCTGCGTGGTGCCAGTACCATCACCCAACAAACCGCAAAAAATCTATTACTTTGGCCGGGTAGAAGCTTTGTTCGCAAAGGGATAGAAGCCATATTGGCCGTGAGCCTTGAAGCGTTTTGGGGCAAAAAGCGTATCTTAGAGGTGTACTTAAACGTAGCCGAATTTGGTAAAGGTATTTATGGCGTAGAAGCGGCTAGCCAGCACTATTTTAATAAATCGGCCCGCTATTTATCCAACAACGAAGCGGCGCGCCTAGCAGTGTTGTTGCCGAGTCCGCGTAACCGAAACCCTAACAATTTAACCCCATACCTGCGCCAAAGAGTCGCTTGGGGTGAAAAACAAATGCGCCAACTTGGCTCTGGCTATTTAAAGCCTATTCTTACCAATTAACCGTCATCAGTTGCCCGTTGTTATTGCTCTTTGTTAAGAGCAATAACAACTCGAACTGCCCTTTATATTTAAAAGATCAAAATATTGATCATTGATAAGCCATTAGCCTTTAATATCATTCAAAAAATACTATTCTCTTCCAATCGTCATCATGTGGCGAAAACATGATGCCTACTAGCAAGCCAGATGAAAGCCGGAATTAACAGGATTTGAACTATTTTTACTGTTAGAATGCGAGCTCATTTTTATCGGCTTTTACGATCAAGGCAGGCTATGACCGTTCTTCTAATGACTCCACCGATGACCCAGCTGAATACACCGTATCCAGCAACAGCGTATTTAACCGGTTTTTTACGCTCACGAGGCTATGAGGCGGTTCAGCGAGATCCTGCGATTGAGCTTTTCCTTGAGATGATGACAGCGCCTGCGCTGGAGATTATTCGTCAGCACGTAGAAGAAAACTTCGAACACTTTGAAGACGACGAACTGCCAGATGTCATCTTTAATTTTTTGGCTGAATTTGAGCGTTATCACCTCACCGTAGAACCTGCCATTCGCTTTTTACAAGGCAAAGATCCCAGCCTTGCTATGCGCATTAACACCCGCCGTTTTTTACCCGAAGGCCCAGCGTTTGATGCAATTGCTGAGATGGAAGCGGTATCTGGCGACGTGTTGCAAGCCGCCTTTGGTAATTTAGGCGTACAAGATAAAGCCAAGTATTTGGCCACTCTGTTTATTAATGATCTGTCGAACGTTATTACTCAGGGCGTTGATCCCTACTTTGAAGTCAGCCGTTATGGCGAGAAATTAGCTGCGGCTAACCCAAGTTTTGACAACCTCTATGACACCCTCATGGGTGAACCGAGTTTCAGCTCTGAAATTTTGGAGCAGCTGGTCGAGATGTATCTGGAAGACACGCAACCAAGTGTTGTCGCATTAACCGTGCCGTTTCCCGGCAATATGCTGGGCGCGTTACGTATTGCGCAAACCTGTAAAGCCATTAATCCAGACATTCCTATCGTCATCGGCGGCGGGTTTGTTAATACCGAGCTGCGCGCACTAAAAGATCCTCGTGTATTTGAGTTTATTGACTTTATCTGTCTGGACGACGGCGAACGCCCGCTTATCACTCTGCTGGAATACTTTGAAGGTAAGCGTGAGATAGACGATTTAGTGCGAACTTATTTTCTCGCAGAAGATGAAAATGGCCAGCCCTATGTCCATTTCAATGAAAACACACAGCTGCACGATATTCCACAAAGCGAAGTTGGCGCCCCAATTTACGATGGCCTGCCACTAGGTGACTACCTGTCTTTATGTGAAATGCTTAATCCAATGCACCGTATATGGAGTGATGGACGTTGGAACAAACTGACCATAGCCCATGGTTGTTACTGGCGTAAATGCAGCTTCTGCGACGTGAGTTTGGACTATATTGACCGCTACGATACCGCTGGCGCCGATGTGCTGGTTGACCGAATCGTAGAGCTTGTCGAAGAAACCGGACAAACTGGTTTCCATTTTGTCGATGAAGCCTTACCACCAAAAACCTTATTTGCGTTTGCAAAACGTCTCATTGAACGCGGCGTAGTGATCAGTTGGTGGGGCAATATCCGTTTTGAGCGGACTTTTAGCCCAGATCGTTGTCAATTACTGGCAGATTCAGGTTGTATCGCCGTCAGCGGCGGCCTTGAAGTAGCGTCAGATCGTCTACTTAAACTGATGAAAAAAGGCGTGAGCGTTGAGCGCGTAGCCCATGTAACCAAAGCATTCAGTGATGCCGGTATTATGGTTCACGCTTACTTAATGTATGGTTTCCCAACACAAACCGAGCAAGAAACCATAGACTCGCTAGAAATGGTGCGTCAGATGATGGAACTAGGTTGTTTCCAGTCAGCCTATTGGCACCGTTTTGTCGCCACCATCCACAGCCCGATAGGCATGAACCCAGAGCAATTTGGTATCACCCTTGCTGAACGCCCAGAGATCTTATTTGCTGAAAACGATGTCGATTTCACCGACCCGACCGGAACGGATCATGACATGCTGGGCGAAGGACTGCGTAAAGCAATCTACAACTACATGCACGGTATCGGCTTCGACCAACCAATGAGTTTCTGGTTCAACGAACCCGTTTCCCGCACTTCAATGAAGAAAGACCTGATATCAAAAGCGATTAATAACTTTATTCTGAGTCATGAAGAGTAGGTAATGAAGAGTAGATTCGGGCTATTTTATTAGAATAAGTAAACGCGAGCTAAATAATTGGCAGTCTAATTCTGCTATACAGACGCACCATAACCCTACTTAATATAAGAAAGAGAAAGAGTAAGTGGGTCCAAGGTTAGAATATTGAAAGTTGATTTATCACTGTTCTGCATAGAGAATAGCACCCAAATACATTGATATATAAAGCATAGGAATGGCAATAAGATGATGACAAAATGGGCAATACGCTTTTTACAAATGGCCGAGCTCGTAGCATCTTGGAGTAAAGACCCTTCCACCCGAGTTGGCGCGGTGATCACTGAAAACAATCGTATCGTCTCGCTAGGTTTTAATGGTTATCCTCACGGAATATCAGATAGCGCTGAAACCGATAACCGTGAAATGAAACTGCTTAAAACGCTCCATGCAGAAGAAAACGCCATTCTGCATGCCAAACGAGATCTCAGTAGCTGTGAGATTTGGGTAACCCACTTTCCTTGCCCAAACTGCGCCGCCAAGATTATCCAAACAGGATTGCGCGCTGTGCATAGCCCACAACCCAACGAAGATTTCCTGTCACGCTGGGGAGATAAGATTAAAGTCAGCGAAGAGATGTTTGAGCAAGCTGGCGTTCAAGTCGATTGGATGCAAGTAGATTAACCCTACTTTTTCACCGTCGTTCGGGCAATGCGGTTGAGCCGGAATCCAGTTGTTTACTCTTTGCATTTATGGCCTGCGTGGCACTTCATCATAGTAAAGGGTGAACAGTCTAGCTTCACTTTACTAGCTGGCTTTAAAAGGCTAGGTAAAAATTTAACAATGGAAAATTTACCAATGGATGCCATGATTAATTCGTGTCGTTTACAAGCTTTCTAAGAATATTTGCCAAGTAAAAAATAACAACCACAGAAGGCCAAGCATAAAAGCGACATCTTCTTTAATCGATGAGCCAAACTCTGAGCTATTATCACCAAAAAAGTAACCTACTGGTTTGGAATATATTACTGCCGCTAAGCATAAACCTGGCAAAAGATAATACAGCACCCAATCTTCTAAATACGTGCTTGTTTCATCGACACCCATTACAACGTAACTGTGCCCATACATCAGTAAATAGACTACGTATACAAGTACAAGAATAACGGCAAAATACTTACCCCATTTCCATTTTTTTAAGTTATCCGAAAGCGATAAATCGAATTCATGATTTGAATAAATGCCAAAAAAGATCAATGGCAGCATCAGTAAACAAATGCCTAGAAAAGTACTCAAAATACAGCTCGCTCCAGAAATTTAACAATGGGAATTTAATAATGGGTGGCATGGTTAACGCCCAAAGTTTACCCTGCCCCCACTAAATTCACCTTTAAATTCACTTTTATAAGCGATTAAAAGAAGTAGTGGATGATCAAAAAAACAACTATTTATTGTCCTACTTTAATGACTTCTTGTACAAAAAATTATTCTTTCTTTGTTAGATAATTAACATAGTTAATTTCACTTGTATGATTTGACTCGAAAGCATAGCCTTCATAGGTAATTGATAAGTTATTTGATAAATACAAAAGGTTATTATAAATTTCTACGTTTACAGTCATTTCCCATAGAGGCTCTTGAAAAACTTCGACAACAATAAATTTATCATTTGTATCACGATTCGATTCGGGATAGCTGTAGGGATTAATTGTTTGTGAAATAGATTCTACAGGGGTTCCTGCACAATCAGAGGTATCATATTTATGTTGAATTATTTCTAAATTGACACTAGTTATGACTAATTCATTTGTATAATATGCCAAATTTTTCCTTTCGCCACAATTTGATAACCATGAACCAGTTAGATCGAATGTTTCATCAATAGGCACAGAAACAATGGGAGGAGCTATACTTTCGTCTTCCACTTCAGAAGTGCCGCCACAACCGTACAATGTTACGAAGGCAATGCAAATGATGAACCTAATGAGAAAATAGTTAGTGAAGTTTATTTTAATATTAGAATACACAGAAAATTCCTTTTATATATGTGAAGTAGATAGCACCCGCCTAACACTCAATGTGTAGACGTGGCTTTTAGCATTGTTTGCTAAAACTATAACCAACAAAACCATGCCACCCATAATTTGCATAAGTAACATATCTTGTTTTCATTGCTTTGGCGAGAGTTCAGCTCAATGCACTCAACTCATCAACTTCAATCAATATGTCTAAATCATTAGCGTTATATGAGTGGTTTATTCGTCATCAGCAGAATTCAGCACACCTGAAAAACTTGATGTTAATCAAGTTCAAGGTGAATTGTAATTTGGGGTGGAAGTTAAGACTTAAGCGCACAGCCAGCGCTGGCAATTTGCAGCACCTTGTCGTCGTTTTCGGTCTAAATGCTCACAATATTCAGTTAATGCGGGTAATGCACCAACAGCTAACGCACTAATGGATTGTGGGTGGCAGAAATTTATCGGTGGGCGGCATGGTTAATGGGTTAACACTTGGGATATGGACGACGTTTCGCGCAGACTATCCTTATTATACTTCTCTGGCACAAAACGATAATGGCCAGTTATTTTATAATCAAAAATCATATCATCAACTTCAGGGCCACGGCCAATATTATGGACAATCATAGGGTTACCTGATATTGGATTAATTTGATCTATGACTATCCCAATATGAGGTAAGTTACCTGGGAGCATCCATGTAACAATGTCTCCAACAGAGTAGTCTGTTTTATTATCACTAACGTTTAAATTTACACCATGTCTTTTAAAGAAGGTTTGTAAGTTAGGAACTCGGCGGTGATCTATGTTTTTGTCTGTTGAATTTAATCCCCATATCTTTTTCGAAGGATAAAGTGAAAAATTAGATTTCATATCTTCATGAACGAGTTTTTGTAGATCAGTACCTAATTTACGATAAACTCTAATTATAACGTCCGTGCAGACTCCTTTGTCTTTCGGTACATCTCCATTAGGGTATGGAATTGAAAAATAAGAACCGTCATAAGTCACATGATGAGTCGTTCTTTCAATTAAGCTTGAAACGATATCTTTATTAAATTCGGCGGCATTAACGGCTGAGCTTAAAAAGAAAAGAAGAAATGCAAATTTACTCATAACAATCCTTAGAATATACGCCTAATTGAGCGGAGAGAGATTGTTGGTTAAAATGTTTAACGCCAGCCAAAACCGTGTTTTTTCGACGCTTTGTTAAATTCTGTTTCACTACAACACCTATTTAGATGAATCTTTTACTATTTCAAGCCAATGTTCAAAAGAATCAGCAGGCCAATTGTTATCAATTTTTAGCCGGTCTATTGGCGAGGCTTCATATCTGTCGCCTCATGAACCCAAATTCGACATTTGTCCTCAAACTTCTTAAGGTAAGCTTCTTGAACACTATGTTGCTTCAAATGAAAATCCTATTCCTAACGCATTGCTAATGGGCTGCCGTAGCGCAGCGTAGGCAGTCCCGTGGAGGCCACGCTTTTTGTGGCCGGAACGAAATTGAGCAACTTGTTATGTGTAAATTTTTAACTGAACTTTACCGTTTATAACTTCTAAGTTACCAAACTCACCAACAACCTTAAAGCCTTGATTTGTTATAATTAACGAATCTATATTGCCATAATCAATTGAACCATTTATATCTATGCTTGGGTTAACGCTACTTTGTTCAGAAAGCCCTGAATATGAAGTAAAATCCGTAAATTGAATTTCACATTTACGGTAGCAAGTATATTCATCAGGTTTTGGATTTAGATAATGAGGTGAATCAGGCCAAATGCTAGCCTCAATTTTGAATGTGATTTCAGTTGCATTTGAACTCCAACCGAGAACAAACGAGTCATTGAAATCTATACCTTTGAAAATATCCATATACTCGACGATATCCGTTTACACATAACGTTTTAGTATTTATGTGTTGCGCTGTTTGCAAAGCATAAATCGCTTGTTGAACTTGGCCGATGCCACATCCATATTAATCGGTAACTATTAACATAACATGCTATCGGAATTTTCTTTTTTGCGGTAGTGATTTTTTGTACAATATTTCTGCTAATCGATTGTTCTAATTACACCTTTTAAGATGTATTTTTTAGTCATTCAGCCGATTTTTACCATTCATCACAGAATCTCATTATGATGCTTGGTTTAACATTTTCAGGGTTCCATGAATTGAGGTCGTTGAAGAAAATGACGTGAGTCCAGACATGGATGTCTGGCTAGCTTTCGCGGTACAGGATGTACCATCGGAAGCGATAGCATTTTCGAATAAGGCTGAAGCAGACACAAATGCAGGTCAAAGTTAAACTTGACCCCATGGCGACCTTTTCGCTGTTTGAAAATGTTGCGGGGCGGCTGGGTGATCCAAGAGGGAACAGCCGTTGGTTTCCTCTTGGTCTGGTGTGGGCGAAGCGCCACGACCTTAGTGGCCGCAGGCCATAAATACAAAAAATAGAGCTGGATCCCCGATAAAAGCACTCGAGGATGACGGCTTAGCGCTAAATTCCAGATCAACAACATTACCGGAACAACTGTGGGTTTGGCCTTTGCAAGGTGTCACTTTAGACCTGTAATTTTTATATGAAAACTTAACAATGGTATGGTTAACTTGAGCTTAACAATACCAACCACGTATTAAATTAACCCAAGGGAACCACATGAATATACTGCAACGTTATAACCTACTGTCCACCAGCATATTAATGTGTTGTTTCTTTTTTAGTGCGGGAGTATTTAGTTCGGGTGTGAATAGCTCGGAAGTGAATAGTGTCGATATGAACCGCGCAAGCAGCATGGCCAACATTGATACCAGCAAGCTTGGCGACATAAAAGCGATTAAATTTAATAACCAGCAAGTGATTACCGCAGGTTTACCCACAGAGCCGCAATTTGCACAACTTGCTCAAGCGGGTATCAAAACCGTGATTAATCTTATTCCTAATGACAATCCGCATGCATTACAAAATGAGCAGCAGATCGTCACGCAACTGGGCATGAACTATCACAATATTAGTGTGGACTGGCAAAACCCTACCCAAGAGAATCTACAGCAATTTTTTAGCCTGATGGAGCAAAATGGCGACGCACCCGTGCTAGTACATTGCGCGGCTAATTATCGTGCATCAGCCTTTTATTATTTATACCAAACCCGCCAAAAAAAAGCACCGACGATGGCCGAAGCACTCACCCCTTGGGGCGACTTACAACAAAGCTTTGCTGAATATCCTCAGTGGAAAAAACTGATTGAAGACGTACAAGCTCAATAAACAGATTAGTATATATATCGATAATATTGTGATGGTACGATAAAGTAATTTAAGGCTCGTCATGTACCTACAGTTTGTTTTAAGGAAAAAACAACTATGTTGAAATCGATTATCGCCTTTGTTTGTGTTTTATTTTTTACTTATTTTTGCTACTCATATTTTAATCAACAAGCTACTGAACCTATTATTCTGCCTGATATCGCACCGACAATGAATTCTGAACTGCAAACTTCATCAGATAATCACATACCGAATACAGATAAAGAGATAATCGCAGAAGTAACCAATAATATTGAATTCACAAAAAAATTAGTCGATGAGGATAATGAAGATTTCTTCAACCAATTTACCCATTTGAATAAAAGTCATTTTCAGAGTTCTGAACAGTTAACATCAGGCTTCATAAATAAAGATGGAGCTGTATCTCAAATTGCTTTAGAAGAAACATTCCGCGTGAATGACTTTGAAAACTTTATTGAACGTATTAATTCAATTGAAAAGTCTGAAGATGCAGCAATGCGGGAAAGCCTTTTATCCGAGAGTTTGTATAAATTAGAGGGAATTCACGTTTATTCGGAAAGTTACTCTTGCGCTGGAAAAATTTGTTTAGTGTCTTTTAACTTTGATGGTAATGACGAAAGTGCCAGTGAATTGTCTAAATTTATTGATAACTATTCCTTTACCAATATCATTGAAGGTGAAAATGGTTCTAAACAATTTAGAGCAGTTTACATTGAATCAGATGATCCATCTACACTCAGCCTAAGTTACTAATAGTCATAGATTAAGCCACCAGCAGTTCCTCTAGAACTTCACCCGACGACACCATTGGGCATGTCGGAGGCTATAAGTACAAAACATAAAAGAATAGAGCTGGATTGCGGCTCAAAAGCATTACCGGAATAACGGTGGTTTTGGCCCGTGCAGGGTGGAACCTTGCTATCTTAATTCAAACGGAGTTTGAAAAGTCAGGTGTAAGCGAAGCGCCACGACCTTAGTGGCCGTAGGCCATATCTAAAAAATAAAGAAAATCACCTACTGTTGAGTCTGAAAACCTTTCAAATCCATCTTATACAAGGGTGCTGGGATCATCTCTGAGGTGATAAAAACACTGTTACCATCTTGGCTGAAACCCACGGCTTCAGCTTGTTTTATCGCTGGCAGAGAAATCACTTGTGGTGGCGTAGAAAACAGCGTCAACCAATCACCTGGCTCAGTTTGAGTAAAATAGAACGCGTGAGTGTAGGTTAATACCACCGCCGATAAACCATCAGCTGATATATCCATGGCTGTGGGTTTCCCGGCAAAACCAATCCAGGTATAGATACTGGCGTAATCGAGCATGGCTGTTGGTAATGGCGCGATTTCGCCTAGCCTTTTGGCTTGTTTGTTAACAATTTGAACCGATGAATTGCTTGAAGCGCTTTGCCCTAAAACCGGAGCGATTAAAGGCAGCTCGAATAATATTGGCAGTTTATCGCGTTTGCTCAATAACAGTATTTTTTGCTTGGCGACATCAACGGCCACAGATTCACAATCGTGTGCACCATCTGGGTAGGTAAATGTAATGCTCCAAACGGGTTTAGCCGCCAGTGTTTTTTGTCCATTAAGCTGGCTTAAATCTGGCTCTTTGATCAGATGTAACTGATATTGCGATCGTTTAGCTTGGTTATCACCCACATCGGCGATCAATAAATACGACTCACCTTGATAAACGAACGAGGCGATGTCTTCCCAATCGGTATTCCTAACACCTGTAATGTTGACTGTGGCCAACTGATGGCCTTGGGTATCGATGGCAAAAATTCTTGCTGTGTCGCCACTGTCGTTATGTACCCACAATATATTGTCGTTGAGCCGCGATACTGCCAAACCACTGGCTTCGTCAATGGTCGGGGCGGTAATGCTACCCGCTTGGGTCATGCCTATCGGCATAGCACATGCACTGGTTGATAAAGCTAAGATTAAATACAAAAACACAGAAATACGATTAAACATAATGATGAGTTACTCGAGCAGCCGCAGGCAAAAGTTGGTGTATTCTAACAACAATATCCGAGATGGTTACTAAAAAGATAAAAAACGAATAACTCATATTCATCGAAATTTTAAAGATTACTGATTTGTTATAACCATGCTCGTTCAAATGCATTTGTCATATCAAATGGTTGATTAATACCTTTCACTAACTGCAGTTTACTTCGGTATCTCGCAAGTAATGAATCAAACTTTTTTTGCGCTCTCAATTCTGAAACAGAAAATATTAACAATTTTATTTTGTCTATTTCTTGACCGACAAAAGTATTTTGTTTTTTCTTATTTTCATATTCTAAGTCTAAAAGCACTTGGAGTAACTCAGTGTATTCATCTCCAACACAAAGTCTCATCGCTTTAAGATGCAAATAACCTAAAGCCTCCCCAGCTGAAATGGGTAACTGCTTCAGAATGTCTATACTGTTCTCAGATAATTGATTCATTTTTGACATACTTAAACATTTATCATGTTTGATTTCAAAGGCAGTAAATTTATCACCCAATAAATTCATACCAAAATCTAAGTACTCATCCGCTAAAACTTGTGAAGATGAGGTAGTTAAGATAAATAATAAAAACGATAATATCTTCATTTTACTTTGCAACCATAGTGGACTGATTTCCAAAACAATCTCTCCTTTGATGAGATTTCAGATCTTAACATTTGCATACCTGAAATTGTTTCAATTTGATTAAACACCGCCACCTTTATTATCGAATGAAATACATTCTCTATTGTCTAGCGCAAGCTCATAGTTGTCTTGATTTTTATAGCGATAATAATGTCACGACGGTTATTATCTAATTCCCCACGATACTCATATTTTTGATACTCGCTGACTTATCTGCACCTGAGATTTTGTCTCTTCGATTTAGCTTCATTTATAGAAAATTGTAAAAGCAAAAATATTGAAATAAATCCATAGGTGAGTAGTTTTAGTTTTTTACATGACCCATATGAATTGAGGACATCGAGAAAATTCCGTGAGTTTGGCATGTATGCTGCGCTAGCTTTCATTAGGCCAAGGGCGGCCCGTCGGAACCATGAGGTACTGTTGTATTAGACGACAATGGCAGGAGCTGACTACAGATACGCTTTAAAGCGGGATAGTTCCCCATCGAAAATATGCGCTTTTCAGCATTTTTAGTCTGGGGTGCAGAGGATTTTAAAAGGGATAAAAACGCTTTGCCCCTTTGATCTGGTGTAGCCTCAACGCCACGACTCACGTCAGCCGTTGAGGCCGCAGAGCACTCGGCCACTAATCTATTCACTGAGAATTTCATCGTCAATCTAGGTTTAAGATACCAGCTCAATAGCTTGTTTTGCGGTTGTATATAGTGTTTTTATCATCAAGCCTAAAACCCAGCGAATAAACTTCACACTCATTTCTTTAACCGTTTGTATTCTATTTCCAGCAAAAACTAGCATGTGACCTAATAAACCTCTTAACTCCTCAGCTATTTCATCAGTTGACTTAACAACGATACCATGCAGGCAGCGAGCTAATATGTCATAAAACTGCAAACCATGACTTAAAGAGGCTTGGGCGACAATTAATGCATACTGACCTGTTTTTTTCAAAAGAGTGATTAAAGCATCGGTAATGATTTGCTGCCAGCGTTGAGAGAATGATGCATTATGACGTTGATCATATTTTAGTACCGTATGCTTATGGTTAAGCGTTTTAAGAGCTCTATTCATCGCGCTATAGCTCTTATATGATGCAACGGTATTGACATAACCAGGTGTGGCTTTTTCCATAGAATGCGCACCAATCGAGAAAAAAGATCCACTGTTCATTGCTGTTTGGTACTCACCGACAGTATGACTAAAGGGCCATACCGGAACTGCTGGTACAGGGTCCGCACCATGCGTAACACGATAATGCTCGATATTAGTAGATGCTTGGTGAACAAATCTCTCAGTAACAACCCTTGGCGCACCAAAGGTATATAACTTGGTGTCAATCCCTTTCTCACTTGCCCAAAGCGCTGTTAATTGCGCAATAGCCCCACCCAAACTATGACCCACAACATGTAAACAATGAGGTTTATGCAGTGCTACATAATCATTAAATTCAGACTGCATACTGCTAAAAGCTTTTTCAAATCCTGAGTGTACTTCAAGACTTTTAGGCCCAACTGTTATAGCAATATTGCCATTAGTTAACCAGTCAGCAAATGACGTAAAAACAGTGCCACGAACACTAATAATATGATGCTGTTTAAATTGTGGCGAGATCCCTTGTGCCGTTAATGCAAAGCCAGTACTGCGATTCAATAGTTGGTTAACTAAGCCACCACTAACGCCTTGGATCTGACTATTAGTTATTTTAAAATTTTTAATAAAATCAAGATGAAAGTCACTCTGAAAACTTTTATTTTTCCTAGTATCATATACTCTTGAGGCTATACTAGCTGCTGTGCTAGGTGAAATTGTGTTACTCATAATTCGACTTCCTTGCCGGTAAAACGATCCGTTAGTTTATTAAAATCACCATCTTCAACAATATATTCCTTGTCACCATCATAAACTAATACGGGAGTATAATCCTCACCCCAGCGGCAGATGCTTGAAGCCATATGATCAAGATGTTCGTTATTGGTATTGTTAAATTGAAAACTCACACGCTTATCGGTCAATTCACAATTCATAAAAGATAGCTTTTTAGAAAACTCTGGCACTTCCTCAATACCAATATGGTTAGCAGACCATATTGCTAGCAGCTCATTATCGTAAACTACAGTAATCTGTTGTGACACTCTGTCTTCAGAGAAAAGTCTATTAGGAATAGATGAACGAATGCTTTTTTGAGGAAAATGGAAATAACCCTTACTATCGGTAATAGCCACATCAAGATGATCTTTTTCATCAATATACATTAATGAACGCGTCACCTCTAAATTAGCCACTGGATTACCATTTTTGGTAATAACACCATTAACTTCTGAGCTTAAAAAGACTTCCTTTTTTTTAAACCAACCAAACATATCAACTCCATGACTTAGAATAGGGTAAGCAAGCGCTAAAAAAACCAGTAATATGACACGACGGGGCCACTGTAAACGATTGTTCATTCGCTATCCCTGCTAAATAGTAATTTCGATTTTACTTAAAAATACTCACTGTTTATTTTACCCATTCGATTGCAAATTACTATTATCCAATAGAATGGGTTTTATCAATTAGTGACTCTTTTGGGCTGGGCGAGATTACGAACGTTTTACGAACAGACTCAGTATATTTTTCAAACTACATTTGCTCATAACTTTTTCTCTTTATGAATGATTGGAAGTGATTCTATATTTAAATCATTCATTGTGAGTAAAAAGCGCACACTCATGCTGTTGACCTGCTCTTTTGGATGTATATAAGCGCATTACCGGTATAAATTTCATAATATGCTTAAACAAAAAAGGCCACTTTCTTTGTTCCGAAGAAAGTGGCCGTGCACATTTTTAGCGATTGAAATGATGAGTAAAAACCGCTAAAAACAAGTACTCTTTTAAACGTGACTCTTGAACGTGACGATTACATATGGCTATTAAACGTATTAATACTCATAGCTAAACTGCAAGGTGAACTCTGTGCCAGGGTCTTTGGCGTACACTTGCAGATCTTGCTGTTCGTATTCAGTAGTTTCACCTAAGATATTTTTCGCTTTTACTTTTACCGTAAAACTATCTGTCGGGAAGAAACTATACGTAAAATCAAGGCTATGGAATGGCTTTTCAAATACATCGTCTAAACCTCCACGGCCACCATAAGCAATACGTTCACCAAACACGTTATACACTAATGTGGCACTGTGATAACTGTCTGACGAGTCGTAACTTAACTGTAAGTTAGCCACCCATTGTGAATGTCCGGTCATGCGGCGGGTTTTATTAGTTGGGTCAATTTCGCCGTTAGCAGCGATATCGATTTCTGAGTCGCCAAGGGTTAAGTTACCCGCAACAAAGAAGTCTTCCCAAATGCTGCCATCGCGACCCAAAAATTCAAGCTCTTGTAAGAACTCGGTTTCAAGGCCGTACACATAGCCCGACTGCGCGTTATAAAACTTGAGCTGACGCCCAGCTTCTGAAATACGTTGAATAGGTTCAATCGGTGCGTCTACATCTTTATAGAATGCGCCCATGCTGAAATTATTGCCTGAATCAGAATAGTATTCCCAACGTAAATCTAAGTTAAGAATGTCTGAACTCTTTAACTCTGGGTTACCGAAGAAGTCAAAACCAGTAACCGGGTCTTGGAATCGAACCGGTGATACCTCACGTAGATCTGGTCGTACAATGGTTTTACTCGCGCCAAAACGCCATTGAGTAGTATCGGTTTGTTTCCAGGTTAATGACAACGATGGGAACCAACCGTCTTCTGCTATCACGTAGTCAGATAACTGATAACGACCACCTTCATCTGATATTTCACCATTTGGGTCGATAGGCAAAGTGACGCGACGAAAATCTTCATAACGAATACCAGCATAGACGCGCCAAACATCGTCAAAGTCGATGTCCATGCTCACAAATGCAGCGTCGTTTTTCTCGGCGGCAATATAGTCTTCGGTGTCAGTTGATGCGTCTTTTAGCTCTAGCCCTAAGGTATTGTCGGTAATGTTTTTATCAGAGAAAATCTCATCAAAATCACCCGCTAAAATAGCGCCATTGGCATCAGTTGGGCTTAAATCGACATCAAAACCTAAGCGAGTTGCATAGCTTTCGCGAGTACGCTCAAAGTATTCATAGCCGGTAGTCAGTTTAACCACTGCACCGTCTAGATTAATGGGGTACATAAAGTCCCAACCATAGTTTTGGCTGTCATCTTCTAGGCGACTATAAACATACTTGGGTGCATCTTGAGTATTGAGGTTACGTGATAATAATTGATTGCTCTCATCTAAAATCACGTTGTAGGTATACGACACTTCATTCGGGGCATAACGCTCAGAACGTGCATCGGAGAACTTCCAATTAAATTCAGAGTCATTCAAATATTCAATAAAATGATGACCTTTAATTTGGTTACTGATAAGCGAACGTTCTTCGTAATCAATGGCGTAAACTTGCAGTGCATTTGGTTCGCCCAAGGTATCGATGGTTTCTTCAATCCCCATAGACACGTCATCGGAAGTGTCTTGCAGATAAGTGGTGAAGGTTTCTATTTTATGGTTGTAGCCAATCTCCAAGCCTAAGTTAAGCATGCCAGACACTTGGACTATAGAGTCGGTACCGACGATGTCTTTCTGGTTTTCAACTTGTACTTGGCTGCTATCACCATCAAGCTCAACTTCACGTTTAGTGTAGTTTTCAGCTTGTTTCTTGTAAGACACGGCTGACAATGCACCAAAGATAATGTCGTCGGTAATGTCCCAACGATCACCAATGGCGATATCGCCGCGCATTGCAGGGTCTGTACTTTGGCTGCGCACCGTCATATCGCGGTACATGTCTAGCGCTAATTCGCGGTTAACTTGTTGTGCTGCCGGGTAATTTATAGCGCCATTAGAATTACTCACGATATCAATTGGGCTAATTCCACCATATTGATTAATGGTGTTATTAATGTTGCTTGGCATGCTGCGAGTGCCATCGTCTTGGCCGGTCCAATCATCGCCACCCCCGTTGTAGGTGTAGCTGTCGTTTGAGTCATTGGTGTTATAACGGCCGCCAACGCTTGCTTTAAAGAAGAAATCGGCCGGAATTGATTTAGTGCGAATATCAACATGCCCACCACCAAATGCGGCAGGTGAATTGGCAGAGGCAGACTTTTGCACCGATAACGATTCAATGATCGATGCAGGGAACATATCTAAAGGCACTACGTTACGGGTTGGATCCGGTGACGGCACTGTCGCGCCATTCAGTGAGGTGCTTGAATAACGCTCACCTAAGCCACGAACATAAATGAATTTGCCATCTTTTAAGGTTAAACCTGTCACACGACGAAGCGCTGCGGCGGCATCACCGTCACCGGTTCTTGAAATTTGTTCTGAGCCCATAATATCGGCTACAGCAATTTGTTCACGGCGTTCTTCAGTTGCTTCTGATGCAGAGCTACGTAGACGCCCAGTAACTGAAATCACTTCTATCGGTTCAATTGGAATCACTTCACCAGGATCACGAACAGGCGCTGGTTCTTGCGAGTATACGGGGGTAGCTGTTAATAGTGTCGCCGCAGAAATCACAGAGATAATGGCAAGGCTTAACTTATTAACGGTAAAACTCGGCTTGGTTTTCATACTTAACTATCCTGTATGCGGTTCAGAGATAACCGCCCTTGCGGGCGGCTATTAATAGGTCACAGATTAATGTTATCGAGGTGATTACTGTGGAAAGTAAGCCCAACCTTGACGCCAGTCATTCTGGCCATCGAATGCACCAATAAAGTTGGTTGATTCGAAGAAGCTATCATCTGTGCTTAAGTCTTTACCTTTGCCAAGTAGCGTTGTATCTGTAGCTGCTGGCATACCGTCAGTGATAGTCACTGCAGCTGTTGAGTTACCTTCTTGGCCCATGAACCAGGTTTCAACATTCACAGCGTCTGCTGTTGCGGCATTATCAGAGCTGTACTTAAATGGCTCGTTACAGTCGATAATTGAATGAGACATAGTCAAAGTGCTGTTGTTTACGTTGTCGACTAAACCAGCGTAAGAGCCATCTAACTCTAAACATTCGCCAGACTCAGTTTCAGCAGTAGTGCCTTTACGACCTTGTACTAGCACGTTGTATAACTCACCGGCTGTAGCTACACGTAACAAGATACCTTCACCTTTATCGCCACTTGCGTTAGCAATATCTGTACCCGGTAAAATAGTGAAGTTAGCTAATTTTGGCGCCGACACTGGGGTATCAGTAGCACCTTTATGGCTATCACCTTCGATACCACGGTTAGCATTACCGTCTTCGTGAGTGATATACACAAACTGCGCTTTACCCGTCCAACCGTTAGTCCAATCTAAGCTGTCATCGAAGTTGGCTGTTAAGTACACATATTTCAAGTTAACTGCACCACCCCAAAACTCAACACCGTCGTCGCCGTTAGCGTGAATTTGAATATGGTCTACTTGAGTTCCGCTGCCCACTGCCGCAAATGAGATACCGTTCATTTCTTGAGTATCATTCACTTTAAAGCCAGCATACTTAATCACTACGTAGCTGATTTGACCGCTGTTATCAGCATTGTTGTTACCACCGTACGGGAAGTCACCGACTTCAAACGACGCTGAACAAGCATTATGATCAGGACATGTGTTGGTTAAACCATTACCTAGAATAACCAAACCACCCCATTGACCACGTTCGCCACTTGCACCCGCAATAACATCTTCTTCAGAGGTCATTTCAATTGGGTGAGTTGCACTACCTTGAGCCATAATTTTTGAGCCACGACTCACCGCGATAAAACTGTTAGATGTCGCGAATAGCTTAGTACCCGCTTGAATGGCTAATGTTGCAGGTGTTGTGTTATCACCACCTACTACTACTGCACCGCCATCAATTTTGTACATTACGTTTTGGCCAGCGAGAAGCGTCGTGTTGCTTAAGACATTGCCTTCAAGGGTACAAATTAACGTGATTGATGCATCTTTATATAACCCTGTTGCCGCTGCTGAAGCTGTTGTGCCTACAGGACAAGAAGTTAATACTGGCAATTCAGTTGGCGTTGGCGTCACATCGTCATGAATAGCTGTAGTCCAGCCTTTAGTCCAGTCGTTAGTGCCATCAAATGCACCAATATAGTTGGCATTAACCAAACGCGCATCAAGGTTAGCCAAATCAGCCTTACCAGCCGTTAATGCAACAGATGATGAATTAGGCATGTAATCAGTTAAATCAGAAGCGGCAACTAAGTTACCGTCTTGACCGTTGTACCAAGCTTCTACATCTAGCGCTAAAGCACGGCCTTCTGCAGCATCTGCCTTGGCACTTTTAAACGGTTCAACACAGTCAATTAAGCTGTTTTGCATCGTCAATTCAGCGGTGTTGGCGTTGTTAACGGTATTGTCGTCGTTAACCTCTAAACATTCGCCAGAATCAACGTCACCTTTAACAAGAATGTTATAAGTATTCACGCCAGTGCCTTTACGGAATAAAATACCTTCCGCATCGTCACCACCACTGTTGGTGCCATTAGCAACCTGAATAGTAAAGTTGGCTAACACTGGTTTTGACATAGGTACAGCACTTGCGTCACTGTTACTGTCAGCTTCAATACCACGGTTAGAAGCATTGTCCGCTTGACGAATATAAACGTGCTGCGCGCTACCTTGCCAACCGTTTGTCCAATCTAACGAGTCATCAAAGTTTTCTGTCAGTACGATATTTGTTACTGAAACATTACCGCCCCAGAATTCAAAACCATCATCGTTATTCATGTGAACTTGTACGTGGTCAATTTCAGTACCCGCACCCACACCGGCAAAACTAATACCGTTCATTTCTTGGGTGTCATTGATTTTGAAACCACCAAACTCAACGCGTACATACTTGATTGAACCTGAATTGTCTTCGGTATCATTACCACCGTAGCTGTGGTTACCCACTTCAAAAGACGCTGAACAATTGGTTAAATCTGGGCAGGTGTTTACTGGCGCATTACCCAATAACACTAAACCACCCCACTGACCCGCTTTACCTTCTTGGCCTAAAGCCGTTTCAACAGACGTAAATACGATTGGCGCTGTTGCCGTACCGTCAGCCATGATTTTTGAACCGCGGCTAACCACTAAATAAGAATCACTGCCACCTAAGATTTTGGTGCCAGGTAATATTGATAACTCAACCGCGTTAGCATTATCGCCACCGGCAATCACTGCGCCATCAAGCTGCCATACAACGTCATTACCTAACACTATTTTGTCGCCATCTTGGCCACCCGTGGTAATCGTTGATGCTGCAGTAGAAGGAGCTAACGTACCTTTTAATACCCAAACTTCTTTACCATCAACGGCTGTCATTGTGGTGCTTTTAGTTGCAAAGCCACTGTATGATTTTTCTTGAACTGTCTGAGTGGGTGTAGTTGGAGTTGTTGGCGTAGTCGGTGTAACAGTATCGCTACCCGCATTGATATTAATATCACCACCACAACCAGCGAGCCCTAATGTTGCAGCAAGGGCTGTAGAAAGTGCAGTAAGTTTAAAAATGTTTTTCAGTTCCATTGTCATCTCCGAAGACGGATTTAAGCGTGTGAGTTAGTTGGCTGGATGACAAGCTAACCTGCAAAAATGACAAAAAGACTGCGTAAACATGACAGTCACATTTCATTAACATGACAGAAATGTGCAAATCCAATGGCTATGCACCTTAGGAGGAGATTTGAATGGCATAAATTTTTAACAAAAAAAGCGAAAATATAACGTTTTAGACCTAATCAACTTAATAATAGCTAACATAAACGGTCCACAAACCAAAAATGATGGCACAAAATCCCGCGGGTCTAAATGCTTTGACACAATAGGAGGCAGACCATAAGGCAAACTGTTTGTGATGTTTTTCGGTCATAAAAACAAGAATAATTGCAATAATAAACAATAAATTACCTATCACTTCGAACACTAATGGTGATGAAGTGTTATGCGCATCGAGCAGTAAGACCGCCCCAATAACTAACCGAGATATAATTTCAATGTAATGGAAATAGCGTTGATGGCTAAAACGAACAATTTGGTCTGCAAAATGCGCTGGAGCCAGCATCATGAACAGGCCAAAACTGAATGTGATTACGCCCCACAAGCTAATGAATATGGCCATGTTAACTCCGAGTGATGCTGCTTACGCTAATATTAACACCTCACTAATGAGGTAATTTGTTAACTAAAAATGTCGCATCCACTATCAACAAGATGATTAAGCAAGATGTGTTAACAAAAAAGGTTAATGCGAGTGGCTATTTATTACACTTGTATAGTCTAATAAACACACGATAATGACATTAATCAAATTGATTATAAGAATATAAAAAAATATTAATAAATGCTCATAAAGTAAGTTTAGGCGATTTTAATGCTAAAATAGCCATTTGATACAATCTTCATCACACAAGGAGTGCCCATATGCCATCAGATATTATTATTTTAGGGATCTCCATACTTATTGCTATTGGCATTTTACTCCATCACCCTTCTAAAACATTAGGCTTACCGTCGTTATTAATCTTTATGGGTGTCGGCTTGGCATTTGGCAATGGTGAATTTGGTTTTGTATACGACGACCTGCAACTGACGTCAGTTATCGGCACCTTAGCATTAAACACCATAGTATTTGTCGGTGGCCTAAATACGCCAATGAAACACATTAAGTTTTCTTGGAAAGAAGGTGGCATGTTATCCACTGCTGGGGTGATATTCACTACCATTATTTTTGGCTTTATCCTTAATGCGTTACTCGACTTTAACCTTATTACTTGCATGTTGTTCGCCGCGGTAGTGTCGTCTACTGATGCTGCGGCCGTATTCTCTATTTTAGAGTCGAAAAAACTTAAATTAAAACACGGTACGGGCACCATTTTAGAATTCGAATCAGCTACCAACGACCCTGTAGCCTTGTTAATGGTGGTGATGTTAACCGACTTTATTATCAATAGTGCCAACGGCGCACCCACAGCACTTTCAGTGATATCGAGTCTCGGCCAGCAAATTGGTGTTGGGGCTGTCGTTGGGTTAATAATGGGTAAATTAGCCGTTTGGGCACTTAATAACATTAAACTGCCTGAATTCGGACTTATTCCTGTTTTTATTTTGGCCAGCTTTGCCATTACAGTATCAAGTACTGAAATCTTAGGTGGTAACGAACTTATTGCGGTTTATATTGCTGGGGTGATCATCGGCAACTATTTAAAGAAGGGCGCTGAAGTCAGTAAGCATTTCTTTAATGGTATATCGTGGTTAGCGCAGTCATTAATGTTCATCATTTTAGGCTTACAGATATTCCCGCAGCAATTAATGCCGGTGTTCATGGCATCATTGCTCCCGGCCATATTACTTATTGTCGTGGCGCGCCCATTGGCTGTACAGCTGTGCTACTTGCCATTTAAACAAGCTAATTGGCGCAAACGTTTGTTTGTTTCTATGATCGGATTAAAAGGTGCTACGCCAATTGTCTTTGCGCTTATTCCCGCTGCGGCAGGAGTAGAGGGGTCGCGTGAAATGATCCACATGGTGTTTTTCATTGTACTGATTTCGGTCATTGTTCAAGGCGCCGCAATTGAACCGCTAGCCAATAAACTAGGCCTAAAACTGCAGCCCAAAAATCCTGATCTATAAAAATGATTCAATGCCCCATAACAATGAGGCATTGAATCATTTTCAGTATCTTTGATATAGGTTATTTTACAGTGATTCTCTCAACTGATTTATCAGGTTGATGGATCACATAGTCTAACTGTACTTGTAGGTCTTTAAACCCAGTTGCAGAGGGTTGATACTTCCATTGTTCAAGCGCCGCAACCGCCGATGCATCAAACACTTGTTTCGGCGACGACTTGGTCACTCTCACATTGTTCACACTGCCATTTTGACTGATATCAAATGACATTTGCACATAGCCATTAAGCCCTTCTTTAGCGGCATCAATTGGATAGCTAGGCTCAATTCTTATCACAGGCATTGCCATAGAGTCGGTTTTGTTTTCAACGCTGAGATTATTGCCTGCAAATACCTGCTGATTAAACATAAAGGCACTAACACCAATAGCCAATGTCATTCCAATTAATGCTAAGGTGCTTTTTCCATGTTGCTTTTTCATCTGTAAGATCCTCTCTTTTAAGATGGTTTTATCCCCATAATGGGTGTGTAACATGCTCAACGGCGCATGCTGTGAATAGGCCAATAGTGTTCTGCTATAGGCAATTTTAGCTTGGGCTTTCATATCGGCAGTGACTTGTGCATCACATGACAATTCTTGATCTTGTCTAAATCGGCGGTAACTCAACCACATCAACGGATTGAACCAAAACAATACGGTTAATCCATAAGCCAGGGCATTTGACCATAAATCACCACGTTGATAGTGATACACCTCATGCTGAATAATGGCTTGCTGCTGGCTTTCATCGAGTAACATAAAACTATTAGGGACTAAAATACTGGGGGTAATAAACCCTGCGAGCATAGGTGATTCAATATCTGGATGGACTAATACGTTAAGCTTTACAGAAGGAATATTTAGCTGACGTCCATGCTGGATTAACCGTTGCAGATAGCCATATTCCATCACGATATTAGCGACCAATAACGTGATAACTGCACCGTAGAGGTAAGGCAGGTATAACAGGTCAAGTAAGCCTGCCGACAACGCAGCGGTATCGCTAGCAAACACATAATATTGCTGGATGATTGAGGCAGTATTATTACTGCCAAACCAGTTAACGGTGTGCGGTAATATTATTTGCAGTAAATCGGCAATGATTAATAGTGGCACTGATATCCACATAAAATAGGTATAGTGCGCCCCAAATCTAGACAATATAAACCGGTGCAATACCAGTAAAGCCAAACACACCACGCTCAATGAGATGGTTTGTTCCATAAACCAATTAATCATCACTTTTGTTCCTTTTGCCAATCATCAAGTAAGGTTTGCAGTTCGGCGACATCTTCTGCCGACAGCTTGTTCTTTTGTGCAAAACCTGCAACCAATGGGGTTAACTTGCCAGCAAACATGCGGTCCACAAACGAAAGCGATTCTTTAACGGTATAGTCCTGCTCAGCAATTAAAGGTGAGTAATGGTAAACCCGACCTTGTTTTTCAAAACTGACGGCTTGTTTTTTGACTAAACGATTAAGCAAGGTTTTAACCGTTTTTTCATGCATGTCATGGCTTTGCTCTAATGCATCAACCACTTCACTCGAGGTTAATGGCGACTGCTGCCAAAGCTGCTGCAATACGACTAATTCACTATTGCTGATTTCTTTCATGCGATATCGCTCATTTGTTGTTAGTACTTGTTAGGCTAAAAATGGATTACAGGTGTAATCCATTTATTTAAATTACAACTGTAATCATAAATAAGCAAGGTTTATTTTCGAGCAATTTACGAATAAAAATGAAAAAGCCTAATCAGATAATTAGGCTTAAAATTGAAATGTTATTTAGCTAATTGGCTTTATCTCGATGATAACTTATCTCGATACAACCACTGATAAACCGTCGGCAACACCAGTAAAGTCAAAGCCGTTGAGCTAAACAAGCCGCCAATGATCACCACCGCTAATGGTTGTTGAATTTCACTGCCCACACCAGATGATAACAAGATAGGGATCAGCCCCAATGCAGAGGTGAGTGCCGTCATTAACACCGGACGTAACCGCCCTACCGTGCCTTGATAAACACTGTCGTACAGGCTTTCATCTGCTGATTGTCTGCGCTGGTTAATCGAGTCCACCAGCACCACACCATTCAACACCGCAACACCAAACAAGGTGATAAAGCCGATTGAACTGGGCACCGACAAATAGGTGCCAGTGGCATATAAAGCCACTACGCCGCCGATTAATGCCAATGGCACGTTAGCCATAATCAATGCCACTTGTTTGAGTGACCCAAACGAGAAATACAGCAATAAGCCAATAAGTGCGATAGAAATGGGCACCACCAACATTAGCTTTTGTTGCGCCCGTTGCTGGTTTTCATATTGGCCGCCCACCACAACAGTATAGCCCGCAGGTAACTCCGCTTGCGGCACAATGGCATAAATATCGTTGACCACCGAACCCATGTCAAGCCCCGATACGTTGGCTTGCACCACCACTCGGCGCTGTACATCGTCACGACGAATATTCGGCGGCGCCATTTCAATCACCACATCAGCGAGATCGCCCAAGCGTACAATCGCGCCATTAGCACCACTGAGTAGCAAGTCTTCAATCGCATCTGGCGCATTACGATATTGCGCAGCTAATCGCAGGTTAATGTCATAACGGGCATTACCATCAATCACTTGGCCAGCACTGGCACCACCAATACCTTGAGTGACTAAACTCATGACTTCATCGACGCTAATACCATAGCGAGCAAGGACTTCACGTTTAGGTCGAACCACTAACTGAGCTTCGCCGCTGACTTGTTCTAGCGACACATCAACCGCCCCAGGAATGGCAGCGACTAAATCGGTTAACACCTGACCTTTTTCCGACAAGATGCTCAAATCGGGGCCAAATATCTTAATCGCTAACTGCGCTTTAACACCCGATAACAACTCATCGACTCGGGTCGCTATCGGTTGTGAGAAGGTTAACAATAATCCTGGGAATATCGCTAGCCGTTTCTCCATCAAGCGCTGTAGCTCAAAGCGATTGCTTGCCGATGTCCATTGCTCTATCGGTTTAAGACCAATATATATTTCAATATTACTCACAGGCTCAGGGTCGCCGCCAAGTTCGGGAGCCCCGATTCGACTTAACGCATATTCCACCTCAGGAAACTCCAGCAGCATGGCTTCAATTTTAGGCGCAACGTTAATCGAAGTAGCCAAACTGGCTGTAGGCGCCAGTGTCACCCGTAAGTTGATGGTGCCCTCTTCTAATTCAGGCACAAATTCAGTGCCTAGCTTTGGCAATAACTGCATGCTTGCAGCAAACAAAACAACTGCCGCTAACATCACCGATTTAGGGCTTGATAACACTAGCGTGAGTACTCGTCGATAGACTGCGTCAATGGGGGCCAACACCTTGCTTTGACGCACCACAATACCGCGTTTAAATAGAAACACCGCCAATGCAGGCACCGCAAATAACGCCACCACTAATGCCGCCATCATGGCGAGAATAATGCTCACGGCCATAGGTTGAAATAATTTACCCTCTACACCTTCTAGGGCAAATAACGGCATAAATACTACGATGATAATCGCTGTTGCAAAGAAGATAGGACTGCACACTTCTTTTGCCGCCAACATGATCCTAATCGCCATACTTTGGGTTTGTACATCAGATTCGCTATCAACATCACTATCAACATCACTATCAACATGAGCTTCAGCAGATTGGTTGACGCCAGTTTCGCCGCTAACATGTTTAAAGATGTTTTCGACCATCACCACTGAACCATCAACTAGCATACCAATCGCAACAGCAAGGCCACCTAAAGACATTAAATTGGCTGACATGCCGTAGTAAGACATGATCAGTAATGCGATCCCGATCGACACTGGGATCGATAATAATACCAACAATGTCGCCCGTATATTGACCAGAAATAACGCCAAAATAATCACGATAAATCCAAACGCCATCAATAGCGCTTCAACCACAGTCGTGACCGCTTTATCGACTAAATCCGCTTGGTCGTAAAACACCTCAAATGACACTCCTTTTGGCAAGGATTGCTCAATTAAACTAATACGTGAATTGATGTCATCAATGGTGGCTTTGGTATTGGCGCCCATGCGTTTAAGCACAACGCCTGCAACCACTTCACCTAGCGCTTGTACATCGGACGACGAGCCATTAGCCGCTGCTTGCCTACGCGACATGGTCACTGCACCGACTCTTATTTCGCTACCAAAAGCCACATTAGCAATGTCGGCCACTCGTATTGGCGTGCCATTGATTTCGGTTAACGGAATGTCGGCAATGGCCTGTAAACCTGCGTCGCCAGCGGGCAACAAACCATAACCACGAACCACTAATTGCTCCTGGCCTTGGTCCATAAACCAACCACCAGCATTACGGTTATTACTTTCCAATGCTTGGCTAACTTGGGTCATCGACAAGCCATAACTGCGCAGTTTATTAGGATCAACTTGCACTTGGTATTGCAACACCTCGCCGCCAAACGACAGCACTTCAGTCACACCACTCACAGGCATTAATATCAGCTTCACTAAATAGTCATTTAAGCTCCGCAGCTCAGATGCGCTGATATGGGTTTCGGGCTCGGCCCGTAAAATGTATTGATAAATTTGCCCTAAACCTGAAGTGTTTGGGCCAATTTCAGGAGTGCCAACACCCGCAGGAATCGACTCTTTTGCAGCTTGCAGTTGTTCAAACACTTGCTGACGAGCAAAATAAATATCAGTACCTTCGGCAAACACCACGGTCACTAACGACAAACCTGTACGTGATAATGAACGCACCTCGGTCACCGCCGGTAATGCATACATTGCCGATTCGACAGGATAGCTAATCAGCTTCTCGACCTCTTCTGCCGCCAAACCTTCCGCTTCAGTATTAATGGTCACCTGCACATTGGTGACATCCGGAAACGCATCTAAATTTAGTTTTGGCAGCATGAATACCGATGCCACCACCGTCGCCAGTAATCCAAGTAACACCAATAACCGCTTTTCAACGGCAATCTCAATTAATTTATATAACATTATGATGCCTTAGCGCTTAGTGGTTATGGATATCAAAGCCAGATTTGGCTTGCTCAGATGCTAAGAAAAACGCACCAGATACAACAACGCGAGTTTGTGGTGCCAAACCACGAATAAAACTCAGTCCGCGTTGACGCTCCACCACAGAAACCTCTACTGCACTAAATCCACCGTCTTGCTCTATAAACACCTGCCAGTCACCGTCACCACTGCGTGTTAACGCCGCATCTGGCACAATAAATCCAAGCGGCTCAGCCCCTTGATTTGCTGCTAGGTATAATTCGGCAAACTCGCCAGCATGTAAGTCATGACCAGGGTTTGCCATCCGCACCAACACTTGCTCAGTGCGGGTTTGCGAGTTAATTTCATGCGAACGCCCAATAATAACACCCTCTCGAGTACGGCTTCCCACTCGTACTAAAACATCGGTGCCCATATTGACTTGATCTGCCTGTAATGGCGTCAGTTCAGCCTCTACCCACAAATACGATTCATCGGTTAGTTGCATCAAAGGTGTGCCCGCGGTTAGCACTTGTCCTACTGTGGCAACATCTTGCTGAACACGGCCATTTATAGGAGCCAACAACTGAAATTGACCAATTGAACTTGGCGACGTTGCTAGCTCGGCTATCTGTTGTTTGGACATCATTACCGACTGTAAAATGGCACGTTTAAGCTCTGCATTGACCTCAGTTTGCATCCGCTGACTAGCACTAATCGTTCCTTTGCTCATGCGCTTTATGCGATCCCACTCCGTTGCTGCATTAACGTAATCGGCTTGCGCCGCAGCAATATCCGCACCACCGATAGTCAATAATGGTTGGCCTTTTTGCACCTGTTGTCCTGGCACCACATGGCGCTTAAGCACCTGCATATCTAATTGCGGCGCTATGGTAATGGTTTTGTCTTTATCAACAACCAGCTGAGCGGTGGCTACAGCCTGTAAATTAAACGCGGTCGCACTTAACTGTGCCACTTCCACTCCCGCCAGTTGGCGCTGCTCAGCACTTAAGGTTAACAACGACTCTTGATGAGCCGCCTCTGTTGATTCACTGCTGGCTTGCACAGGCGAACTAGACAGTGCAAATAATGATAGCAATAGCGCTACACTGAACAATAATGCTCGCGAAACGCTGGAGTTCATGCGGTAAGATTTTCGAATGCTTGGCAGAGAGATGGAGCGAGTGCCTGGCAGAATATTTAACTGAGCATGATTCACAAAACGATTCACAAAATGATTCACTGAATGACTCAACATAGCGTTGGCATTCAACGCTGCCAATAAAGGGGGTACTTGGACTGATTTGGTTTTCATGGTTAATCCTAAAAACAATCTAGACCGTCAACAATGAATATCAACGGAAATAGGCTTAGCCACCGTCATTACAAGCGAGATATCACGCCATAATGGAATGCAAAAAAGCATTCATTAGCGCAATGAAAGCGAATATAGAGGTGAAGCTAAACAGTAAAAACGTGCTTTAAAGGGATTAAACGATAGGAGGACGATAAGTAGGGAAAGACTCAGGAGGTAAATAGTTCAGTTTGGTATCGGCAAAAAGGTCATGAAAATGTTCACTAACAACATTATCGTTAAGCTTAGCAAGTGCCACATGACCACCATGACACTGACAATCTAAACACACATCAACTTTCTCAAAATCAGTAATAGTATCAAAATGTTGATGATCATCATTAACCGAATGCAGTGATGAACCATCGAGTGCACAAGCGCAATCGGCACATTCAGCAAGGCTGATCACTTCGGTAGTAAATTGAAGATGTGGATGGTTATTTTGCTCTTCGTTGCTGTTGCCCACATGTAATTGATGCGCACCTAAATTGGCGCCCACAAATTGCAGTAGCACTAAAGCAATCAATAATTTGGCTATGTTAGCCATAAAAGGCAAAACGGTATGACTCAACCACCCACTCCTAAACGATATTATTTAAATACGCAGTGCTTGGCGTAATCGGCTGCTTCATTGGCAGTCCAATCACCACTTTCTTTTTCTTTCATTTGCTTACACCAAGCTTCACTACCCACTTCAGGAGCACATGCCGATAAGCTAAGAGTTAACAATAACGCACTTGATACGGCAAACAACTTTGACAATGACATAAGCTATCCTTTTCTAAAATAATAAAATCAGTACTAGGTCCTGTTGACCTTTGTAGATGAATTTTGCAGTAATTTGTGACAATTAGCTACTGGGAAGAACTTATCATCTGTCGTTGTTCGACATAAATAAGCGATAACCGAGTAAAAAGGTGCCACAAAATTATTTACAGGCCACTCTAGCGCAGAGATCGCTTAGCAATCCAAGTAATGGCTTCTTGTTTACGCTCTAATGGAAACCATGCAACTTCGCCCTGCATAAAGGGTCCCATCAGCCTAACAGAATTACCCACCCAATCTGGGCCGCCTACAAACACTAACGCATCAAACGCGGGTAACTGAACTTCTCCGCTACCGGTTAATGAGCCAAACTCCCAGCCTTCCAACAACACATCGGCTTCAATATAAAGACACACTTGATTCCAGTCTTTACGATAACTCTTAATGGCGGGCTGTAAACGGGTACGGTAATCTTGTGCCGATAAACGGCCACTGACAAATAAGCTAATAACACCTTTAGTGATATCGGGGATTTGACATAACATAACGGCAACTCCGGCCCTCTAACTAGGCCATAGAACAGACTTTATACGGTGATGTTATCGTGTAAAGCGACAATGGCGATCATGATAACAAAACTATTCTGGTTATTTCATTAAATATGTCATAACTCTGAGGCCAGTCAGGCTTTTTAATTCAATCCCCACGCTAAGGTCAATTCACTTATCCCAATCCATGCCACAGCAGACAACCCTGAAAAGTTTCCCAGACTGCGGTAGAATGAAGCCACAGCACATAAACATGCCGCTTAAAAAACAGTAAGCAGCGTTATAGGTTTATGACCGTTAATTAAGGGGAACACTACAACCGAATGATACAAATAACTCAGCGCGTCATATTGCAAGATAACGAAATTGAATGGCAGTTTGTCCGTTCAAGTGGTGCGGGTGGCCAGCATATCAATAAAGTATCAACCGCAGCGCAACTCAGCTTTGATATTGCCTCATCTTCTTTACCCGAGTTCTACCAACAAAAGCTGCTTGAAAAAGCCGATCACCGTATTACCAAAAGTGGCAAAGTAATTATAAAATGCCAATTTCCCAGATACATGCAAAATGAAGTAAAAGTTGTCAATCTATCAACATTGCTCTAGCTTTTCCGCATTCGATACGTAACATACTATCCAATGTCTTCATTCTAGTTTTAATATTGAAAATCTTAAATTAACCCTCTTTCTCAATATTTTTATTCAAAGACTATTACTATAAATGGTATTTATTAGTTTTAAAAAGAGAGGATACAATAATTTAGTATTTATCGATTTTTTGTTAATTCTCAATACTAAGACTTCACTTCTGTAATTTTTTAGCTTCTTGACCTACTAGAAATCTACTTTTTTCCTCATTACCTTAGATGCTCCTCGTTTCGTTTTGCTATCCATTCGGCGTAACTGTGAGCCAAATGTTGGTTTTGATGCTCTTCGAGATTTTTTAATAATCATTGCGGATAAAATTAGTTCTTTTAGACGCTCTAGTGCGGCTTCTTTGTTTTGTAACTGAGTTCTGAACTGTTGTGATTTGATAATGATTACACCATCTGAGGAAATGCGACTATCAGATAGCTTAAGAATTTTTTCTTTATAAATCGCTGGTAAAGATGAACGATTAATATCAAATCTCAGGTGGATAGCTGTTGCTACTTTATTAACATTTTGCCCTCCATTTCCAGCTGATCTTATTGCGTTAAGTTCAACTTCCCAATCGCCTATGATTACGTTACTCGAGATTTCTAGCATGGTACACCTACTGATTCTGAAATATTACAGATCATGCTATCGGTTGTGGTATTACTTAACAATACGATACTCAAATGAATACTGCCACTTTAGCAATCAAACACCAGCATTTTTTCCTAACAAATGCTTCTCAATTTAATTTTGAATACAAATTAGCTTTATGTTCAATCTTTCAGATAATAACCAATAGAAAGAGAGGTCGGCCAATTTTAAGGAGGCTCATAGGAAGATTTTAGCAATTTAGGCGACAACTGTCTTGAAAAACACCGACCTAGCAATCAGAGGAGATGTCACGTAAACGACCGATTTAGTGACAAAGCATAAACGACGATTTTGACGTTAAAAACTGTCACATGACCCGTAATTTATTCAATATCATACAAATCAGATGGTCATTAGCTTTAGTGACGGAATTTTCTGGGGTTCCGGTGTAGAACCCCTGATTTAAGCGGGGAGTTTGATCAGCCGATTTATATCATGGCACCAATAGGCTGATCTGCTATCAGTGACAATTGCATAGTTCAGCCTTGATATACCGTCAGCGGAAGTCGTATCAAACGGAGAATCTTCTGGCAGCAAGACAATACTTGGGTTGATAGGTACAAAATGAAAGGCCGGTACATCTGGAAGTTACCTCAACTCGATAGCCAATAAAACTTTTCGAAGTGTCTTCCACTACTATCTCACGCACTCAGTCTTCGAGAAATACCACTCATCATTGGTATTCTTCGAAGAGAGCAACTCATGATTTTTAGTATTAAGGCCTAGGTAGCTGGCTGCGTTTAACAGGTTAAGTCATGCAGTTTTAGAGCTTATGATCAAAATAGTTTGATTGATCATTCACTTTTGGGCTTGATCATTTAAAGCAAGCTGTCGATCTTTAAATTTAATCATTTTTAGTCGCCATATCTTCTTTCATGAAACCGTTACATATAACGATTTTAGCTTCAGCCAACAATCAACAGCGCAAAAATTAAGAATATTATCCTGCCACTTAACTAAAATTTTTAGCACTTAATATTAGGTAAACAGCCCCAACTAGTCGTGTACTGAGGGGTAGGGGAATCACGGAGCATGGCCCAATTATGCTCAACTCCTTGTGCTGCTAAAAATAAGGTATCACGGCCATAACGTTGATTAATGTTGTCTAAGGAAAGCATCCGTAGAGGATTTGCAGTAGGAGGGTTAAATAAATCGAGCTGGTTGCGCTTATCACTGACTAAATCGATAACTCCAATACCGATTAGATAATAACGCACACCGTCACGTAATAACTGAACTGCGGCACCACTCATTCCTTTAGTGAGATCGACAGTACAACTCGTCGGGCTGGGGAAATGCACTACAACTTTATAGCTGACAGGACGCTCATAATGCTGTGAGTTACTGGCAAAAACCAGCATGGTTTTGAAGTTTGAGACTTGTTTGCGTGCTGTTAGCTGCTGCAATACAGACATGTTTACCCAATGCTTGTAATAGCGATTCATAATCAGTTATGTGCTCTCCAACGCTTCTGGTTGAGAAGATCTGCTTTTTATCTGCCCTTTCTTCATCCAATACTTTACACGCTTGTCCGTTGAGCTCACGAACCGTACGTTCAATCTCAATATTAAACTGCTTTCTTGCCAAAATAGGCGGCATAGAGGCTAATTGAAATGCCGAATGAATATTCATTAGCTCTAGTTTCTTGCTAATACGCCGTCCAGTCCCCCAAACATCACTGACACTTAGTTGTTTTAAGATTGCTATACGCTCCTGCTTCATTACTAATGAAGCAGACACCGTTCAATTTTCTCGTTCAGCAATTGTTTTACCAACTAAGTCTTTAGATAACTGAGCATCGAACAGATGCTTGAGCCGTTTCAACTCAATGTACGGGAGATTTTTAATGTTATATTGAACGGTAGTGACGACGAGGTTATCCATATTCCAAAACCAGAATTTGAAATGGTTCAACAAGAATGCTTTAAAATAATCTGATATTAAACTCATTATCTGCCAGACACTTAACCATATAAATTCAGACACAATTCTTGTACATAAATATTCTTACCTTCAAAATGCTTAGACGTTTGATGTAAAAACCTGAAAGTCAGGTGTCCCACTAGTTTTAAATTGAATAAATACCATCAAAAACATAGGCTTACTTAGGATTTTATTTAACCATTAAGGGCATAACTGATGACTTATATACAAGCTTCTTATGAACAACTAAAAGAGAATCTAGAGTGTTTTTTTACAATTGAAGAACAAGCTTATCTCTTCCCTGTATTGCTCAGTTGGGCAGAGGAGCCTGACAAGGTCATATTTTGGTTTAACAATAAACCAATACCCGCATTCGGTAATATCACAGCCCTATCTGTTTGCGAAGGTGGGCATGCAAAGGCGTTTATCGAGTACATAAAAGGGACTGAATTGGGTGGGAATGCTTAAGTTAGAGCGAATGTAAATTCCAATATTTATTAAGAGTTAATAGTTATTCTATAAGTTGCGAAATAATTCGAGATTAGATCCATGTGAAAACGAAAAACATAGCGTAAGTCATTGATTTATTCTTTTTGAATACATGTTTTTCGTTTTTCATGGATTTAATAATCAATAATTTTCTTTGGTCATTAAGTTGTAGACGTCATTGGTGAAGTCTACATTTAGACTCATTTGACTTCCTATAGAGACAGGAAAGAACTCTAGTGGTCAGTGAAAAACACTCTCAACTTTATAGCTTGGCAAACTCACTTTTGGACAGGACAGAACCGTGCCGGTGATACTCTAATTTAGTTATTGTTAAATTACTTTTTGTATGGCACAACCCCTTAAACAGATAGCCCAACGGGAGGACAAGAAAACCAGACGTTAGGAGCCACTCTTAATTGCATATTCCGCCCACAATGGGCCACTGCTTCGCAACTCGTGGACCAGTATTCAGAATTGCTTGTAGATCCTAATTTGTTATCAAAACCTTATTTTATTGCAGAAGACTATTCCTCTTTGAACCTCAGACAAGTCGGTCTCAAATTCGGTGTTGTTGACTGCTTTCAGTCTCAAATGTGTATGGGTTACAAAAAAGATCAACAAAATCAGTAAATTATAAAGATTTAAGGGTGGTAGGATAGGCCTAACCTATTCATCCTAAATGGAATTTTGGGGTTTTCGATGTGCATGTAAGTCTTGATGGGCGAACCACTATTCCAAGGTGGGAAGCGATAGTGAGAATATCATTTGTCACCTTCGCCTTCAGACAATAATTAATTGAACAGGAATAAACACGTAAATCAAATTACACATATTTACCTGTCTTGCGTATAATTATACATGAGTTAGATAATTGCGTGTAATTAGAGGTAACAATGAGTGATTGGAATTTTTCTAGACCAGAATTAGCAGAGCATTACCTTATGCGGTTAACGGCGTTTTTCAAGACAGTTGTCGCCTAAATTGTTAAGCAGCTTCTTTATGTTGCTCTGGATTTAACGCCACAGCGTTTATTGGCTGCCAGTTTTGCTCTTCTTTTGACCATAGCTCTAGATGTTAATTTCTTTTTGTCTGATACAACGCTTTTCGCTTCGCCAGTATTCCAACATCAAGACCATCATGTCTCGGCCACGCTAACTTGAAAATGGACAAAAGCGAGCTAGATTCCTAACTCTAACTGGTGAGTTTCGGATTAAAATTTCTATGGATTAACGCCGAGCTAAGCGGCAACTTATAAACTGTCCAGCCACGAAGTGGCGGTGCTTGAGCGATTTGTTAGGTTGCTTTGTTTTCCCACCGCCGTTTCCAATGTTTCCAGCTGTAATCATCACTATAACCTATAAGCGATGACACCATATCTTCTACCATTTTCTCTACATCAGATGAGACGGAGCCACCACATATAGTTCCTATTATAGTTCCGCCAGTGCCTGGGCCGGCAGGTTCTGAATGACTGCGATGCCAGCGGAAGCGTGAAGATATAATTTCTGAAAAAAACTCGTGCGGTTCCTGATCGTCAAATGCTTTTGTAGAGTAGAACTTTGACAGCCCAACTAACACCCCTTGCAGCCCATCAATGTAGTCATATGATGCCTGGTTCATTGTCGCAGTTACACCAGAGTCCCATTCTGGTTGAGCTTTGGCGAGCAGCTCAGTTTTTATATCGGGTATTGAGTCTAGATATGAATACAAGCTACTAATTGGAGGAATTAAATTTTCTTTAGAGGTATTCAATATAATTGCTCCTGCCATTTTACTTACAGCAAAAGTATCTGCTTCATCTCGTCGTTGTTTCACACGCAAAAGCCACTCATCACGATACTTCGTTACCAATGGGGCGGTTAAGTGCTTTCCAAACCCACCTCTTATCTGGGTTTCATCATGACAATCAAAGCACAGTACCGACAAATTGCTGATAGTGTTATTGCTTGGATTTTCATCTATATGATGTATCTGAACTCGCTTCCCCCTTTCTCGGCAAACACAACACGTCCGGTCTGACGTGAAAAGAATTTCAGCTGAAACATCAGGCGTGATTGCTTTTCTATTTTTTGGCACTATATCTCCCTCGAACCTAACGCTGCAAACACCGGCGCAGCTCCGCTGCATCCGAGTGCTTTGACTTGTTAGACTATCCCCTAAACTTCAGTTGCATCCGGGACATCATAGATATTATCTGTAATTTCACTCATTAAGCGATGATCTAAAAGGACTTGAAGGATAGTCCTTGCAGTTTCAGAACAAGGAACAATAGTATTGCTTGTGGAATCAAAATTAATACCCCAGCTTCTAGATGTGTTAACACGCATTAGGTTAGGTATAAAATTCGGATTATTGTAAATCCCTTTCTCTTCAATCACGCCCATTCGTCGTAGCTGTATTGAATTAGAACCTACATATTCAATAATTACCGAAATGTCGGTGAACAATCCACTAAATGAAGGTGAGGCTTGTAACTGGGTAAATGCTTCAACATATGCTTCGCGATGCTGCATTGATGATTCAAATCCACGTTTGTTTGCTATAAATATGGTGTTGTTAATTACATAGAAATCAAAATTTTTCTCAATTGAAAAACTATTATCTTCAACTCCAGCGAGCTCCCCATTAGAAAACACCATATTTATATATTTTTTGGGGTACGAAGTTTTCCATGTTGAAGTGGATCTCTTTACAGCATAAACAGTAATGCCATTTGAAATAAATTTTACAACATAACCTTTGGCACCTTTGAGATCTTTACTATCATCAATTCTATGCTCAGATTCCAAACGATCTATAAGTGTTTTCAACTTATTAAAATCAGTCGTATTTTGTTCGATAGTGAGGCAGCTACTTTCATTTGTCTGTGCAATATATGAATAAGGTGCATGCTCCGTAATTCTTGCAATCTCTATTTCAACAAACCCTTTTATTTGACTGTTTAATTCATTTTCAGTTTGAACATAAAAAGTTCTGAATCTTGCCGCTGAAGCGCTATCCTTAAAAACCCATAAATGTGGTATTGAACTAGAAAAATCAAATGATTTTAGTTGTTGAAAGTCAGATGTCATTGGCAGCCCCTTGTAATATAGAAATCTTGAATAGATTGGAATTGGTAGTATCCTGGAGTCAATACGCCTTTTTTCAATACTCTGACATCGCGTTCCTGTCCGTTTATTTGAATTTTTGCTTCGTACAACTTCCAGCCAAACATTAACAAAAGAGGGTTCATTATTATTTGCCCTGACTTGTAAGTAATGGCAAACATCCAAAATAGAAACACAGAAAAACCTAGTAGCTTTTCTGGAGCGTCATAACTTATTCCCATAAATGAAACGACATAGGGAAATACGTAATTAATAATATCGTTTGGAATTGTTTTCGAGCTTTTCACTTCACCTTCAAATGGGAAAGATATTTTCTTTAAAGAAAAGTTTGAAATGATAACTGAAACACACGTAACTAAAATGAAGGCCAAAGAAAGATATGGGTTGCTAAAGGGATTAAATGAACAGCTCCCTATGTCTGAAAGATCGCAAAATGACCTACTCCACCATGAAATAGGTATATCTTGCACAGCAAGAATCAGGGCCAACGGTAAATACGAGCCAATAAATATGATGAAACCTGACAGCAATCTAAATTGCATGATTATTAACCACTTGTGTATTCTCCGCGATATAGCTGGTCTGAACGCCTAACGTTTTAGTATTTGTGCGTTGCGCTGGTTGCATGGCACAAACCGCTTTTTGGACTTAGCCGATGTCGAGTCCAGGTTAATTGGTACGCTTTATGTTATAGAAATTTGCTTTTTTTGATGCTAGCTCTGAGCTGCAGAGCAGTTTTGAACTGAATATATGGTTTGATTTGCACGTGTTTCATTGAAATTCCCTTGTCATTATTGTGTTCCATCACATCTTTTTTAAGTCTAACTGATTCAATGAGGTAAATACACTCGGTTGAGCCAGAACTTGGCTCCGCGCAGCGGCTTAGTTCAACATTTGTATAGTGCGATCCATAGTCAGGAATTATTAAACCGTCGGTTTGATGCTAGCAGAGCGTTACGCCTGAAAACGGTCACGTTTTATGTGACTGCAGATCACCATCCTGCTATACATCTGTTGTCTTACTTTCTGGTTTTGAACATCTTAGTGGCTGAGGTATTTGTAGCTTTAATTGCGCTTTTGAAAGTCTTTAAAGTCTTATTAGAGTCATTCAATTCGTTGTTAAGCACCTCTATTACGTCAGCCCTTAAATCATTGAAACTACATAGGTAATCAATTGGTATTATATTTTCTGTTGGGTTGTAGTGATAATCTATTCCTTCCCACAATTTTTCAATAAGCTGAAAATATAGCTTTTCTAATCGAGCACTATTCGAGTCTGAGCTTATTACATAAAATTTATCCGTTGCTAGAACTAATTTTTTGTAATTTCAAGCATTTCCCTTCTGACGTGCAGTGCGTATTCTTCATTATATTCTTGTGATTTTATAAGCACTTTCTCTACTACATACATGCGTAAGTTGGCTATTTCACTTGTAATCTCAAGAATTACATCTCTTTTTTTATCCAATAGGTGTGTTCTTTTGCTACTCGAAGTTGCAACTAAAGCAGCAATAAATGCTGATAACACAATCGCTACTGGTGCTAGGTATGAAGTGAGAATGGCAGCACCAGAATTCTCTGTCTCGATGAATATCTGACAAACATCTAAGGTTTCTTTTACGCTCAATTGATTGTTCCTTTGTTATGCTAGCCACGTGATTTCAAGCCTCGAATGATATCTGAACGCCAATCCTTCTCATAGTTAAATTAACCGTGCCATATATGGACGTCTACCCCGTCATATGATCAGGCATGGATTCTTGCCTGATTTATTATTTCAGGTATGGAAAAATTCGATGAGTAATATATGAAGGGGTTACTGCTCTGACACGGAAAGGGGCAAAAACAAGTTTGAGTTACAAACGTAATTTAACCTCTACAGTAGTCTTATAAAGTAGCAGCCGATATTTCTTAGCCACTACTGCTAGTGATGTAAAAAAATTGTAAAATATCCGTCGGTTTGTGATTTAATTTACTTAGTTCTAAAATACACTCTATTGGAGGTTGTTTGTAAAAGTAGATATTGAGACAATTATCAACTGACATGTTTTTGATCAACTTTAATCATCTAGAGGTATTTTATCATGTAAAATTATAAACCCAAGCAGTTTAAGACGGCCTGGATTTACAATTAAAATAACATTGATAGGGAATTAACCTTTATCAAAAATAAAGTTCGCAATAAATTATAACCGCTAAAAGCTATAAGAGAATTTTGTCCTTAAATCAGTAGCATCTTTTTGATTATTTTCATAATCCAAGATTGAAAAATCAACTGATATACCGCAATTAGCTAGTTTACCATCAAATTGATATGCAAGATTAACCGTCCATTCATTTAAATCTTTTCCAACTATGGGATTGTCAAAAGATGTATAAAATAATTTACCTTTAACATTAGAGATAGTAGAACCTAACCCCAGTTGATACGAATTTGTGCCCGCTTCAAATGCAGCAACCCCCGCAGTTTTAGTAGTTGCAGTAAACTGATAATAAGCTCCTTGACCTATGCCTCTAAAAACTCTATTTTCTCCTTCATTTCCTCCAGCTAATGTATAACCAGCGAAAAAATCTACTCCCCCCTGGCTGAAACCTACTTTAAAGCCCAAAAGATCATTATCAACTAGTTCATTTTTATCCCACTTAGTTTTGTAGTACTGCACCGCAATATAACTGTTAAAGTTAGTTGGCAATGTATATTCTACATCCGCATAGAGTGCTTGGACTTCATTTATTACATTTGCGTACTGTGAGTTAATTTTAACTTTTTTAGCTATCCGTTTATTAACTTGTGCGTAAAAGACGCCATCATTGCCTATCTTATAAAAGTCGCCAGGGGAACCAGAACCATTATAATCAAAATCAACAAATTCATTATCAACATAAAATGATTTATCTGTTCGAGTCTGATATTTAGTCACATAACCAATCGAAATATCAGTATCCTCAAAATGACTTGAAGATACCTGATACATTTCAAAAGACTCTTTTATCAATCTTGAACCTGAGTTAGCGATCAAGGGTGATGAAAAGTGTTGTCTACCTCCAGAAAACACCGTACCACCAAACTGATATTTCAAAAAGGCTTCTGATAATACAAGACCTTGTGCGTTTATACTGCCCGCAGTTCTATCATCATCATCATTGATGTTACTAACGTATGATCCCTGTACTTCTCCTCCCAATTTAAACCCATTAAACTCTGATGTATTAAAAGTAACATTACCACCATTCACCCAAATCGAGCTATTCTCTGCATTTGAATCGTCAAAATCTTGTTCGAAATAGTACGATTTCGCTGTACCTCCAACATTACCATTGTGTATCCATTCAGAAAAATTTTCAATATCACCATTAGAGAATGCATTATTACTCATTGCTAATAGCACCAAAAAATATTTATTATATTTAAACATATAAACCTTATTAACGTTAAGTTACAAACAAGAAACTATATTGAGTAAAATAAAAACCGAAGATAAACAAATAAATTACAAATCCAATCAATAATACAAATAAAAAAATTTTTAACAGTGATCTATTTCACAACAAAAAATATTAAACCCACAAAAATAACAAATTAAAATAAGACATAGGTTTAAAACCAAAGTTAAAAACCTAGGTGGAAAAAATATAAAAAAGCACTTAAAGCAAAGATTTAAAATAACAAAAAATATTAAATTAATATCAATAACGTTAATTCGATCAATATAAAATAAACTACAAACATTACAATAAAAATAGATAAACACATTTAAACAAAATATATTATCTCACAAAAAAACAACATAGGAAGATTCATATCATGATTAAAAAAAATATTCTATTAGGACTTATAATTGCATTTTCAAGTCAATCATATGCCACAACAATAAATTCAGAAACGTTTAAAAACTTAGACTATAAGAGTGCTGTTACAACAGCACATACACTATACAAAAATAATGAAGGGATAATGATAAAAGTTTTACCCAATAGAATAGTTGCAACTTTCTCAGATGGTAAAAGTAGTTCTGTAGCAATACCAAAAGATCAATTCTTTCTTTCAATAGCTCCGTACATTAATAGCTCTCATCCATGTACTAATCATGTTTTAACAGGTTGTACCGGTGAGATAAAAAATCAAGTAATGAAAGTTGTCATGATTGATACTGATACAGGTGAAACATTAATAGACAAAAAAGTGACGACACAACGTGATGGATTTATAGACTTTTGGGTTCCAAAAAATAAAAATTTAGCATTCAATATTTATCTTAAAGCAAAAGACGGAAGCGAAAGAGTGGCGAGAGAGGTACTGTCTACTTTTAATAACGATAGAACTTGTATTACTACTATGCGACTTATTGAAAGTTAATATTTGAATGCAAAATCAAAATAAGACTGGAGTTATTCCGGTCTTTTTTTATATAAAAAAATGGAAATCCTTTTCCATAAAATATCATGCATTAACATGATCCGAGTCTTTGTGGTTTTCTTGGGAGCACCTACAAAGAAGCTCAAGATAATCCCTTATCTGGTTGATGAAACTTTTATTAGTTACGACCAGTGCACGTGGGTTATTTTCCAATGACCATCCGCTTGTTTAATTAACACAAGCGTTTCCATGGTCATTGAGTCAATACTTTTACCTTTATATTCACCTTGGGCGTGACTTATTGACGTTGAAATAGCAATGTCACCTGTAATCGTTATTTGGTGTTCTTTTGGCGTTATGGTTAACCCTTTTAAGTAGGCCATATCTGCAAGCATGTGATGATTGGCATAATCCGTAAGTGAACGTTCTACTTTTCCACCTTCATAAATTTGCACATTGGCTGCTAATGACTGCCTGACAATAGCCTCATTGCCCGTTTGTAATGCAGCATGAAATTGTTTGACAACATTACCCGCGGCGGAATCAACACCGATAAACGCTTTTTGTTCTATAGGGTGAGTTTCATCACCATGGGCGAAGCTCAATGAGCTTTGTCCTGCGGACATCAGTAATATCCCGGTGGTTATGAGTATTGCTAAAGGGCTATTATTCATTTTTATCTCTCTGTTAATTTATAGTGATTATCCAAGGCTCATAGGACCTAGCACGCTCGAAAGTACCGCTGTTGTCGCTAATATCAGTACTGCTATTAATGCTTCTAATCCAATCGATTTTTGTAGTTTTTGTTTTGCGAGTGATGGGTTCGCAATCGTTAATTTCGGTACTAAAACCAATTTATGCCATGCTGCTATAAGTAAAATGATAGCCACCAAACAGAGCTTGATGGTGACCGCAATACCATAATTGGAACTGAATAATTCTGTGGGACTATCAAACAACATCCACACCATTCCCATGCCTGAAAGCAACACTAGAATGACAATCACTATGCCTAAACGACCAAATGTATCCATGACATTTTTTATGACGATGTTGTCATCACTGTGGTCATCGGTGCTGCATAATTTCCATAATGGATAAAAAGCGCCTATCCAACTGCCAATGATCAACACGTGTATCAATATTAAGCCTTGAGCAAGCAATCCCAGTTCAGTGCTGTGGCCAATAAAAGTAAACGTGACAGCAATTAACAGACAGCTGAGAATCGCTAATATCGCAGAAAACGTTTTGATATAGCGGTTCTTATGTAACAGTAAACCACTAGCCACTAGCATTAACCCAAAGCCGATTAAGCGCCAAAGCACCGTTTGTCCTACCTGGGTTGGCCACAGAAAAGCATGCATCTGCGCATCGAATATTCCCATCAAGCCGTTTTCAGCAAAAGCCCCTACTTGAGCAAAATAATTGATACTAACGGCAATCAATCCCAACACGGCACCTAGGCCGATATATTTTGCAACGCTAATACCAAGGTTCGGTTGACCCTTAATGAGATATTGCATCAATGTGCCGCCAATAACGGCGGCAACGCTTAGATAGATAACCCATTTAGATATCAACACCGATATTTCAAATACGGTTAATATCATGTTTACTCATCCACTTATTGATGTGCAGTGTGCTCGCTAGTCTCATGCTCCATTGTCATAGGCGGTGCACTGCGAGTGTTCATGCCAGAGTCGTGAAGCATAAAGCTCATGTTGCCTTTCATCTTATGACCGTCATCACCCATGATCATCCAGTTAACCGTGTAATTAGCTGCGCTTAATGCTGGTAGAGCGAATGAAAATGCTGCTTGGCTGGTCGCACTTGAAGGTAATGTTAGCGGTACGCTTTGCTGCTTCTCATCTTGCATTGTTAATTTGACCAAACGTACCGGAGCCGTAAAGGTCAGTTCAAGCGTTGTTGGGGCTTGACTTAGCATGGCACCGTTAGCGGGCATAGAGCTGCCCAGTCCGACATGAGCAAATGCTGAAGCACTCAGGAATAGACTTGTTACGACTAAAACGTTGTTAAATAATTTCATGATATTTCCTTTTATATTGTTTTTAACGATCGAAAAACGGTTTACATAAATGATTAAATATTGGCTTAGCTAACATCTTGGCGCCAAGCTTATAACTCAGTGTACGAACGAGATCTTAGAACCACGCGCTAAAACCAATAACAAACTGGGTTTCTTGTGTATCTTCCCCTTCACTTCGGGCGTAATCGGCGGTATTACCGAGCTTCTGACGCCAATCCACACCGATATAGGGTGCGAACTCTCGAACAATCTCGTATCTCAATCGCAGCCCAGCACTCACGTCAGATAAGCCTGAGCCTATTCCAAGTTCAGCATCGTCCTTACCAAATAAATTAACTTCTACTTCAGGTGTTAATATCCACTTTTGAGTGATTAACAGTTCATATTCTGCACTCAAACGCATAGCCGTACGGCCTTGTTCACCGATGAATAAAGCCGCGTCAATATCAAAAAAATATGGCGCTAACCCTTGAACCCCAATCACAGCCCAATTACGGTTCGGAGTCGGTTTGATATCGGTTTTAATACCGAATTGTACATCCCAGTATGGTGCGATGGGCTTACTGTAAAGAGCCTGAATTTCAAGATCTTGCTTATCACTATTTGAATATTCACCTTCAGTTTTAAGCCACAACTTATTCAAATCGTAACCTAACCAGGCTTGTGCACTAAACTGGGTAGGATCTTGCGGATCCACGCCTTTTTCAAATTGATCCAGCATGACTTTTGTTAATAGAGGGTCATCATTACCGCCGGCAAACACAGCTGAGCTAGTCAATGTGGCGCTCAGACTCAACAGTCCCAAGGCCATTAAATTCGTTTTATTCATCTGTATTCCCCTTATTTCACCACGACTTTTCTGAACATGCCTGGCATGTGGAATAACAAGTGGCAATGATATGCCCATTGCCCTTTTGCATCGGCGGTGACTAAGTAACTGATCTTAGAGCCCGGCTGAACTAATACCGTGTGCTTACGGGGAATAAAATCAGCATCGCCTGTCTCTAACTCACTCCACATACCATGCAAATGCATAGGGTGAGTCATCATCGTGTCGTTCACCAAGGTGATCCGCAGTCTTTCTCCGTATTCAAACTCTAATGGCGCGGCGTCCATAAATTTCACCCCATTCACAGACCACATATATCGGTTCATATTGCCGGTTAAATGCAGTTGAATTTCGCGGCTAGGTTGGCGTGTGTCATAGGTAGGATGTAAGCCTTTAATATCACCATAGGTTAATACTTTGCGATTGAATTGCTGTTGATGGTCACGCAGCCCAATCCCGGGATCGTGTAAACCACTTTTTGGCGCATCGGCACGCATATCCACTTGTGGGCCGAACTCGGTGTCAATGTGCTTAATTTCATTGTTACTGCCAAAGCCTGCAAGCCCTAGTCCTGAGACTGTCGCTTTCGTAGCGTCCATGGTCATCTTGCTGTGATCCATGCCAGGCATATCACCGCCGTCCATGGCCATTTTGCTGTGATCCATGCCAGGCATATCACCGCCACCCATAGCCATCTTGCTGTGATCCATGCCAGGCATATCACCGCCGTCCATAGCCATCTTGCTGTGGTCCATGCCAGGCATATCACCGCCACTCATAGCCATTTTGCCATGATCCATGCTTGACATATCACCGCCGCCCATAGCCATCTTGCTATGATCCATGCCTGACATATCACCGCCACCCATGTCCATTTTGCTATGATCCATACCGCTCATATCCATGTCACTCATATCCATGCCCATATCACTGTGGCCAAGGACAGGCCTTGGATCCATTGGGGGAATAGGAGCATGTAAACTGGCATCTGAGGTAAGGTTACCTACCGTAAAGCCGGTGCGGTCGATACTCTGAGCAAAAATACAGTAGGCATTATCAACCTCTGGCTCAATAACCACATCATAGGTTTCAGCAACACCTATTCGAAATTCATCCACAGATACAGGTTGAATGTTCTGACCATCACTGGCAACAACACTCATTTTGAGACCCGGTATACGCACATCAAATATGGTCATAGCAGAACTATTTATAAAGCGTAAACGCACCTTCTCACCTTGTTCAAACAATCCTTGCCAGCCCTGTTGCGGAGGATTGCCATTCATTAAATAGGTGTAAGTTGAACCCGTAACATCAGATATGTCTCTGTCACTCATGCGCGCGTTATTCCACATCGAACGAGCGTTCCACGTATTGGCTAAGCCATTTTTATTCACGTCAGAGAAAAAATCCATTACCGTACGCTCACGGTAATTATAGTAGTCAGCTTGTTTCTTTAATTTGGCATAAATGTTTTCAGGGGCTTCGTCAGACCAATCAGACAGCATGATCACATAGTCACGGTCATATATGACCGGATCGGGAGTCGCAGGATCAATCACAATAGCACCGAATAAACCGGTTTGTTCTTGATAGCCTGAATGACTGTGATACCAATATGTGCCACTTTGCTGGACGGTAAATTGATACTCAAATGTTTCACCGGGTTTAATACCATCAAAGCTAAAGCCAGGCACACCGTCCATTTCGGTGGGTAAAATAATACCGTGCCAGTGAATAGAACTATCATGGTCGAGATTATTTTTTACTCTTAAGGTAACTGTTTCACCTTCTTTCCAACGTAATAACGGCGCGGGCAGTAATTGGTTGACCACAGTCGCTCGAGCAGATTTCCCGGTAAAATTAACCATTTTATAGTCAATTGATAAGTCGAACACTTTGCCAGAAAGCTGGCTCAACGATTGGCTTAACGCATTGGCAAAGGCATTTTTAGGGAAAGGGATCGACATCAATGCCAACATGGCGGATGCACCAAACACAAACCGGCGTCGGCTGTTGTTGAGTTCACTGTTTGTCGTTTGAATCATGGGTTTTATCATGTATTGAGATTTCATTGCACAGACTCCTCAAGCGAGTTCACTTGGGCGTAAACCTGGCTACTGCCATCATTATTCAACAGTAAGACTTGGTATGGCATAAATTTATCTTGGTACTCCATACCAGGGCTGCCCACAGGCATAGCGGGTACGGTTAGGCCGATAGCATCTTTAGGGGGGGTGGCTAAAAAACGACTAATGAATTTTGCAGGGATATGCCCTTCAAACACATAACCTTGAGATGACACTGCGGTATGGCAAGATTGCATTGAAGCAGGAATACCCTTTGACTGTTTAAACTCATAAAGGTTGTTAATATTGTGGGCATCAACATTAAATCCACGCTCACTAATATGAGTAAGCCATTTCTCACAACAGCCACAATTGGCATCTTTATAAACAGTGAGTAATGGCGCCGTAGTGCCGGGATCCGCTGCATGGGCAGGTAACATCCCTCCCATAATTTGCAGAATAAAAATAGTACCTATGACACGAAAAAAACGAATAGAATTGCGATATAGAGCAGACATAATATTGCCTCCAAATCAAATTTCGTCACATTAAACAACGCGGTTTAATGTCAGTTTATTAACCGAAAAAGTTAAAAAATTGAAACTACATGATTGGCTAGGACAGTTAGCAAAAAAAAGGCGTAACTGTGCCTATGTTAGGCAAATATTGGAGGACGGTATAAAGATGAAAAATACTGAGGCATTAGTGCTGAGGTAAACATTGTTGCAGAATTAACTAAGCTGACTTCTGATTTAAGCGTTGGCATTGCCATCGTTAAAGCGACGGATAAACATGAGCCGACAGGACAATGGCACGCTTGGGCGCAGCAACTATCATCCGCACCATCGTTCATATCCATGTTCATATTCATTTGCATGCTAGCGTCATGACATGCTTTGCCATTTTCAGCAGGCATATTTGAAGTCGTCATTGAACTCATTGGCATAGTACCAGGCATAATCACAGACGCAAAAGTTTGACCGACAAACGTCAGTAAAACAAACATCATGATTAAATGGACTCTACGCAAAATATATCTCCAATGATTACAAATTAATGATAATAAGAAAAGCTTAGTTTAGCAATGAATATTTTATTAAACATATTACATTAGATAGTTATTAGATCGTCATTCAAATAACTATAATTAAAATTAATTAAATATAAAAATATAACGATGCAGATAGTTTTATCTGCATCGTTTTTTTAATCAACTCAACACTATCGTTCCTCATGTCTCAATTGAGTACGACGCCATAAAAAGAACACAACAGGAACAATTAATAGTGTCAGTATTATTGCACTGACCATTCCGCCTACCATTGGCGCAGCAATTCGACTCATCACCTCGGAACCTGTTCCAGTACCATAAAGGATAGGTAATAATCCAGCTATGATTGCTGCTGCGGTCATCATTACAGGACGTACGCGCATACCTGCACCTTGAATAACAGATTGAGTCAACTTTAGTTCATCAAATTTTTCTAGCTGCTGTGAACTATGATCAATCGCTTCTCTATAGGCTTGGTTTAAATAGACAAGCATAATGACGCCAATTTCGACAGCGACACCCGCCAATGCTATAAAACCTACCCCTACAGCAACTGAAAAATTGAAACCTTGTATATACATTAACCAGATACTACCCACCATGGCAAAAGGCAATGTACCCACAATAATTCCTACTTCAACAACATTGCGGAAATTCATGAACAATAAAATAATGATAATAAATAAAGTAAATGGTACTACGTAAGTAAGCTTCGCTTTAGCTCTTTCCATATACTCATATTGACCAGCCCAGGTAATAGAGTAACCGGCAGGTAATACCAATTTATCATTCACAACTTTTTGGGCTATTTCAACATAACTACCGATATCGACATCTTCAATATCGATATAAGCCCAACCATTAAGGCGAGCATTTTCACTTTTAATGCCTGGTGGTCCATTTTCGATAACGATATCCGCTACATCCCCTAAAGAAATCCTCAAACCTTGCGGAGTGACGATAGGCAATAAAGCTAATGCTTCAGGAGAATTTCGATAATCCTGAGGATAGCGTAAATTAATTGGATATCGTTCTAAGCCTTCAACTGTTTGTGAAATATTCATACCACCGATCGCTGTAGCCACAACTTGTTGAACATCCGCTATATTTAAACCATACCGGGCTGCATTTTCCCTTTGGATATCAACTTTGATATATCGACCACCTGCAACCCTCTCAGCATAAACTGACGCAGTCCCTTCAACATTTTTTAGGATTTCCTCTAATTGTTTACCTATTTGCTCAATTTCATTGAGACTAGGGCCAGCAATTTTAATGCCTACAGGCGTTTTGATCCCTGTCGCTAACATGTCAATTCGGGTTTTAATTGGCATTACCCATGCGTTCGTCACACCGGGTAACTTTACTAATGAGTCTAATTCTTGTTTTAAACTCTCAGTCGTCAGGCCTTCTCTCCACTCACTTTTGGGCTTAAGCTGAATAAACGTTTCCACCATTGTTAGAGGTGCAGGATCCGTTGCAGAGTCTGCTCGGCCAACCTTGCCAAATACGGTTTTAACCTCGGGTACTGTGTAAATTAACTTATCCATTTGTTGCACTAATTGGCGAGCTTTACCAATAGAAATACCAGGGTAAGTGGTCGGCATATACATTAGATCGCCTTCATCTAATGGAGGCATAAACTCACTACCAATTTTATTTAGCGGCCACACACCAATTGCCAACACAAATAACGCAAATAGGAGGGTTATCTTCGGGAAAGCCAGTACTTTTTTCAACACTGGCATATATACAGCAGTTAACAATCGATTAACGGGGTTTTTGTGTTCAGGAAGCACTTTTCCCCGAATAAAGTATCCCATTAGCACTGGTACTAAGGTAATAGCTAACGCTGCCGATGCAGCCATTGCGTAAGTTTTAGTAAATGCAAGTGGTGAAAACATCCTTCCCTCCTGTGCTTCGAGGGTAAATACCGGTAAAAAACTAACAGTAATAATCAGTAGACTAAAAAATAATGCAGGGCCAACTTCGCTGGCAGATCGCGCAACGATCTGCCAACGGTTTTCAGGCGTCAATGGCGTTCGTTCCATATGTTTATGCATATTTTCAATCATGACGATGGCACCATCGACCATGGCACCAATTGCAATAGCAATACCACCTAAAGACATGATATTGGCATTTAAACCCTGCAAGTGCATGATAGTAAAAGCGCTTAGAATCCCTACAGGCAAACTAACGATCGCCACAAGCGAAGATCTTACATGCGCCAAAAAGACCATACAGACTAAAGCAACGACTAAAAATTCCTCTAACAGTTTAAACCCTAAGTTTGATACGGCTCTCTCAATCAAACCACTGCGATCGTAAACGGTCACCACTTCCACGCCCTCAGGAAGGCCTTTCTTCAATGTCTCTAATTTAGCTTTAACGCCATCAATAGTCTTTTGTGCATTTTCACCAAATCGCATCACAATAATGCCGCCAACCGTCTCACCTTCACCATTGAGATCGACTACACCTCGGCGCATTTGCGGTCCAGTCCCTATATCCGCAACATCTTTTAACAGTAATGGGGTGCCATTATTGTTAACGCCTAAAGGGATATTGCCTATATCTTCCTTATTCTCAAGATACCCTGTTGTGCGAACCATATATTCTGCTTCAGCGATTTCGACAACTGAGGCACCAATCTCTTGATTACCGCGGTTAATCGCCATTTGAATAGCCGTTAAAGGTATTCCAAAGGCACGCAATTTATCAGGGTCTACCTTAATCTGATACTGTTTGACCATCCCACCTAGAGCACTCACTTCAGACACGCCTGGGACAGTTTGTAATTCATACTTTAAAAACCAGTCCTGTAGACTGCGTAACTCACTAATATCGTGCTTACCTGTTCTATCGACGAGTGCATATAAATATACCCAGCCCACTCCTGTTGCATCAGGGCCTAATTGAGGTTTTGCATTATCCGGTAACGTTGAAACGACTTGACTGAGGTACTCCAACACACGACTACGAGCCCAATATAAATCGGTTTCTTCATCGAAGATGACATAGACATATGAATCACCAAAAAATGAGAAGCCCCTGACCGTTACTGCTCCTGGCACAGACAGCATAGCCGTCGTCAATGGATAAGTGACTTGATCTTCAACCACTTGAGGGGCTTGACCTGGATAACTTGTTTTAATGATTACCTGAACGTCAGATAAATCAGGCAAAGCATCAATAGGGGTATTTTTAAGAGAAAATAAACCCGCGCCGACGAGAATGGCACTGGCAAGCAAGACAAAAAATCTGTTCGCAACAGACCAACGTATAATTGATTCAATCATGACTATTCTCCCAACTCCATTCCTGAATGATCAGCTTGATGTGTTGTGTTAGAAACATCATCCGTGGTTTTGGGATTGTGTATATTTACCACTTTGACCGCGCCATCTGATGTTTTTTCTAATTCAATATGAAGCACAGCACCAACGGTAAATACAGAGAAATCCACACTGTCATCAACAGTAAAGTCCATGGTCATTTGTGGCCATTCCCATTCACTGACAGCTTGATGGTCCACATTAATCATTCGATGTGCAGCCATTAAACTATTTACTTTTGCTTCTACCCAAGCGGTTTCTGATGTGATGGCTTGAATATTTTCTTGCTCATCTTCTGGTGCTGTCATACGTTTAAGATCAGAGGTTTTATTTGATTCAGAATCCAATAAAAATTGTGCAGACGAGACTACAATATCTCCCTCGTACAGCCCTGATTCTATTTGAATGCTGTCACCATCTAATCGCCCTAACGTTACCGCTACAGATTTATATTTACCTTCACCGAGGGCAAGTACAACTCGATCAGAGTTTCCTGTTCTAATAACTGCCTCCCTTGGTAACAGTAATACGTCCTCTTCACTTCGTGTTTTTATCGACACTTGTGCAAACATATTTGGCTTTAATGCCGCATTGGTATTATCGAAACGCAATCTCACTTTTAGCGTTCTTGTTTTACTGTCTAATGTCGGATAGACGTAATCTACTTTGCCCTGCCAAAATTGACCAGGCAGGTAATCTAATTTCATTTCAACAGCTTGGCCAACTTTAACCATATTAGCTTGGCGTTCAAAAACCTCGGCTTCGACCCATACTTGTGATAATGAAGCAATTGAAAACATTGTCATACCCGGTTTAACAAACGATCCTTCCCGTATATTCAAATTATCAATAACACCACTTTGAGGGGCATAAAATGTAATATTTTGTTTGACCGTTCTATTCTTACGTAGCGCTTTAATCTCCGCGTTTGGTATTAATAGCGCTTTCAATCGTTCTTCAGATGCAGTAATCAAACGCTGATCTTTTCGATTTAAAGCTAATAACATTTCCTCTTGTGCATTAACTAAAGCTGGAGAGTAAATTGAATATATTGGTTGCCCTTTAACGACCGGATCACCAGAAGCTTTGACATAAAGTTCTTCAATCCATCCTTCAACTCTTGGATTAATATGAATAAGGTGGTCTTGATCATACTGGACATAACCCACTGTTTTAATATTATTTTGTAGTGTTCCTAAAGTGACTTGAGTTGTGCGAACACCCAGTTTATTAATCACAGCGGGTGAAATTGAAATTGCACCCGGTCCAAAATCTGTCGAGCCAGCTGCATCTTCGTACACTGGTATCATGTCCATACCCATGGGTGATTTCCCGGGTTTATCGCTACGAAAATTAGGATTCATAGGTGCGACCCAATATGATGGCTTAGCTTTTGCTTTGTCCTCTGAAACTACTTGATTCTGTGGTGTATATAGGATTGATGCACTAATACCAGTAAGAATACCGATAACTAATATGCTGATCATTTTCAAATTGCTGTTCATTTTACTTCTCCATCAACATAAGATTTATGTGAGATGCTAACTGGGCCCACTTTAGGGGTAAAAAAATAGTTCAATTGAACTTTAACTTTCTGTAAATCAACGTTAATGGCCAAAGCATCTAATTGAGTATTTAATTGAGCAATGAGGGAACGTACGACTTCAGCGAAATCACCCTTATCATTTGTGTAAGCCGTTAGCGACGCATCTGCTTGATCTTGCATTTGAGGTAATAAAAAATCGTTATAGAGTGTCTGACGTTGTTCCAATTTAAGAAGTTGCGCTTTCGCAGTACCGTATGACGCCATCATGTTTCGAAGCAGTAACCACTTTTCCGTTTTAATTGATTCCGATTGATAAATAGCGGCTTGAACTTGCTTGTCTTGTTTTGACGAAGTAAATATTGGTAAATCAAAACTCACACCAATTGATAGCAAATCATCGCGAGAATTACCCATAGGATCATTGCCTCGATAACTGTATCCAGCATTTACACCCCATTCTGGCTTATACAATTGCTTTTTTAACTCGACACCTTTTCGGCTTGACTCAATTCTTTGCTCCAATGCTGAAATGAGTGGATGAACAGAGAACGCTTCATACAGAGACTGTTGGTAATGTTGGCTTTTTTCCTCATCGAAATAAAGATTAGGATTCGTTAGTTTAATTTGAGGAAGTATATTAGGGACGGTAAACGTCGAAAATAACAGCTCATAATCTTGTTCATGACCTATTCGATATTCATCAACAAATGCCTTACCAACCCATTCAGATAATTTCTGTTTAAACATATCTTCTTGCTGGGCCAAAACGGTCAGCTTATCTTCAAGACGGGTCACCTCTAACTGAGCACGAATAATATCCTGCTGATTAGATTTAACTAAAGCAGATGAATACCCAGCTTTAACAACATCTGATAGTTGTTCAAATAAGTTCCGATTGCGCTCAATCAGTGCAATGCTCTCTTGCGCTTTATATACATCAAACCAAATTTGAGCTGTGGTGACACTTAACTTTGCTCGTCTATCTTGTCTTAAGAAAGGATATTGTTCAGCCGTTAACTCAAGTTGTTGTTGGCGTAAACTTAAGCTATCCCCACGGGGAAACATTTGAGTGACACCAATTTTCATTTGAGTCATTGCTTCTTGTCCAAAATCAAAAGTGTTTATGGACAAATTAGCTAAACCAACACTGATTTTTGGATCTGGTAAAGTTCCTGCCGCGATACTCTCAGATTTAATAGCATCTTGTTGAAATTGATTACTGACTAACCAGGGATCGTTTGATTGAGAGAGATAAACTGCTTCTTCCAGTGATAATGTCTGTACTGGTTCTGCCGCATATACCGCAGCGCTAATACCAATAAAGGACATCACTACTATTAGAATATATTGAGTGTAAATTTCACCCAATTTCTTGTAAATTAAAGACATAAAGCCTCCAAATTAATCACCAATGCTCGAATTGAATTCGAACAAAGGTAATATCTTGTTAATTTATTTTAAAAAAGATAAATGAACAGGAAGACGATCAAAAATTGATCAAGCCTTTCCTATCTAACAAGAAAATATTGGAGGACGATATAAAGAAGAGTTATATTGCGGAGTCGTATTTTGAGTCAAACCAGATATAAAACTACTCAAACTTGAGATGGTTACTGATTGGACAATTTTCATTTCAAGGGCAATTGAAAAACAAGTACCTATCGGACAATCACATTGATTATCACAACAATCAGGAATGTCAGCGGTAGATGTTTTAACGGCATCAGCATCTGATGTTAATTGGTGATGGCAAGCGTTAGTCGCAGCGGTATTCACTGGATTTGATTTACTTAACATTGAATTCATATCAGAGGGGCATGGCAAAATCACAGACGCAAAAGCTTGACTGACAAATGTCATCAAGATAAGCATCACTGTGATAATTCGCATACGACTCAAGATAAAACTCCAATATAATTAGTGCTATTAATGTTAACTCAACTTGACTAAATCATCCTAGTTAACTGTAGTGTTTTTTTACTTTAAACTACTGATACTTGACATAGATCACACTTCGAATGCTCTTACTAAAAGATAGTCAGTATCGATAAAAATTAACATCTAATTGTCTTAACTTATCTTGGATCCTGGTGGGGGTTTGTGGCAACTATGTGGTTGATGATTTGCATTATCTTTGATGTTTTGATCCACAAATTGGTAGTAACTTTCCTTCACATGAGTCCACCAATCGTTATGAATATTAGCACCATGCTTTCTGATAACCGCTTCAATACCTTCTAAATTGATATGGCTGGCATCATAGGTTAGATAAATAGATCCCGATTTGTCATTATAAATCACTTCTTCTATGCCAAACAGTTTGTCTATCTCAGTCTTTAATGCTTCTAAATTTTGATTATCTACTCCAGTTAATCTTAGGTTTCTGACAACTAAAGTGGCTTCTTTAACGCCCGGTCTATGTTCAAAATCACTCATAATGTCTCTCTTAATCATTAACTCATCATTTTTCTGATGATTTAGGTAAAAAGTAATTAACAAAAAATGGCCAATTTTCTAACCTAGACCGTAAACAGCTTAGGTTAGAATTAAGATATTGATTACAAAGTTCAAAAAGGCTCATTTTAATACTGCTATTATCTTCATCATTGATACCAACATATTGAAAAATACGCATGGATATCTAGTGTTTACTCAACAATCAATACACCTTTATACATTTGCATCTGACAATGAAATGGATACTCCCCCTTTTCCAGAGCCGGTAATGATATCGTCGTGGGCTTATCCAGCGCTAAATCCTGGCTAATCTCCAAGTCGGGTAGCAGGACTGTGGCTGAACATCCGGATTTATCTTGGCGTAAAAAAGTTATCTCTGTTGGTGTATTAGCCGAAATTTTAATTCGTGCAGGCGTATACACACCGTCTTTAACCAGTATCAATGTACTAGCGTCAACACTAGAATCTTTTGTCGGTTTATATAGCCAAAACCACCAAATGATAAAACCGATTAATGCGATACACAGTAAATTAATTAACATATTGAAGCTCCTAGTGTTCTTTGGCTTTAAACAAACGTAAACGGTTAGCGTTACTCACTACGGTAAGTGATGAAAAGGCCATCGCAGCCCCGGCAATCACTGGATTTAGCAAAATACCAAAAACAGGGAAAAGCACACCTGCTGCTAAGGGAATACCCGCGACGTTGTAAATAAACGCGCCAAACAAGTTTTGTTTAATGTTGCGCAGCGTTGCTTTACTAATGGCTATCGCATCGGCTAAGCCATGAAGTGATCCGCGCATTAAGGTAATATCAGCGCTTTCTATCGCCACATCAGTGCCTGTTCCAATAGCAAAGCCAACATCGGCTAACGCTAATGCGGGGGCGTCATTAATCCCATCGCCGGTCATACCAACCACTTCATTTTGTTGCTGAAGTTCAGCCACTTTATTGGCTTTATCTTCTGGCATGACTTCTGCGAAAAAATCATCAATACCGACTTTTTTAGCCACTGCGGCGGCGGTCGCTTTATTGTCCCCGGTTAACATTATCACTTTGATGCCACTGCGTTTCAGTCTCGCAATCGCTTCGATTGAATCAGGCTTTATCGGATCTGATACCGCAATAATGGCCAGTAATTGCCCTGCAAGCGCTAAATACATTGGTGTTTTAGCATTTTCAGCTAACACTTGGGCCTTAGCTTCATTGAATCCAATATCAATATTTTTGTCTTGCATTAATTTTAGATTACCAAATAATAATATCTGGCCATCCACTTCAGCTTCTACACCTTTACCTGAAATGGCATTGAAGTGCTCAGTGTTAATGGCTTCAATACCTCTATCATTCGCACTTTCAACAATCGCTTGCGCGAGTGGATGTTCGGAGTGACTTTCAATTCCAGCAGACAAGGCAAGTACCTGCTCTTCACTGTCTGCATTAACCAAAATAATATCGGTAACTTGCGGTTTACCTTCGGTAATAGTGCCGGTTTTATCTAATACCATGGCGGTTATTTTAGACGCGGTTTGCAATGCTTCACCGTTCCGAATAAGCACTCCCGATTCAGCCGCCTTACCAACGCCGACCATCACTGACATTGGCGTTGCGAGTCCTAACGCACAAGGACAAGCAATAATTAATACTGTTGTTGCAGACACGATGGCAAATACACTCGACGGCTCGGGGCCAAAGTTAAACCACACCATGGCACTGACTATAGCGATGATCATAATGGCGGGCACAAAGTAAGCGGCTATAACATCAGCTAAACGTCCAATCGGCGGCTTAGAGTTTTGCGCCCGTTTGACCATACTAATAATGCGCGCCAGTGCAGTATCTTTACCTACACGAGTTGCTTTAAATATGATTGAGCCTGATTTATTCAAGGTGCCAGTGACCACATCGTCACCGATCACTTTTTCAACAGGCATTGGCTCACCAGTCAACATTGATTCATCAATGGTGCTGTTACCTTCAATAACCACCCCATCAACTGGGATTTTTTCGCCAGGGCGAACTTTAACGTGATCATTAAGTAATACATGAGCAATATCGATGTCGAGGTCTTTTCCATCACGGATTACCCGAGCAGTTTTAGCTTGCAAACCAATAAGACGCTTAATCGCTTCAGAGGTTTTACCGCGCGCTTTAACTTCGAGTGCTAAACCAAGATTAATTAAACCAATAATCATTGCGGTCGCTTCAAAGTAAACATGCCTTGCCATCTCGGGAAATAATTGTGGAAATGCAACTATCAACATAGAGTAAACCCAAGCAGTACCGGTACCTAAGGCAATGAGGGTATCCATATTGGCGTTATGGTTTAAAAATGATTTCCATGCACCGATATAAAAATGCCTACCTGATATCAGCATAATCGCAAGAGTCACCACACCAACCAGTCCCCACACCACTTGTTCGAATAGGGTTGATACCGTCATTTCGCCAATAAACAGTCCATAAATCATCAACGGAATACCGACGGACAAAGCGATAATGGTATGGCGTAATAAACTTTTATAATGTTGTAAATCAGCCTGTTCTTTCTCGTTCATGGCATCTTCTGCCGACTCCGCCTGTATTTGAGTAGCATTATAACCAGCGCTTTCAACCGCTTTTATAATCAACTCGGCAGATGCTTTACCGTTAACCAGTACCGTTCTGTCCGCAAAATTCATCTCGGCCGAATCAACGCCTTCTACGCTGTTAATCGCTTTTTCAATTTTGCCAACACAACTCGCGCAGCCTGCGCCGAGGATATTGAGTTGCATAAGTGAGTTTTTTGTTTGATTCATTACTTAACCTCCGTTGACGCTAATATAATGTGGTCAAGCTGAGTAACTGTTGTTGTCTGAATATCAGCTTGATGTGTACTGTCAATCAAATGGCAAACCATATTTCCTGTAGGCAAGTTATCTGGCATAGTTGACCATTGTTCAACGGCCTGAAAAAGTCTTGCTCTTAATTTCATTGTTTTATTAAATTGTTCTTCAGTTTCATCTAACTTTTGTTTTACTAATTCACGTACAAGGTGGCATGCACTTTCACCATGGTCAGTGTTAGAAAAAATCAACTTAATTTCTTCAACCGAAAAATCAAGCTGACGAGAACTTATGATAAATTGCATACGGCTCAAATCTTTCTCGCCATAATATTTATATCCATTATCAGGTGACTTACAGGGAGAGAGTAGACCTATACGAGTATAAAATCTAACAGTGTCACTGGTTACATTGAGTTTTTTAGCTAATTGATTAACCTTCATAAAACCTCTGAAAACACTAAATTTATTTTCAGACACCAATTTGCGGTTCGATGACTCGTCCACTTTTTAGTAGTCTATTTATAAATTGAGGGTGCAGATTAATAGCACCCTCACAGTGGTGCTAATGACTCATCATTTTTCTATGTTGCTTCATGATAATAGCCATCAATTCTTCGTGATTTACTAAGGTGACAGTTTCATTACTCATACTTGCACTATTAAGAGTTATGACTGGAGATGAAATGAAGCTTTTTGCATTTTTCGCAGATAAAATATCCTTTGTACTAACCTGAATATCTTCATCATTTGTTAAATTTAAACTCCAATATAATGAGTCTGACTTAACAAAGTTAGTATCATCTGCTCCCGCAGTGAATACTTCAAAAAAACGTAATTCGACTAAATGCTGTCCTTGTTTGATATCAATTGTGCTCGACCGTTCAGTTGGCTGCCCATCAATGGATGTAAATACTAAATAGTCCGGCAATGAAATAGTGGCGGCCATAGACATAGAACTAACAGCAGATAAAAGTGTAATTGCGATAAATTTTTTCATGAGAAACTCCAGATGCTTTATGATGCTCATAAGTAAACGAGCAACGAAAATCTTTATAAATTAATATAGGTGGTTAATTAAAATAAAGAATTAAGCAATTGGAGGGGGATTTTGACTTCCAAGCGAAGCCGGAGTTGATATCCATAAAGTCGAGTTAACTTTAGAACTTGTGAATAGATCATTAACTAAATTTGAATCTGATAACAAAACAAATGCATTAGCGACTGCATGGCAATGGCTAATACAGTGGCTTGAATCTTCGGGACAACAGTTATCGGTATCATCACAATCATTGTCCATCATAACTGAATGTGACATAGAGCTAGTTTGCATACTTGATTCGGACATTTCGCTAGACATAGCATTATTTGGCATTAATAACTGTGTTATTAATGTCAATATAACTGCTAAATTTAACAAAATCTTAGTCATGCAATTGTATCCAGTTGAATTATGTGATTAACCTTAGCAAATTTTAGAATCTAATTCCATGACATAAGTCACAATCCTAGGTCTATTAAAAGAGTCAACTTACTATCTATTTCCAGTAGTAAATTATGCGTTCTCTGAATGATTTAATTTCATAACATGGTTAACCCCCCCTAACCCCATGTCTTTGAATACTGTATTTTGTCTAAAACCGCACATACCCCAAAATACGAAAAGCATTCTGAAAAACTCACAGTCAAGATTTTTTGAACAATAGAACACGTTGTATGCAACAACCAATAATAAGTTTAAGTATCTGATTAGCAAATACTTAAATTGGAAACTTTTACTATTAATATGACATTTTGAACTTTTAAAACATAGACAATTTGTAGTTGAATGAAAATATTACGTTTTCCATTAATTAACAGTACTAGCTTAATTCTATACATTGTTCTAAGTCACATTTATATTCAAGAAATTACCAGAGCTACCCCTTAATAGGTATCATTAGATAAATTTCATATACTCAGGGCGGCTTTATGACGATTTGTAGAACAATGTTTTTATCCTCTATTTTTTTACTTAGCGCATGTGGGAGTGATTCAGATAGTGCTGTGACGGTAGCAGAACAAGTATTACCTCAGGGACAATTCTCTTTAGCTATTTCTGATTCACCTATGGATGGAGTTTCCCATGTTGGTATGGTCATGGGAGAACTGGTCATGACTGATGCTGAGGGGGTAATCCATAGACATGATTTACAGGATATGGCATTTAACCTGCTCGATTTTCAGGGATTGGATAGCCATCTTGTAGTCGATAATATCGACTTACCTCTGGGTCAGTACCATGATGCCTATGTCACCATCCAACAGGGCGATGGCAATGACGGCTGCTATGTTGAAGATGGCCAGGGTCGACATGGTTTGTATGTTGACAATGGGCAGCTTCCTGTTTCAGATTTTGAAATAGTAGCTGACCAGCATATTTCCATCACGATGGAAATTGACTTATATCGTGGCCTATCATATCAACAAGGAGAATACCATTTAGATCATCAAGCTATGTGGTCCGTCGATAATCGGTATATGGGCCACTTGTTGGGTGAAGTAGATCCTCAATGGATCGCCGATTGCGAGACAACTTACTCCGACCGGACTCCGATTGGGGGACAATTTAGTCACATGGCCTATCTGTATCCTGAAGAGATAACTAATATTGATCAAATGACAGATATGAGAACCAATCCTCCTGAGGCGGTAACTCTACCGACTGCGGTAAGTCCTATGATGCAGGATATTGACGGCAACTGGCACTTTGCCATGGGTTATTTGCCAGCTGGAAACTATCGGGTCGGCTACAGCTGCTTAGGTCATTTAGATGACCCTGTCACCGATGATATGACTAGTGGTCAATTTGTCATGTTCAAAGATTCTGGTTCAATTACTATAGAAACAGGAACACAGGGAGGCCAGCAGACAGTGCATGAGTGCGGTAACGGCAATGGTGGTCATCACGGACACCATGGCGGCTAGCCAAATGAGTCAGGCTCCCATTCACTTGGGAGCCTCCACGACCAAAAAGATAGTAAGCCATGTTAATGATGATTATCATTAAATCGAAATATGAGCAGATGCCCTGATCCATTATGGTTAATTGGCAGCCCTGCATATAAAGTGACAAAAACCAAAAGAGGTCAATCATCAGCCACAACTAAAGAGTCTTTATGATTTTGTTACTTTTCTTGTTGGAAAATAGCTCTTAGTCTTCTCTTATATAGCTTACTTTCCGGACCCATACTGACTTCTTCAATAGCGTCAATAAAACCTAGTATTAAATTCATAGTCAGTTGAAGGAAGTATGTGCCATCACATTCATTATCAAAATCTAAACGTAATAGAGAGTAAATAATTTATGTGTCTAGGCTCATTTCAGGACAACTGTGAGTTACATTGGGAAGTGTTCATTTTCATATGATTCAACTAATGAAATCCATTTTTCAAGCTCAGAACCTTCAGCAGTATTAGGTATTGCATCAAACAATCCTTCAATTTTCTTTAAAGCTGCACGATACTCATCATCAGAACTCAGAGGCATCTCTTCGCAATAAGTAATAATCTCATTTCCGCCAGAAGGAGAATCAAGCCATGCAGCTAAATCATCAGCTATTGGTGCCGTTGCGTCACATTTTGAGAGCAATATATTGAGTTTAGTATTCTTCATTATCAATTCTTATCTTTCAATCATCACCGTTACAGTAGCCACTCTATAGTATGACTAAAATTGGGTCTAATCTATCCTGACACACTTTGGGGCGTGCGACGTGAGGTCGTATGAAGCGCTGTTCACCGCTTTTGAGTGAACCATCTGTATCACCAGATGAACCTAGGAGCCTGAATAAAGTAGCGGCTCTGACAATGTAATGAAGATTGGTTATAGACCAATCGGGATCTAAATCGTGAGAGAACGATCCTCCTGATAACCACAAATTGGGTGAGTGCTAGGTAGTCAGTATGATGAACATAAGTGAATCCGCGCAAGGTGCGTTATGTGATGAAACAGCGGAAGTGGTTAATACGCTGTAGCCAAAAGGCATGAGAGTTGGAAAGAGATTGCCCCATGCTCTTTCGTGATCGTTAAGCTCTTCGCACTATAGCGGGCATCTAACCTGACATTGCGCGACATACGGAACACGGTAAGCCTATATCGCTCCCTTTGGGAAGGCTGATTTGGCCGATAGCGATGTGGGTATAGGAGGTTGGAAAAAGCAAAGGCTGCATTGTAACGATGCAGATACAGACTTGTGTCTGGTCACGAAAGTGAGCCCACTTCCGACTGGTCTCCCGTTGCAAGATAATTTGAAGAACTTTATTCAAGGAGAAACGCAAATGATGATTTCAACAGAAATTAGTGCCTCTCCTGACAGCGCTCAATGGCAGTCAATAGACTGGAAATCCGTTGAACCGCCTGTATTAAAGCTTCAGATGCGTATTGCAAAGGCAACACGAGAAGGGAAACACGGTAAAGCGAAAGCGTTGCAGTGGATACTGACTCACTCGCGTTCAGCAAAACTTCTTGCTGTTAAGCGTGTATCACAAAATAAAGGCAGTAAAACGCCTGGAATAGACGGTGTTATCTGGAATACAGATACCCGCCGCATGAAAGCAGTAAATCAATTGAGCAGGAAGGCATATCAAGCCAAACCACTCAAGCGTATCTATATCCCCAAAAAGAATGGCAAACTTAGACCTCTTGGTATCCCATGCATGATAGACAGAGCACAACAAGCGCTCCACCTTCTTGCATTAGAGCCTATATCGGAGACGCTTGCCGACCCTAACAGCTATGGATTTAGACCCAATCGTAGCACTGCTGACGCAGTCGATCAGTGCTTCAAATGCTTGGTTCAAAAGAAATCAGCGCAATGGGTTCTTGAGGGAGACATCAAATCCTGCTTCGACAAAATCGGGCATCAATGGCTAATTGATAACATCGCCATCGATAAACGTATGTTGGAACAATGGTTAAAGTCTGGTTTTATGGACAAAGGGCTGTTTTATCGTACTGATGAGGGCACGCCACAAGGAGGAGTTATATCCCCCACCTTGATGCTAATGACTCTTGCTGGACTTGAGCAGCGCATAAAGTCTACAGCACTCAAAAAGGGTGCCAGAGCCAACTTTATTGGATACGCCGACGATTTCGTCGTCACCTGCGCTTCAAAGGAAGTGCTCGAGAACGATATCAAACCGTTGATCGCTGATTTCTTAGCGGAAAGAGGCTTAACACTCTCCGAAGAGAAAACGCATATTACCCACATCAGCAATGGTTTTGACTTCTTAGGGTTCAATCATAGGAAGTACAAAGGAAAATTACTCATTAAACCGAGTAAATCCAACACGCTGTTGTTCTTGAGTAACCTGCGCGAACTCATCAAAAAGCACGCAACCATCCCTGTTAACGACCTTATCAAACTGATAAATCCGAAACTAAGGGGGTGGGCGAATTATTATCGTCATTGTGTTGCTAAACAAGTATTCGGGTATGTTGGGCACAAACTATTCTATTCGTTATGGCACTGGGCAGTAAGGCGTCACCCAACAAAGTCTAAGACTTGGGTAGCCCTTAAATACTTCATCAACCGAAAAGGCCAATGGCAATTTCACGGTTGGCAGAAGGTCAAGGATATGGATTGCCAATTCAATCTATTCCAAATAGCCAAAGTGCCTATTGAGAGACATGTGAAAATTCGAAGTGCGGCTATACCATTCGATCCTCAATACCAAGAATACTTGGCTAGGAGAAAATCGAAAAGGCAAACTCGTAACGCTTGGAATGAACCTGCTCTCACTGCTTTATAAGTTGCTGGGTATCAAACGATACTTTTGTGGAGGCTTGAGCCTAGTGCAGTGAAAGTTGCACGCTGGGTTCTTAGGGGGGCGGCACTTGGCAACAAGTGTCGTCTACCCGACATAAATAATCCCCCCCCTAGGCTCATTTCTGGACAGAAACGATTTAGAGTCATCAACCTAATTTAGACTCAAAAGATTAGAAAATGTATCACTAGCTTCTAAAGTGGTGGCCAATATTTCTTAACCACTACAGAGTGATTCAACAACACAATTTGTCTGCTAATTTTGTTTGTAGATCACTTTAAGCCTTTTATAAAGTTCATCACTTAAATTATTTAGTCCTTCTTCATTGGGGTAATATGTTAAAGCTCTGTGATGCCCTAAATCAGATGGTATGTCATGCAAAGATTGCGTTATTGGGATGACCGTTTTACCTAGGGTATGCGCAATGCCCGTTTCATACATGACATTTGGATTTTTGCCAGTAAAGTCTACTACCACTACTTTCGAGCAAAATATCAAATCAAAAATATCTTGGATGAATGTAGAGTTATCCCATATGTCATCGGCACGTAAACATTCAAGACTCATATATTGTGCTACACGAGTAATTGCTGAATATGTACCATTGAATCCAGGATTGAATGGCATCATTACGGAAATCAAATTTTCATTTAATTTCTTTTCTGGAACTTGAAAGACGCTAGGCTTAAAAGTAATAATCCGTTCACTTGGAAGCTCGTCATAAGATGTAGAAATGAACTCCCCGTTAAGAGGAGATACTTTGACTGTGCCATTTGGTTGAATGGATAAGGCTAGCTCATTTGTCTTTAAAACAGCCGTTATAGCTTCTAAGGATTTAGCCCTATCTACGTGTTCATTGAATAAGAAATGATCAGGGTGAACCAAATACTCTATGACTTTAACTAAGTCCTTAGATGGCATGTTTTCAGTAGATTGACGATTGTTTAGTTCACCTAAAACTTCTCTCACCCAAACCCTTCTTGTCGACCCATTGTGCGAATAATCAAGATCTAAATCTACAAAGAATCTTGTTAAATATGAAGAGCTTCTATATGGGAAAAATGAGAACGGTTCGTCACCACAAATCATTTCGGCTAGTTTAGTCATTGCCGCTGCTCCTATCTTCATTTTTTAAATTCCTTGTCTGGTAATGCTGTAACTAAACATTTGTATAGTGTTCATGGGCACAGATTTATTTATAAAAGCTCTACAACATATGCATAAAAATTCGGGAATCTCCCCAAGAAACGAACACCTTATGACAGGCTTCAGTGCGTGAATCACTCTGCGGTAGAGTGATTCACTGGCACGATTTAAAGCTAAACGAATATTAGGAAATCTATGGTTAAATCCGCATTCAGCAGTTTCTTGCAGCAATACGGCCTTAAATGACTTATCTAAGATGGTCTAAATATGGGCTGCATAACTTGATAAACGTAGACTTCCAATCATTCGGAAGTCCATCAAAATTATTGGGCCAATTATTTTGAATGTGAAGATGTGCCTTATATGGTTTTTCACTGTTTGGGGCGGTATAACCTAATAAATCTTCAATACATTCCTCAATCATTATCCTTCGTTCTTCACCAGTTTGGGCTAATATTGGCGCATTCATAACTTCTGCGCCCACCGTACCAGAGTCACGGTCATGCATGACCATATAATTCACATCTAATGCATTAAGATATTTTGCGATAGATATTAGAACTGACTTCCCCCTCGCTCGCAAGAATTCACAGTTACCGACTACTTTTGCCTTATCTTCAGTTGAGAGTCTTCTAATTGTTTCACGTATAACAACTTCTTCAGTATCCCCCTCAACAAAGATGCACTTTTTAGTAAAGAACATTCTAGAGATATAATCATCTACTTTTAACAACATTTTCAAGTTTTGTTTTTCGTCGTCTTGCAAAGTTAAAAACGCATTCTCAAAATTAAATGAATTGGTCGTTGATGAATTGCATGCTGTGAAGTTAAATTTTGTGAGGCTTACACTTTTTTCAGAACCAAGATTAACCATATAAGGTGAATGTGTTGTTGCTACAATTTGACAATTAGGTCCAGCCAAGTCATACAATGAATCCCTCATTTGATTAGCTGCTGCTGGGTGCAAATATATTTCAGGTTCCTCGAAGCAAAATATTGTGGCGCGGGGCTCATCCGCATTTTTATTTATAAAGTCTTGTACAAACCTCAAAAGCTGAAATGCAGTTGCCCTGATCATCCCATGCCCTTGATAATTTACAGCAGTTTTTACATTGCTCTCCATTTCAACATTAAACTGTGGTTTGATGGATTTATAAGGAACATCTAGGGTTGCACTCACATGAACGGAGGAATCAGGAAATAAGTTGCCGACCATCCCGTTAAGGTCTCTGATTAACATGCCAAAATCTGTCGTCCTATCATTTGGATCTAATTCTGCTGCAAGGTTGTTTAGAAACTCCTGAGCTTGTGTATAATTCTGAGATCTACTGCGAACTTGCTCAAATAGATCGCTAAGTAATGAAAATAATGCGCCTCCTGAACTCGTTAGTTCAGCAATGCAAGACTCTGCAGGGATAACAACAATCCGAGGAAGCTTAGACTGCACGTTACCGGGTATTCCTCCTGGATTTTCAACCCAAATAGCTTCTTCATGTTCTTGAATATCCCAACATGCAGGTAAATCTAAGAGCTTTAGTTTGTTAATAGCTATAGTAAGACTTTTATCAAAGTTGACATCGCCAAAGTGTTCTTTAAGGAAAATTTCAGAATAATCTTCGCCGACTAAATCAGATACTTTTGCACATGCGGCATAAAAAGGACTTCTTGTCCTGGGATATTCTTTCATAAATATCTTTGGTTTGCTTTGATTCAAAGACCAAACTTTTTTATAAACAATAGAATTACCTGTTTCGCTAGCTAATTTCTCTAGCGATGAAACTACTCTACCCTTAAATCCCACCCATCCATGTGCAGCATCTGGAACGTTATGATACTCTGCGATAACTTCAACTTCATCCTTGTAAATATAAATTTCCTCTTCCGAGTTATACTCTTTTAAATAATCTTCTCTATCCAAATTTGTGCTTTTATGCAAATGATTTAATGCTGAGAACACACTTGATTTGCCCGCGTTATTGGGGCCAATTAGAAATGTAGTATCTCGGAATTTAATGTGACAATCTTTGAGCTTTCTAAAGTTCTTTATATGTAGTTCGTGCAATCTCATTTGACATCCTTTTGAACAGAGTAATATCCATTTAAATTTTAATATCTATGCGCTGCCATATTTTCAGAGCATAAATTACTTATAACGATCAATTCAAAGTTAACATACATAATCAACATGTCATCCTGAAAAATCTATAATTGAGGCATACCAACAAATCAGGGCGAGAGCATAAATATATTATTTGTTAAAAAAACAATATCAGCAGGCGTGAAACAGCCCATTGTAGTCAAAAATCTCATCGTATCCCCTTAGTGATGTGTACGAATAACCAACACTAAATGCTGTTAAAGCCGAGTTATTTATAAGTCAGCATTGTGAAATTAAGAGTTCAATAACTCATATTCTCGCCTTGGCCAACAAATAACTCACAGAGTTGAGCAATGTTTAACCAAGGATAAGTAAGGCAACGAGGGCGACATCTAACTTATGGTAAATGAACTGTTAAGCGCGGTTTAGCACTTCAATCTCTGCAAGCCAGAAGCCGGTAAGAATGAACTGTCAGCCCGTGAACCAGACTGGGTCAGAGTGATTCACTAGCTCATTTTTGGACATTTCCGAGTTAGATTTTTAACTCTAATCCATGAGTTTCGGATTAATATTTTTATGAGTTAACATCGCCGCCTTTAAAGGCTCTTATTCCTTTGCTCATAATTTATGGCATTTAATGCTTGTACATGGGCAAGCGAAGCTAGTCTATATTGAACAGCCACGATACTTATGCGGCTGATTATATTGTTTATTTTTTATTACCTTCTATAGAGGTTCACTTTTATTTCGTTAGTGTACAAACTAACAGTTGATGACGAAATAATGCTTTTTGAATCAAGCCATTTGACCAAATACTGATTTTCGGGAGTGTTTTTCAATCTCGGCGAATTGTACCCTGTTTTTATTTCTGAAAATGGTTTAGGTAGATTGCTCAAAACAAGGCGAACTTCGTCATTTGTCATAAGAGAATGGTATTTGTTGAAGAGTGAGATTTGCGTCGCTATGGGCGAAGAATGTTTTATCAGAGATTGCGCAATACTCCGACTAATACTGGATATATTGGCGTCAGTGTTGATAATAATTGGGCCGATAATAGCTGACCGCTTAGGAAGATCCACAAGCAATTCTAGGTCCATCAATTCAATTATCCCAAGCTTGGCTGTATTATCAATTTCAGCTCGAAGAAGCTCCTCTAGAAAGTCATCGTCGAGTGCAAAGCTGTCAGAGTCCGCAAGATATGAATCGATGTTGACCGCGACGAATAAAACCTGCAAATCACAGTGATCAGCGAATGCATCGAGACTTTCCTTAGTGAATGTGATTTTTCCTTCATTAATCAGGATTTGAAGCTTGTTTGGTTCGATTTCTTTTGGTGGGTTCTTGAACGAATTCGGCAGGGCGTGAGCATATTCTCTATAGGCTGCATCAGACAGCGAGCCCGCACTGAGGAGGAACTGACGCAGCTTCAGCGAAGCAGAATCACTAGGCATAGAGTGTTCCAAGATAACTTCACGAACAACATCTCGATCAAGATATCCAATCAGGCTATCTGCCTCGAACACGTTATCTTCCATGAAAGCAAGACAGTTTGCCCAAGTTGGTTCAATCTTACCTAACTGAAACAGCATCGGGTGCAATTTCTCAGGCACACCCTCTAGACTTGGCAACAGTATCATCTGCCGTTCAAGGAACTCCCGAAGATCATCTTGCTCAAGCGTATCTTGGCAAACAACAGCTAAAATAGCGGGGATATCTTCCTCAGAATTTCCTTCAAGCTCTAAAAGGATCTCACACAGGTAGCGCTCGAAATCGCGTTCTACCCTCTCCAATAAGGCAAGATTATTCATCGATAGTATAGTCGTGTAGTTCCTCGTCCGTAGTGGTTCGAGATCGTTCTCTCCTAAAATCATTTGGTAAACGTATTCCAAGTTTGCGATCGTAAGTGCGAAAAGTCCCTTCTCGAACATGAAACGTACAATTTCAGTGTGTTCTTTGATTGCAGCCAGATCTTTGACTTCAAAGTCTAGGCATGCAAGGCGTTCCGATGCTAGTTCAGGTAAACTAACCAGAATCTCTGGAAGGTTCGCCGAAACAAATTCTGGTAGCTCGTCAAAATCCCTTGCGAACATTTTGAGCGATTTTTCAGGCAGGCTTGCGACCAATTGAGTGACGTGGGAGATATTGTTAGGGCTGGTTACAACTGCAGGGATAAGTTCATCCCATGCATTGGCTAGTCCTGAAAGAAGTCCGGCAACATTGCTGCCACTGGTGTAATAGGCATCGAAAAATCCCTCGCAGCTTTCAAATTCGGATGAGATATACTCGAAAAGCTTCTTCGTTTGGTCAAGGTAACGGCTTTGGTCCCTCAGAAGGTTATCGACAAGCTTGATGTTCAAGACATAGCTTTGTCGGAAGTCCTCATCTCGCATAGCAGCAACAACTTCTTGTGGATTATCGATCGGGAAACCTGGATCTGGTGTGACAAATGCCCGTATCTGGATCAGAAATTTATTGTCATTTGGCGACAAACGGCCCGAGTGAAAAAGTGAGGTGTATTGATAGTAAGTATCATCAATATGGCCTTCTAGGAGCAGAAAACGGGCAAGTTCTCCGTTTTCCCCGAAGGTTTCGAAATGATCTTGCAGGCCATTGGGGGCCAAACGCAACAGCTCGTTGAGCTTAGTCGTGCGTAGCGTTGCAATCTTTAACTTGAGCTCACTTATTCTACGCAAGCTTTTGTTCTTATTATCAGCCGCCTTATTTTCTATCTCCACTTTGCGTTGCAGGTAAGATCTCTGCGTATCTACTTCTCTTTGTAATTTAGAAGCATCGATATGTCCTTGGTTACCATAGTTGTTGTAGTAGAACAGACGTGAAGTCTCAATCAGTTTCTCGAATGCATCGTGGCTGGCCAGTTGAGGAAGTGAACACAATGTCTGCTGATCATGACTAACGTTGTAAGTATTCGCAGGAAGCTTCTCAACCAGAGCCATAGCGTAGATTTGCCGCAACTCTCTAAGGTCCGAAGGAGTCTGCCGTTCCGCGATTTCAAGACGCTCTTCAAGCCCCAGGATCTCGGCCCTATTCGTCGCCTCACCATGCCTAATGAGTTCGTCTTTGAGGTTCAATATTTTGGCGAGATTACCCGCGCCGCAGTGCAGTTGCTCAAAGTCACTTGGATAAACGTTTTTATAGATCAGGATCGCAAGAAGCTTGTTGGCATCAAGTAGACTCTCTCCAGTTATTTCCAATTGAGCCGCATAAATAGCGTATTCATTAAAGATGTTTCGAATCAATCTCAGGTCGTTCAGGTAACGTGAGACCTCTCTCAGAAACTGCCGTTCAAGGTATCCATCGAGCTCAAGTCTACTTCCCTGCTCCAATACCATGTCGATCGAATTCGATGTGTTGATGATAGGTATGACGGGAATAATGAATTCAAAGAACTTGGTTCGCTCGGTGTTGACAAACATATCGTCACGCATGGCGTAGAGGAACCTGATAGTACGTTTCACACCTGCGTTCTCGTTCACGAGACTATTAATTTCGCGGAGTGAGACGAAAATATCCGCATTATTAAATCGGTCTAAATCCTCAATGATTACAAGATCGTATTTGGTTGATTGGAAGAAGTAAACTATTTCGTCTAGATGGCGGTTTAATATGGACGCCTGATCATCAGATGCAGGTTTAATCTCAACGTCCTTCAACGAAATGCTTTTGAGTGACAGACCGAAACTCGCCACATAAAAGTGATGCAGGACTGTCCAGAGGAATACTGCTGCGAAAAAGAAAACTACTATATTGAACCAATTGCTGAGTTCAAACGGAACCAAAAATTCACCTTTGATTATATCTTCTCGTAAATGTAATACATACCAAAGCGCAATAGCACCAAACATGATGTAGAGAGATTTAAGAAACGACCAAACTCCTGGTGACTGAATTCTTTTGAAGCGCGAAAGAGGAAGTTTGTTTGCGTCAGCACCGTACAATATTTGCTGTAGGATGCTTCTTTCAATCTCTTGGCGACTCACCTTATTCTCCCCTACATCACCCTCGGGAATGAAGGAGGCTAGAGAGATTTGAAGCGCAGGTCGTCTATACTTCTTCAAGAAGGATTGGATGATGCTGCTCTTTCCCGAACCATAGGGACCAGTTAGAGCAATGTTGAATACCTTGGTATTATTCGTAGCAAACAAAATCGCTTTGGTATATATACCTTCCTTGTCAGCCTCATCAGTTGGTGCGAGATCCACGAATTTAGATTGTTCTATATCCGAATGGTTAGACCTTTCAAGCCATGAAACAATATTATTGAGCAAACTTAAAAGCAAATATCTAAAGGACGTGATTTTTTTCATAAGAGATTGAACTATCTAAACCTAAAAGCGACTTTTATTCTAAGGACACTTTGTAATATTCCTGCATCCAGGTCAATAGTTAAACAACTGAATCAATTTTAGTTTCTTATTTTTGTGGAACATAACTAAAAGTAGGCCAACCGACAAACGTATGGGCTGATATTATGTTGCTCGAAACAAACTTCGGGCATAAACGAGTCTGCTGCATTTTACTGTCACGTACCTGGACAGAAACGAGCTAGATTCCTAAATCTAATTCGTGAGTTTCGGATTAAAATTTCTGTGGATTAACGCCCGCAGCACAGCGACGGCTTTTGCTATGTGCTGACAAGCTATTTCCCTAGTACCTGTATCATTTTGTCATGATGCTCAATATAGCCGGTTACTTCGAAAACGAGCTTTAAACCTTCTCGAAAAGACTCATAGTCAAACTCTTTGTAATCGAAAATATTCTGCCCAAGCGAATGAGACTCCCGATTGATGTACCTGCAAAATGCCTGGTGCTTATTCCCCTGTAATTCTGGCATTTGGATTACGTTGCTCAAGTCTTGTTTTTGAACAAAGTTGAAAAAATACTCTACGATATTTCTCATGCAATTAGCTATGAGAGCGGGAGGCTGCGCCGAATCAGTGACTACAGACCAGTATGAGTGGTAATCGTTCTGAACTTCTTCGTAGCTCATCTTAAGTATCTGGCTACCTTCATCATTTTTGAATAACCGAAATAGTTTCTGGTGTTCATTTCTTTTTTTGTGGTTTGAGTCTGCTAATTCGTAGAAAAAGTACAAACTATGCGTAAGCACAAAAACTTGCTCAAAATAGACTGAATCAAAGAATTCGCTTTTAATTAGCCGGCCAATATTGAAAACAAATATGTGAGACAAGCTCGATATTGGGTCATCAATGACCACCACTTTCTTTCCTGGGACTTCTGTAGCGTTTCGCTTACCTTTGCATAACTCGCAGAAGTATAGAAAACTGATGATCATCTTCTCACCTTCGCTGAGAGACGAAAAATCGGCCGTAGAATTTCCAATGCGTACGATTTTGTAAAGTGTGTCATTGTGTTTTGCTATTGAAAAATCGGATATGCCGATCTGAACCAAACCTAAATTTATGTTGTCTATTGCTTCTTCAATGTTAACGGTAGATTTTTGTAGCATTGAAATTTCGTTTTTCTTTGATGCGATAATGCCTAAAGCGACTTTTTCTCGCTCCTTTGATTCAGCCAGTTTCTGATTAGAAGTTGCTACCTGAGCATCTAAAGCCGAGATAGTTTGGTCGTAATCCCAACGCATCAAACCCCAAAACTCTCCCTTCAACTTGTTTAGTTCGGCACCAATATTCTCAAGTTTTTCGTTGTGTTTTGAAATTTTTGCATTTATTGCTTCTAACAACTCGTTAAAGTTCGCAACTTCGGTGAGAGTGCTTTCAAGAGATACTCTCATACTTGGTGAATTTTTCTTGGCTGTTATTAGTCTTGCATTCTGCTCCAATTTATTTGCTAATTTCCCATGCTGTTCTGTCAGTGCAGATAGTTCTTCAATTGAAAATGGGTTTGACTTGTAGGTGTCAAGCGAAGTGAGGTGTTCGAGTGCAGTGGAATAACGGGATAAAAGACTCTCAATTTTATCAATTGAACTGCTATAAGACTCATCGAAATAGTTCTCGATTTGCTGGGCGAGTTCTTGAGATATCGTATTTTCTTGACAAAACGGACAAGCGCTAGCCTCGTTTTCAGATGGAGGCTCTAAGTAAACTAATCCCTTTTTTACCCAATCTGAATTTTTCATTTTTTCGATTAGCGCCGATACAGAACTGTTGGTATTACCAACTATTGCCTCCTCAAAGATAGGATCAAGTTCGACTACGTGTTCATCAAACTCCAAAAGATTCAGAGTAGAATACTGTTGAGCGGCATCTCCCTTTAAAGCCTCGACACCAGCCTTTAGTTTAGATATATCCGTATTCGGCTTCTCAGCAGGTTTAGTTAAGGACGATAAATGAGTATATAGGGTTTCTTTGTTGCCCTTGAGGCCATCCAGAAAGCCTTCTAGAACTCGGTCTCCACCTGTAAATTCCTGCTTAATGTTCCAAGTAACATCAAATGCCCTTGATCGATTAGCTGAAAGTACAGCCTTTTCATCACTAGCAACTTGTTGCTCTTTCTCTTCCACAAGAACCTGTGTGTTTAGTTCAGCTTGAGCTTCATTGATTGCTTTCTCAATATCTTTGTTTTCTTTTGAGAGACTGAATATCCCTTTTAGATTGTCGGCCTCGTAAAAGTTTTCTTCGATGAATCTCTGATTGTAGACATAGAGCGATGTATCTTTAGCCATATCAACAGAGCAACCGTGATATTCGGGGGCTTCTGGTTGGTACAAATAGTTAGAAAGTGTGCTCTTGCCTGAACCGTTTAGTCCGTAAACAACATTCACTTTTTTGTCAGTGGCCAAAATGGTTGCAGTTTTGTAGCTAGCAATATTCTGAATACTTATCTTGGAAATCATCTAGGAGCTTCCGTGCTTTTTGGTGTATTGTGAGCAACGCGAATACCAAAAAACGCGTTGCAATTTGTGTCGGATGGCTACACTTGTTAGGCCAACCCACTATCTAGCCGCTCTGCAAAATAATGTATTACTAGCAATACCAAGTGAAGCCGAAATGTTGAGTCAGCTTGCTCAGAAAGACCTGGATGCGACCCTTGGGGATGTAGACGTTTCCAAAACCCCTCTACAAACCCTGTACCGTTGTATAGGAACTCATTATAGTGAGCATCAAAGAAGCCGCTTTTTGCGAGCTCTATTTTTCGTTGTTGGGTATCTGTTGCTGACCCTGCATTAATTAATGTGTGTACGCGATTAAAAAACTCTTCAACAAATGATCTAAATTGGGCATTGGCTGCGGCCCATTCACCTCTTCCATGCGCAGCTATAGCTTGTTCATAGTGGCCTAAAGCTATGTTGAAATTCCTTTTTTTCAGAATTCTAACAAGATTGTCTTCACTTTCTGCCAGAGGGATTTGTGAGGGCAATGATTTTCTTACAGAAGTTTCTGTGAGTTCGAAACCGTCCTTTTCAAGTGCATTAACGAGACCAGTATGTTCATAGCCAGAATAAGGCGTGATTTTTAATAGGTATTCCACAACGTCTATCATCAGATCTGAACCTGATGGACCTTTTACTCCAGCGCTTGCAACCAAGTATTTTGATATGGAGGTCTCTTTTTGTTTTATGTACTCACCCTTTACCACTCCATCCATCTCAAGCTCGAAAACGAAACGCTCAACCTCATCGTGCGTTCTAAAATTTAACGCCTTAATCAATTCAAGTATTGTTGTTCTTGAAAACATTCGGACTCTCTCGATTTCGCCTAACGTCTTAGTATTTGTGGGTTGCGCGTTTACCTCATGAGACCAGTGAAAACGCGCACCGTTAACTATCTGTATGAAAAGAACTTATCAGCTTTTCATCAAATACACCATCCGGAAAAACCCGCATGCGCATTTTCCAAACCTATTAACTAACTTGGGTGGAATATATTCACATGATTTTAAAGGTTTTGATAATTTTAGGCTGGAAAAACGCGCAAACTAATTAGTTTAAAAACACTCAAAAGCATCTAAATTTATATACGACTGTATACCCATGCATTGTTAGTCGCTTTACGGTAGAGCCAAACATTAGGCAAATAGATGAGATTTTGTAGGGCAACTCGTTCGTCAGTTTTCGATTCACTAAACAAGTGCTAGCAAACTCTGGGGCATAAATAATTTACGTGTCTAGGCTCATTTCTGTACATGTATATGATTCAGTGAATATTTTTTATGGTTCATAAGAGAACTAGCTTCACACGCGGAGCTTTTTTCTCGGTCAACATCACCTTTAATGGCATCAATAGCTTTCAGTATGAAAAAATAACAAAAATCTTATTCTCAATAGCACTCTACTTCTTTAAAAAAGAGTCCTGAAATATTATTTTTTTTAACTATTGAATATAAGCTATTTTCGGCATCAGTAGTGTAATAAAAAAGACCCGTTTCGCGTACTCTAAATAGATTGGGGTTAGTTATACCACTCTTGTTAAATACCATGCGCTTAAACTTGCGAATCCTATCAGGTCGACCGTTACGCATATTTCTTTCACTAAGTTCTTCATTCAAGGCGTTATCAAACCCTAATACATTAAATGCAAACCATTTAGCGCCGTCATTATTACATTCTAGAAGCTCAATGTTCTCTCCAAAATCATTAAGGAATAACTGCGAATACATTGGAGAAACAACAAAGGTAGAGGCACCTAAGCCAGCTATGTCTGGTACTTTAAGTTTCAGCTTGTTCGAAGGTTCAACTTGCCAAACAACATTGAGTACCCCCCAAAATTCTTTCATTGGAGTATTACCGTTAAATGAAAGCAACCTATTTTCAGTCAATTGCAAAACATGCTCAAATGCGGATTCACTCAGAAGCATAAATTCATCAGGGTCAAGATATACGCTAAATACCTTATTAAACTTTGAAGTCATTAGTTATTATTACCCTGCTGCAGTTAAAGATGAATTAATCGGAAATACACCAATCTTGAGGTCTTCTGCTACATCACGTAACGTTTCAATAATCCCACGATGGCCTAAACCTTCGGCTATAGTATCTTCAAGTAGGTATTCAACATTCAGATAGTATTTACCGGAGTGTATCTTTGAGTGAGGATAAGCATCAGGCATTGAGTCCATTGGGACATGCTTTTGAAATCTAGGAAGGTAAACACCATTGGCTTCGTGATCTATATCTATACCAAAAGCTGCTAATCTTAATCTAGACCTAGCGGCACGCATATCACTCCAGGATACAATATGATGAGCTGCAGTATTATCAGGCTTCTTTCCACGATTAGCTGCATACATATTCTCGGCTAATTTAGTAGAGTGCATCTTCATGTGTTCCCAACGCACTCTTCGGGATAAAAGCAAGTCTGCTTGTGGAATTATGCCTTCTTTATACTTTACCGAGTCAATAATTTCACCTCGATAATAAATACTAAGAGATTCAGCATGAGCTTTTGCGAGGGTACGGTCACCTGTTATTCGAGTTAAATCATCCTCAATATCAGTGACCGATACTTCATATATTTTTTGTTGATTATTCATTTATCTAAGTTCCTTTTAGATTTTAGAAAGTTATTATCACAAATGGTAAGATTATATTCAAGTTTCATATGGATATGGATAAGTTATTACAACATTTATAAGTAAGGCAATAGGTGTTATTTACTTATATTTTGTTCACTAACTTATTTTTGGACATGTGTGAGTCCGTCTATGATCTAATTTAGATTTTCACGGATTAGCATAGATATCGAAAACTAGGTTGATGCAGTGCTCCGGCTGGCTCGGAACAATTTATCTACTCAAGTTTGGCTACTACACGTTTTTTGCGAGGTTTAATTGATGCGCTAGATTGCCTTGCTAAATCTTCAAGTGTTAATCCTTGTGCTAACAATAAATCTTGAATTTCTTTAATCTTAGATGCTTTAGCTGCATTTTCAGCCTGCTCAGTATCCTTTAGTTTTTTGAGTGCGTTATAAACTGTATTAACTCGGTTTACTAGTTTGGTAACATCTTCATAATGAAGCTCCGAAAACAGACCTTTAATACTGTTTCTGTTGCTTAGAATTTCTAGTGCGATAGCACGTTTTTCAGTGATAGTGTTAGCTTGGCTCATTTGTATCTCCTACAATTTAAATAAATTCGTATCACAATATATTACCTCAATGAAAAAGTTCTAGAAGTTAAAGACATGGGTTTATCAATGAAAAGTGTCATGACAAAGGGATGCAGGCTCGTTGATTTTTACTACATTTGGCTCAGCAATATAGTAGCTTTTAAGATACTTTGTGTCGAATTTCGTATCTTTATCAGTCAACTGCTTAAGCAGTTTATAAAGGCTTAAATTCGATGATTCGTTCGAAGGATCAAATAGCCAAGAATGAACATCAACGATTAAAGATGAATACAAAGTATCTTGCAACGTAAGAATACTTCTCCGAATAGGAGAAGATAGGGAACTTGGGAGTTGCTCAGATTTATTGATACAGACAGGAGTTCTTTGCGTTCCAAAAGATTTAAGTAGCCAATGGTCGCTGAATAAATTTTCTTCTGAAACCTAGGTAATTGCTGTTTTCTCATTGATTATCTCTAAACACATATCAGAAGCACTACTTAAAGCTAATAACAGGATTGAAAAATGATTTTTTATACGGTTTACACCTGCACTCTGTTTGAAAGGCTAAATATGTTTCCGTTGTTATTGGCAACTTTTCATTCATCTTTCCTGAACAAAAAAAACAATGCTTGTGTCCACAGTCCTGCGCACTTATCAATGTGGCTTCTTTTACCAAACCCGTATTATACATTTTAAGGTAAGCGTCATCCCATGCTTTATCACAAGTAGCTTTATAATATATTTTACTAATTTGAGAAAAGATGGATTTAGCTTCATCCATACCGACACTAAACTCTGTGCATATTTTTTCTAGATCTAGCTTTTCTTCATGCTTCAAGTGACGCAGGATCAGGTATTCATGTTCAAGTAAACTGAATGAAGACTCCGTAAGCTCACGCATAAAGTATTCATCAAGAGATCTAAACTTGATTAGCTCTTTCTTTTTTATGAAAAACCTTTTTAACTTTGAAAACATTGTCTTAGTCCATATATATAAATATAAGTAGTTATAGGTTTTTAAATTTGTCGAAGTTATTTAAGCAAGTATCATAATAGAATTCAGTGAACCCACTTGTAGAACCTAATTTAGCAGTTCTATATGCATGAGCCATTACTATTTTAATAAAGTTAACCGCCTTTCTCTCCTTTTCAGATGATGCTTCAAATCTACTCAATTTGGTTTCCATCTCTTCTTTCGGAATATTATCAACGGTAGCGGCAGCTAGCATGCTGCTCGCAATTAATGCAACCTCCTCACATTTATTTATTTTAATTTGAGCTTCTTCATAGGTTAGACGTTCTACTGATACAACTGAAAATGAGCATATTGCTAGTGATATTGCTAGTAACCTATTCATAAGCTTATCCCTTGATGATGTCAATTAAGAGTAATGAGTTGCTATCCAAACCTCTGAACATTTAACCATTAACGCTTAAACTTATTAATGATTTTGCAGTCTCTAATATTTTTAAGCTTTGATACTCTCCTGAGCTTTCATAGCTTGCATTTGTAATTTCTATTAGCATTAGCAGAGTATTGAAATTAGGTATTAGTGGGCTCAATTCACCTTTTTCTAGAAAATAGCTATCGACTAAGGCTTGTACAGCTGCTCTAGCCGCTTACTTTCCTGAGTTTATGAATAATGCTGATATGCTGTTCATATACCTTTCAAAATTTCCTTCAAACTCATTAATATAATGCTTGCTCTCATGCTCATTCATTATCAACTCCTTTATGAGTATAAATTTTGATTTTCTAGTGACTAAAATACTCCATAAAAGTGTTAAAAACAACCACTGAAATATTGTAAGTTATTGAACAGTAACACGATATCGCTATAGTGAATTTGAGGTGTAGGTTCGCGATGCCTAAGACTAATACAATTTCATGCTCAAAAAGCAGTAGCTAAGTATTGTTGTTATTGACATTAGTTAAAGTAGGGCTTAATTAGTTTAAGTAGTTGTTGCCAAGCATATGTTCAAAAATGATAGTGGGGCATAAGTGAGTCAGCGAAGATGTCGCTGACCCAAAAATGGACAAAAGTGAGTTAGATTTTATACTCTAAAATATATGGTTTGCATTATAATAAGTATAGCAAAGCTCGATATACAGGTGTTTTTAGTGATTAGTTTCAATCAATAAATTCTTTACATATATATGACCCAAAGATATTATAAGTCATTGATTAATAGTCAGAATACCACGAAAAATAGCCTTAGGTTCTGGGGGCATACCGTATTAACAATCAGTAGATTCTGAAAGTGTAAGAGCATCCTCCAATTCAACACCAAGATAACGAATTGTGTTGTCTACTCTAGTATGTCCGAGTAAAAGTTGGACGGCTCGAATATCCTTAGTTTTTGCATAGACTAATGTTGCTTTGGTTCGTCTCATTGAGTGAGTCCCATACAAGTTAGGATCTAGACCAATATTTGATGCCCACGACCTGACAAGAGAACGATAATACGAATAGCTAATCGGTTGCTCATTTCGTCTTAAGCTTGGAAATAAATAATCACTTGTCTTTAGAGCTGCGACAAAAATCCATTTCATCAGACTTTGTTGAGTTCTAGCAGTGACTTCAAACTGGACTTCAACATCCGTTTTCTGCTGAATAAGCTTAACTCTTGCAAACATTCGTTCTTGTGACGATATATCACAAACCCTCAGAGGAAGTAGGTCACTTGCTCTGAGTTTACTATCGATTGCCAAATTGAGTAACGCTAGTTGCATAAGGCTATTTTCTATTTCTAGCCTAGTTCGAATACGCCAAATCTCTTCGAGCCGAAAAGGCTTTTTGACTCCGCTATGATTTTTTTTGTTTGATGAGACCATGGTGACCTCCTACTTTATCGATTGGTCATCATAAGTGTAGCTAATAGTACTTTCGCTAATGAGGATGTATTGTAAGTCAGGATAATCGCGTTTGAGTTTTGGCTATGTGCAGATGTTATTACACTCAACGAATGAACACTGGGACACCATTACCCAAGCGATTCACATGATTATGCGACCATTTCAAGTTAACTAACTCAGACTCTCATAATGTGTAATAGTAAACAATTAGGATGATGGTGCAATTGCCATGACCCTGTAACAGATTCTGTGTAACTACCTAATTTATATATAATCTGAAATTCGTTCTTCAAATTCAATAATAAAG